>NZ_CP011789.1:4880000-5185000 GCF_001636055.1 Pseudomonas putida
GTCGTTCCGACCTACGAAGATGCCGACGTGGTGGTGGTCAACACCTGCGGCTTCATCGACAGCGCCAAGGCCGAGTCGCTGGAAGTGATCGGCGAAGCGATCAAGGAAAACGGCAAGGTCATCGTCACCGGCTGCATGGGTGTCGAGGAAGGCACCATTCGCGACGTGCACCCCAGCGTGCTGTCGGTCACCGGCCCACAGCAATACGAGCAGGTGGTCAATGCCGTACACGAGGTGGTGCCACCGCGCCAGGACCACAACCCGCTGATCGACCTGGTGCCGCCGCAGGGGGTCAAGCTGACCCCGCGCCACTACGCCTACCTGAAGATTTCCGAAGGCTGTAACCACAGCTGCAGCTTCTGCATCATCCCGTCGATGCGCGGCAAGCTGGTCAGCCGCCCGGTCGGCGAAGTGCTGAGCGAGGCCGAGCGCCTGGTGAAGGCTGGCGTCAAGGAGATCCTGGTGATTTCCCAGGACACCAGCGCCTATGGCGTCGACGTCAAGTACAAGACCGACTTCTGGAACGGTCGCCCGGTCAAGACCCGCATGCTCGAGCTGTGCGAAGCGCTGAGCAGCCTGGGCGCCTGGGTGCGCCTGCACTATGTCTACCCCTACCCCAACGTCGATGACGTGATCCCGCTGATGGCCGCCGGCAAGATCCTGCCGTACCTGGACATCCCGTTCCAGCACGCCAGCCCCAAGGTGCTCAAGGCCATGAAACGCCCGGCCTTCGAGGACCGTACCCTGGCGCGCATCAAGAACTGGCGCGAGCAGTGCCCGGAACTGGTGATCCGCTCGACCTTCATCGTCGGCTTCCCCGGTGAGACCGAAGAGGACTTCCAGTACCTGCTCGACTGGCTGACCGAAGCCCAGCTCGACCGCGTCGGCTGCTTCCAGTACTCGCCGGTCGAAGGCGCCCCAGCCAACGACCTGGGCCTGGAAGAAGTCCCGGATGACGTCAAGCAGGATCGCTGGGACCGCTTCATGGCCCACCAGCAGGCGATCAGCACTGCACGCCTGCAACTGCGTATCGGCAAGGAGATCGAGGTACTGATCGACGAGGTCGAGGAACAGGGCTCGGTAGGTCGCAGCTTCTTCGACGCCCCGGAAATCGACGGTAGCGTGTTCATCGACGGTGACCACGGCTTCAAGCCGGGCGACAAGGTCCGTTGCCGTATTGTCGATGCCGACGAATACGACATGTGGGCCGAGCCCATCTGATCGTCACGCCCTTTCGCGCATAACACCGCGAAAGGGCCTGCCAGACAGAAAAAATCCGCACACCGGTGCTGCAGCATCTATGTTTTCCTCACTACCCGAGGAAGACAGAATGTCCTTGCACCTGACGCTACATACCCCCCACTACAGCGACTACCCCGAACTGGTCCGTATCTGGGAAGCATCGGTGCGCGCCACTCATGATTTTCTCCCCGACGCCTACATCGTGCTGCTGCGCGACCATGTACTGCGCCGCTATCTGGACGCCGTGATGCTGGTCTGCTGCCGGGACACTCGACGCAGGATTCTCGGCTTCACCGGCGTCGCCAACGGCCGTGTCGACATGCTCTTCGTCGCCCCTGAGCACCGCGGCCAAGGCGTTGGCAAGCGCCTGCTGCACCACGCCATTTCCGAGCTCAACGCCGATCGCCTGGACGTCAACGAACAGAACCCCCAGGCGCTGGGTTTCTACCTGCATGAGGGCTTCGAGATAGCGGGCCGCTCGGAAACCGATGGCTTGGGTCAGCCGTATCCGCTGCTGCATATGCGACTGATCCGCCCACAGGGCTAGCAACTGCGCCGCCACCGCTGTGCAAATGGCCGAAATGGCACAGATTCCCAGCCGCAGCACGGCTTGGACGGGTACAATGGATACCTTTCCCTGCCCTGTGAATGTCTGCTCATGTCCGAACCCGTCCGCCTGTCCAAACGCCTCATCGAACAGCTCGGCTGCTCCCGCCGCGAGGCCGAACTGTACATCGAGGGCGGCTGGGTCACGGTCGATGGAGTCGTGGTCGAGCAACCGCAGTTCAAGGTTGAAACTCAGCGTGTCGAACTGCTCCCGGGTGCCCGTGCCGAAACACTGGAGCCGGTTACCCTGCTGCTCAACCAGCCCAAGGGCCAGGACAGTGAAGCTGCCCGCGCCAGCATGAACATGGCAAGTCTCAGCGAAGCCCACCGCGAAGGCGTGCGCCCCCTGCACGGGCACTTCGCCAGATTGACTTGCCTCGCCCCGCTCGAACGCGGCGCCAGCGGCCTGCAGGTATTCACCCAGGACTGGCGGGTGACCCGCAAGATCGACGCCGACCTGCGTCGCCTGGAGCAGGAATACATCATCGAGGTACGCGGTGAAACCACACCGCAGGCGCTCGAGCGCCTGGCCCGTGGTGCCACGCGCAATGACCGGGAACTGCCGCGGGCCAAGGCCAGCTGGCAGAACGAAACCCACCTGCGCCTGGTGTTGAAAAACCCGCAGCCTGGGCAGATTTCCGAACTGTGCGCCTACCTTCGCCTGGAAATGCTCGGTATGCGTCGCATTCGCCTGGGTGGTGTGTCGATGGGCAAGCTGCCCTTGGGTCAGTGGCGCTACCTGGCCGCCAGCGAACGTTTCTAAGCGATACCGCCGCGCCGCCAGGTGCGGCCCTGAAAAGGATTCGAGTCACATGAACCACAACGATGTCCTGCGCAGCCTGCGCTACATGCTCAAGGTGAACGACGCCAAGATGGCCGAAATCATCGCCCTGTCCGGCCTTGAAGTGAACCCGGTGGTCCTTGCCGGCTACATCAAGAAGGAAGACGAAGCCGGCTACGTGCGCTGCCCGGAACGCGTCATGGCCCATTTTCTCGATGGCCTGGTGATCCACCGCCGTGGCAAGGACGACAGCCGTGCGCCCCAGCCCGTCGAGCTGCCCGTGACCAACAACACCGTGCTTAAGAAACTGCGGGTGGCGTTCGAGCTGAAGGAAGATGACCTGCACGCGATTCTCAAGTCGGTCAATTTCGCGGTGTCCAAGCCCGAACTCAGCGCGCTGTTTCGCAAGGTCGGGCATGACAACTACCGGCCCTGCCAGGACCAGTTGCTGCGCAACTTCCTCAAGGGCCTGACCCTTCGCGTACGTGGCTGAGCCGATCATGCAGCACAGCGTCACACCGGTGGGCATCGTCCGTTCCTGCTTCAAGGAGAAGTTCGCCATCCCCCGCCAGCCGCGCCTGGCGCCTGCCGCACGTGGCGTGCTGGAGCTGCTGCCGCCGTTCGACCAGGGTGACGCGGTACAGGGCCTGGAGCAGGTCAGCCACGTGTGGCTGCTGTTCCTGTTCCATCAAGCACTGGAAGAAAAGCCCAGGCTGAAGGTGCGCCCACCGCGCCTGGGCGGCAACAAGAGCATGGGCGTGTTCGCCACGCGCGCCACCCATCGCCCCAATGGTATTGGTCAGTCGGTGGTGCGCCTCGAGGGCGTGGAGCCGGGGCGTCTGCTCTTGTCCGGCATCGACCTGCTGGACGGTACGCCAGTGCTGGATATCAAACCCTACGTGCCCTACGCCGACAGCATCGACAATGCCGTCAACCAGATGGCCAGCGATGCGCCACTGCCGATCAACGTGCAGTGGAGCGATAGTGCCCTGCACCAGGCCCACGAACATGCTCTGCGCCTGGCAGAACCACTGGTGGAGCTCATCGAGCAGTGCCTGGCCCAGGACCCGCGCCCGGCCTACCAGGTGCCGCCTGCGGAACGCGTCTACGGGGTAAAGTTCTGGGATGTGCAGGTGCGCTGGCATTATCCCCAGCCGGAAGTGATCCGGGTGCTGGAGGTTGCACGCGAAGCCTGAACTCACATTCTCCAGGCATAAAAAAACGCAGACCCTGGTCTGCGTTTTTTTATGCCGCAATTCGCCTTACTTCTCGACGAATGCACGCTCGATCAGGTAATCACCTGGCTCGCGCATACGCGCCGAGATCTTCAGGCCGAAGCTGTCGAGCACTTCGCTGGTCTCGTCGAGCATGCTCGGGCTGCCGCAGATCATCGCACGGTCGTCCTGCGGGTTGATCGGTGGCAGGCCGATGTCGCTGAACAGCTTGCCGCTGCGCATCAGGTCGGTCAGACGGCCCTGGTTCTCGAACGGCTCGCGGGTCACGGTCGGGTAGTAGATCAGCTTCTCACGCACCGCTTCACCGAAGAATTCATTCTGTGGCAGGTGCTCGGTGATGAACTCGCGGTAGGCGACTTCGTTCACGTAGCGCACGCCATGCACCAGGATGACCTTTTCGAAACGCTCGTAGGTTTCCGGGTCCTGGATCACGCTCATGAACGGTGCCAGGCCGGTGCCGGTGCTCAGCAGGTACAGGTGCTTGCCCGGGTTCAGGTCGTCCAGTACCAGGGTGCCGGTCGGTTTCTTGCTGATGATGATCTCGTCGCCTTCCTTCAGGTGCTGCAGCTGGGAGGTCAGCGGACCGTCCGGCACCTTGATGCTGAAGAACTCCAGATGCTCTTCCCAGTTCGGCGAAGCGATCGAATAGGCACGCATGAGCGGACGGCCGCTTTCCTGCTGCAGGCCGATCATCACGAACTGACCGTTCTCGAAGCGCAGGCCCGGGTCGCGGGTGCACTTGAAGCTGAACAGAGTGTCGTTCCAGTGATGCACACTGAGGACACGTTCGTGGTTCATGTTGCTCATCTAGTGGGGCTCCTGAAGAAAAACGCGGCGCGCGCAAGACGCGCAGTTGCGCGATAGTTTAGGGGCAGCGAGAATATCTGTTAACTGAATTATCAAGATATGACTTATCGGTTATATAGATATGCGATTCACTCTCCGCCAGCTTCAAGTCTTCGTCGCCGTCGCCCAGCATCAAAGCGTATCGCGAGCGGCCAATGTACTGGCCCTGTCGCAGTCGGCGGCCAGTACCTCCATCACCGAACTGGAGCGCCAGTCCAGCTGCCAGCTGTTCGATCGCGCCGGCAAGCGCCTGAGCCTCAACGCCCTGGGCCATCAGTTGCTGCCCCAAGCAGTAGCCCTGCTCGACCAGGCCAAGGAAATCGAAGACCTGCTCAACGGCAAGTCCGGCTTCGGCTCGCTCGCCGTCGGCGCCACCTTGACCATCGGCAACTACCTGGCAACGCTGCTGATCGGCAGCTTCATGCAGGTGCACCCGGAAAGCCAGGTCAAGCTGCACGTGCAGAATACAGCGCACATTGTGCAACAGGTGGCCCACTACGAAATTGACCTGGGTCTTATCGAGGGTGACTGCAACCACCCTGACCTGGAGGTGCAACCCTGGGTCGAGGACGAACTGGTGGTGTTCTGCGCTCCGCAACATCCGCTGGCCAAGGTCGGCCGCGCCAATATCGAGGCCTTGTCCCAGGAGGCGTGGATCTTGCGCGAACAAGGCTCAGGCACCCGCCTGACCTTTGACCAGGCCATGCGCCACCACCGCGCCAACCTGAACATCCGCCTGGAGCTCGAACATACGGAAGCGATCAAGCGCGCCGTGGAGTCGGGTCTGGGGATTGGCTGCATCTCGCGCCTCGCGCTGCGCGACGCTTTCAGGCGCGGCAGCCTGGTGGCAGTGGAAACCCCGGAGCTGGATCTGCTGCGCCAGTTCTACTTCATCTGGCACAAGCAGAAGTACCAGACCTCGGCCATGCGTGAGTTTCTCGAGCTGTGCCGCAGCTTCACTGCGGGGGTGCAGCGCAGCGACGAGATCGTGCTGCCGACCATCGCCTGAGCGTCAGCCGAGCAGGATTACGCCCCAGACCAGCGCCACCATGCTCATTGCCACCAACTGCGCAGCACTGCCCATGTCCTTGGCGTTCTTCGACAAGGGGTGACGGTCCAGCGAAATGCGGTCGATGGCAGCCTCGACCGCCGAGTTGAGCAGCTCGACGATCAGCCCCAGCAGACACACCGCGATCAGGATCGCACGCTCGCCGCGACTGACCGGCAACCAGAAGGCAGTCGGGATCAGCAGCACATTGAGCAGCACCAGTTGGCGGAAGGCAGCCTCGCCCTTGAAGGCGGCGCGCAGGCCGTCGAGCGAATAGCCGGCGGCATTGAAGATGCGTTTCAGGCCGGTCTGGCCCTTGAATGGCGACATGTGAGTCAATTCACCTGAAAAAGACCTGCAGGCTAGTCCAGCCTGGGTCAAAAAAGCGTGAAGCCGGAAGGCTCAGTTGGCTGAAACCGATTCAAGTTGTTGCAGCAGCAAGGCGGCCTGGGTCCGGGTACGCACGCCCAGCTTGCGGAAGATCGCGGTGACGTGGGCCTTGATGGTCGCCTCCGAAACGCTCAGCTCGTAGGCGATCTGCTTGTTCAACAAACCTTCGCAGACCATGGTCAGCACCCGGAACTGCTGCGGCGTCAGGCTTGCGAGCCCTTCGCTGGCGGCTTTGGCCTCGGCCGACACATCAACCTTTTCGAACGCCTGCGGCGGCCACCACACTTCGCCGTCGAGCACCTTGCGCACGGCGTCCTGGATGGTTTCCAGCGGGCTGGACTTCGGAATGAAACCGCTGGCCCCGAACTCACGGGACTTGACCACCACGGCCGCCTCTTCCTGCGCCGACACCATCACCACCGGAATCTGCGGGTATTGCCCACGGAGCAGGACCAGCCCGGAGAAGCCATAGGCACCTGGCATGTTCAAGTCGAGCAGGACCAGGTCCCAGTCGGATTTCTCGGTCAGGCGGGTTTCCAGTTCGGCGATGCTTGCCACCTCCACCAGACGTACGTCCTGCCCGAGGCCGAGGGTCACGGCCTGGCGCAAGGCGCTACGGAACAGCGGATGGTCATCGGCAATCAGGATTTCATATGTAGCCATCGATCCAGGGGTCCTGTTCTGTGCCAGGCGCTGTGGGGTATGGGGCCTGTGCCTGGCGGGCAACTCAAGGCGCGGGCGGCGGCGCCGCCAGCGGCAAGGACACGATGCAGACCAGGGGTAGCGGCTGCGTCGTGGCCGAATCGGCGCCAAGGATGCCGAGCACCGTCCGGGTGGTCAAGCCAATTGCCCGGCGGCCTCGCCCACCCTGGCGACCTGCTCGACAGTATGAACCAATCCGGCTAGCTTGCCCCTTGGACTATAGGAAGGTATGCAAGCGTTGATGCGGCTCATCCTGGTCGTCCAGTGCCAGGTGTCGCTTGCCGCTCAAGTAGTGCAGGCTGAACACGTCAAGGTAGGCATCCAGCGCCTGGGAGGCACGGTTGTCGCCGGCCAGGTCCAGACACATGGCCGCCACTTCCGCGGTGCAGAAATGATCGTCACGCTTGGAGCGGCGCAGGCGGTAGCGCGACATCTGCTCGGCCTCCAGGCTCAGCACCGGGAAGCGGTCCAGGTACGGGCTCTTGCGAAACATCTTGCGCGCTTCGGTCCAGGTGGCGTCGAGCAGGATGAACAGCGGCCGCTTGCCAGGCTCGCACACCACTTCGTTGACCACCCGCTCCGGTGCGACGAACTCACCAGGGAAGACGATATAGGGCTGCCACTGGGGTTGTTCGAGCAGCGCCAGCAAGCGCGCATCGACATCCGTGCGCTGCCAGCCGAAGGCCCAGGTGTCTTCGATCAGGTCGGCGATCAGCCAGCCGGTGTTGGTCGGCTTCAATGGCTCGGTGTCGTGCATCACCAGACACATGCCGGCCTGGGCGTCGACCCGAGGCTTCCAGGCGCACAGGCAATGGCTGGCGATAACCCGGCAGTCCGGGCAGCGATCGGCTCGCGAACCGCGGGCGACGAAGGGTTTGTTGCTGCGCGCCAGACGCTCGGCGCGCAGACGCGCTACCGCATGGCTCATGGCTGCAAGCCTGGCAACGGGAATAGGATGGACACTGCGACAACTCGGCGGGAAACAAAGGTGCCAGTCTACCAGAGCGGGCGCAGGTTTGCCGTGCAGGGCACTGCCAGGCTCCCTTATAATCGAGCCTTTGGCGGCGGCTGCGCCTGGAGCGCGACCAGTTCATGGAACGCCGCCTGCCGGCGCGGGTCAAAGCGCCAGTCACCGAACCAGGAGAGATTCATGCTGCGTCTTATCGTCCCGACCCTGAGCCTGATGCTCGCCCTGCCGCTTGCCGCCAGCGCAGCGTCCAAGCAGGACTACGAGCTGAACCAGATGCTGCAGAAGGTTGCCAAGGAGAGCAGCGTCGGCACGCCACGCGCCGTCAACGAAGACATCCTCGATCAGGGCTACACCGTCGAGAAGGGCAAGGCGTTGGTCAACCACCTGAGCGTGCGTGAAGAACATGCCCAGCGCATGCTGGAAAACCCGGCGCTGGTGCGCAGCCAGCTGGGCGACAGCGTCTGCCGCAACACCGGCTACCGCCAACTGATGACCAAGGGCGCGGTGATGGTCTACCGCTTCACCGTCTACAAGACCAACCAGCCGGTCATGGACCAGGCGTTCGATGCTGCCAGTTGCACCGCTGGCAATAAGAAAAAGTGATTCAGGCGACCTGATCGTCGCTGGCGCGCCGCTGTTCTTCATCGGCGCGCAGATCCGCCAGCAGGGCCTGAAGGTAACGTGATTGCCTGTCGGCGCCTTGCAACCTGCGCAGGCACTCGCCCTCCAGGCTCAAGTGGTGGTCCTTGGCCGCACGCCTGAGCAGTTCATACAACTGCAGGTCCACCTCGATGACCAACCGATGCATGCTTCTTCCTCCCTGCATCGCCCTCTGCCCTCAGTTAAACAAAGCTCGGCAAGGATTGGATCCGATCAGACGAACGGTGACCTTCAGCGAACCGGCACGATCGCGCGCCAGCGTCTAGATTGAAAGCAAACGACAGGCATTTTTCGGCAAGCACAGGAGATTGCCGACGCCACGACGTTGCCGGATCCGCAACGAAAACAGACAAGATGGATACATGCCACTGCATCACGGCCTTGAAGGCCTACTGCAATGCTCGGGATGCACACTCGAGCCACAGCAGCCAGCGACACACGCAGTGTCGTGGCCGGTACTCACCATCGACCGGTCAGAGGTTTTGCTGCAGAAGGAGACGTTGAATGCCTTACCTACCGAATGAACTGCTGTCCAAGCACTTCAGCGACCAGGGAATCGACCTGGGCAGGATTGACGAACAACTGCAACTGGTGGCACCGAACAGCCCCAACCTGCCCCTCTACCGCGACATGATGTTGACCGTGCTGCGCATGGCCAGCGACGACGCCAACCGCTGGAACGCCAAGATCACCTTGCAGGCCCTGCGCGAACTGGATCACGCCTTCCGTACTCTCGAGCGCTACAAGGGCCGACGCAAAGTCACGGTGTTCGGCTCGGCGCGCACACCCCAGGAACACCCGATGTATGCCCTGGCCCGGGAACTGGGCGCCACGCTGGCACGCTCCGAGCTGATGGTCATCACCGGTGCCGGTGGCGGCATCATGGCCGCTGCCCACGAAGGCGCCGGTGCCGAGAACAGCCTGGGCTTCAATATCACACTGCCTTTCGAGCAACATGCCAATGCCACGGTGGACGGCACCGATAAGCTGCTGCCCTTCCACTTCTTCTTTATCCGCAAGCTGTTCTTCGTCAAGGAAGCCGACGGACTGGTCCTTTGCCCGGGTGGCTTCGGCACGCTCGATGAAGCGCTGGAAGTGCTGACCCTGATCCAGACCGGCAAAAGCCCACTGGTACCGGTGGTACTGCTGGACTCGCCTGGCGGCAGCTTCTGGCAGGATGCCCTGAACTTCATCAGCCGTCAGTTGGAAGAGAACCGCTATATCTTGCCCAGCGACCTGAAGCTGGTACGCCTGGTACACAGCGCCGACGAGGCCGTTGAAGAGATCAAGCAGTTCTATAGCAACTACCACTCGAGCCGCTGGCTGAAGAACCAGTTCGTGATCCGCATGCTGCACCCCTTGAGCGAGGCTGCGCTATGCGACATCCAGGAGGGTTTTGCCGACCTGCGGCTGAGCGGCAAGTATCATCAACAGCCCGACAGTAGCGCAGAACATGAAGTAGGAGACTTCAACCACCTGACCCGCCTGACCTTCGCCTTCAACGGCCGTGATCAGGGGCGCCTTCGTGAACTGGTGGACTTCATCAACCTGCCGGAAAACTGGGCAAAACCTCAGCCCATGCACACGACCCAGCATGCGCGAGAAGCGCTGAAAGTCGGTTGAACGAAAAACGGCCAGTACGGCTGACCTGGCAGATATCTGCCTGGTCAGCCGTACTGGCCGTCATTAATCGAGGTCGCGCCCGCTGAGCAGCCGGCCGATCATGTCCATGGAAAAACCACGGTAGGCGAGAAAGCGCGTTTGCTGCGCGCGACTGCGGGGATCCTGAGGACGTTGCCCGCCGAACTTGCGCTGCCAGACGTCCCGTAGGCGGGCCGACCAGTCCACACCGCTCTCGCGCAGTGCCTGATCGATATCGCCACGGTTCAGCCCTCGCTGACTCAGGTCCTCACGAATACGTGCGGGGCCATAGCCGGAGTTGGAGCGATAGGAAATGAAGCTTTCCAGGTAGCGCGCCTCGCTGAGCAGCCCTTCCTCGGCAAGCCGATCGAGCGCAGGCTCGATCAGCTCATCGGTGGCGCCGCGCTGACGCAACTTGCGCGTCAGCTCGACACGACCATGCTCGCGGCGCGCAAGCAGGTCCATGGCTGTCCGCCGAACGGCGACGGGAGTGTCGAGTACGACGGACGACATGCGCGATCAACCAGCGATATCAATAACCGGCTTCAGCATCAGCCATATCGTCGGCATCAGCTTCAGCGGCGGCGGCCTTGCCAGCAGCGGCGACAGCGCCGGAGGTCAGCAGCTTCTCACGAATCTGCTTCTCGATTTCCGAACCGATGGCCGGGTTCTCTTGCAAATACTTGGCAGCGTTGGCCTTGCCTTGGCCGATCTTGTTGCCCTGATAGCTGTACCAGGCGCCGGACTTCTCGACCAAGCCTTGGGCGACGCCCAAGTCGATGATCTCGCCGTTACGGTAGATACCCTTGCCGTAGAGAATCTGGAACTCGGCCTGACGGAAAGGTGGCGAAACCTTGTTCTTGACGATCTTGACGCGGGTTTCACTGCCCACCACTTCGTCACCTTCCTTCACCGCGCCAGTACGACGGATGTCCAGACGGACCGAGGCGTAGAACTTCAGGGCGTTACCGCCGGTGGTGGTTTCCGGGCTACCAAACATCACGCCAATTTTCATACGGATCTGGTTGATGAAGATGACCAGGCAGTTGGCGTTCTTGATGTTACCGGTGATCTTGCGCAGTGCCTGGGACATCAGACGGGCCTGCAGGCCGACGTGCATGTCGCCCATTTCGCCTTCGATTTCAGCCTTGGGTACCAGGGCCGCCACGGAGTCGACGATGATCACGTCGACAGCGTTGGAACGCACCAGCATATCGGTGATTTCCAGGGCCTGTTCGCCAGTGTCTGGCTGCGAGACCAGCAGGTCATCGACGTTGACGCCGAGCTTGCCAGCGTACTCAGGGTCGAGGGCATGCTCGGCGTCGACGAAGGCGCAGGTGGCGCCGTTCTTCTGGGCCTCGGCGATGACCGACAGCGTCAGCGTGGTCTTGCCCGAGGATTCCGGGCCGTAGATCTCGACGATACGGCCCTTCGGCAGACCGCCGATGCCGAGGGCGATGTCCAGGCCCAGCGAGCCGGTGGAGATGGCCGGGATGGCCTGGCGTTCGTGATCGCCCATGCGCATGACTGCGCCCTTGCCGAATTGGCGTTCGATCTGACCCAGGGCCGCAGCCAAGGCGCGCTTCTTGTTGTCGTCCATTGAAATCCTCACGTGTTCGACTTGGCCCTGATGGCCGGAATACCTGTATAAGTAGCCAGTATTATTCCACAGGGATTCGTTTCCGCAAACCCCCGTCGAGCGATTTACTCGGCACCAAGCTGTAACAAGCCGTCTAACGCAGCGATCACCGTCTGTCGGCGCACCGCCTCGCGATCGCCCTCGAAGTGGCGACGCTCGCTGATCACGCGGGCTCCATCGCCCCAGGCCAGCCACACGGTGCCTACCGGTTTGGCCGGCGAGCCGCCATCCGGCCCGGCGACACCGCTGACCGCTACGGCAAACCGCGCGCCGCTGGCGGCCTGGGCACCACGGACCATGGCCTCGACCACTTCCTGGCTGACGGCGCCAACCTGGGTGAACAGTGCCTCGGGGACGCCAAGCTGGCGGGTCTTCTGGGCGTTGGAATAGGTGACGTAACCCGCCTCGAACCAGGCCGAACTGCCGGGAATACGGGTGATCGCCTCGGCGATGCCACCACCGGTGCAGGACTCGGCGGTGGTCACCTGCGCATTGAAGCGGCGCAGGTGTTCGCCCAGGCGGGTAGAAAGTACGGTGATCGGGTCCATGGCAGGCTCCTTGCGTGACTGCGCACTACCCTACCACCCTCATCCCCCCAGGCAAGGATTCACGGCGCCAGCGCGCGGATGTAGGCCTGACAGGCGCGCAGGGCGATCAGCCCCCGGTCGCCGTCGTCGGTGATGGCGATAATTCGTCGAGCATGCGCCGGGTCAAGTCGGGCGCGTACGGCGCCATGATCCACGCCGCTGGCGCCGGTGGCGGCAGGCATTGTGGAACAGGTGGCGTCGCGCTCGACCAGGACCGACAGGCGCAGATCGGCAGTAGCAAGGCGATCACGCAGCCGAGCCTGATTGTGTTGCGCATCGGTAAGCTCCTGGAAATGAATCGACTCGCTGTCGTGCAGCCGTCGCTCGAGCGCCTGGCGCTGCTCGCGCTCACTACGCAGCTGTTCGTTGAGCACCTCGGCCTGCTCCACCCGCTGGCTCGCCTGCAACTCGTCCGACTCGGCGAGCAGACGCTCGTAGCGCCAGGCCTGAACCTGCCAGGCCAACGCGGCGGACAACAGTACCGAGGCAACGTACGCAGCAAACTGCAGGCGGCTCAGCACAATACCTCCCGAGCCCTGGCCCAGAGCTTGAGGCGCTCATCCAGGCCATTGAGCCCACCATTGATATGTCGGGTGATGCGGTTGAACTCACCACGATCGGCCAGGGCATTGAGCCCGCGCGACTGCCAGAACCAGGCCGCCGACTCGCAGGCCCAGCGCGGCTGCTCGAGTAGCTGGGGTTGCGCCAGCAACCGCTCATCACCGAACAGCGCACGGCTGCAAGCCTGGTAGTTGTTGCGCCCGGTGACCTGGATCAGGCCGCGACCGCAATACAGCTGGCCATCACCGTCGGCCTCGGGCGTGTTGCCCAGGCGCAGGGCCAGTGGGCCGGTGTCGTAGCGTGAAAGATAGCGATCGCTGCCCAGTTCCTTCACATAGCGTAACTGGCCGGACTCATGACCGACCTGGGCGAGGAAGGCGGCGATACGCTTGGGGTGATCGATCTCCCAGCGGGCCATGGCTTCGTTGAGAGGCGTAAGAAACGCGCTGGCACGCTGGCCAGCCAGAGGATAAATCTGAATGAGTTGCCGCTCGGTGAGCATGCAGCACCTCCTTGGCGCAAGAAAAAAAGCCCAGGCAATGCCTGGGCTCGGGAACATCGACGCGTTGCTATCAGATGCCCAGCGACGCCATCTCCAACGGCGAGCGATAGGTCGCTGCGGCCTGGGCGATGCAGGCACGGGCCTGCAGGTTGGCGTCCTTGAGATTCTGGATCTCATCGGCGATCCGCTTGGCGCCCTTGACCAGCCACATCCGCGAGTACACCGCGGCCGCGACGCCACCCACGACGATGACCAATGCCGAGAAGAAATCGGCCAATCGTTGCGAACAGATGCTGATCTGCTCGACCGTGATGCGCACCACTTCCACCACCTCCTCGTTGTAGTCGAGGTTAGCGGCCACGCTGGCCCCCCAGATGCTGGTGACCAGTGCCTTGCAGTCCTGAATTTCCTGTGCGGTAAGCGACATGATTACATTCTCCATTGCTATCAGTTTGATCGGCGGACGATTCCGCCAGGTGATCGCTCGCAGGCGATGGCTCGAAGCGCGTGGCTTTCACATGATTCAGCGTGCGGCACCGGCCGCACTTGATCTGGAGCTCGGAAGCGGGGGTGATGCGGGCCAGCAGCTTCCTGCACTGGCCGCAGCGAAACTCGACGAACATGGGCACGTCCTCTGCTGAGTGGGTAGACCGTCACGCCTTGAGTGAAGCGACCTTGCCCGGCGCGCCGCCCTTGTTCCCAGCCTTGCCCGCCTTGCCACCGTTGCACTGCACGGTGGTGCGCCAGCCAGAGCCGGTGAACACCTGCTCGACCGAGTCGATCAGGTACTGGCCGTCGAGCCCGTCGACAAAACCACTGACCTCTATGCTGCGCTCGACGAACAGGTCGGTGCGCCCAGGCATGTCCAGGCGCACGCTGGCAGTCTCGCGATTGAAGCTGGCCAGGCGTGCGCGGGCAGCCTGTTCGGCGGCGGCGCGATTGGGGTACAAGTGGCGGTCGGTATGAACAGGACGCTGGCTGCCCGAGCTTTCGGCGTTGCTCAGTTCGACCACCTTGAGCTCGCCGCTGGCACTGTCCTGGTGACGGGTGCGCACGGCCTTGCGAGTGGCCTTGTCGTCCAGGCGAAATTGCCATTGGCTGACGTCGCTGCGCCGCAGCGTTACCAACCCCAGCGTCTTGCCGCTGGCGCTCTGCCCGCCCTGGCGCGGCAGCACCAGCAGCTGGCCGTTGGCGAGCTTGGCGGTGCAGTCGTACTGGCGGGCCAGACGGGTGATGAAGTTGAAGTCCGACTCGCTGTACTGGTCGATACGCGGCACGTTCAGGGCGACCGGGCAGATCGCCTGCCAGCCGTTGCGCGCACCGATCTCGGCGATGATGCGTTGCAGCGGAACATTCTCCCAACTGCCGCTGCGGATGGTTCTGCCACTGCCGCACAGGTCGCTGGCCTTGCCGCGGATCACCAGGGTGTCCGGCGGCCCGGACAGCTCGACCTCATCGACGGTGAAGCGCCCCAGCAGCGTCAGCGGCTGCCCGGCGTAGCCCAGGTGCACCTCCAGCACCGCGCCGCGAGGCGGCAGGGCCAGGGCACCGTCGCGGGCATCGATGCGCAGCTCGAACGTATCCGACTCCATGCCGGGTTTGTCGGTGGTGCGCAGCAGTAGCAGGCGGTCGTTGATCAGGGCGGTGATGTCCTTGCCATCGGCCTTGATGCTGAAGACAGGTTGCATGACTCATGCCTCCGTTGTCGGTGTGGATATGGGCCTGCGCTCAGTCCCAGAGCTGCACGCTGCTGACCGTGGCAGTGGGCAGGTCCGGTAGCAGGATCATCACGCCGGCGCGCAGGGGCTGGTCTTCGTCGGCCAGCCCCTGATTGGCCTCCAGCACGGCTTCGACCGTGCGGTTGAGGTGGCCGTAATAGTGTTGACAGAGGGTGTCGAGCAGATCGCCGTCAGACGTTTTGCAGGTCTTCGCCATAGCGGGTGAACTCCAGTGAAAAACCCTGTTTGCGTGGAATGCCCCCGGCCAGCAGGTTGCTCTGGTCTTCGTCGATGCTGGTCAGGCACCAGGTGCCGAGCACCTCGCCGTACCCTGTGGTCAGGCTCAGGGGCAGCAACTGGCGACCGATGCTACGCAGGGTCTGCAGTTGGCCCAGACCACCCTTGAAGGAGGGAAAGATCGCACCATGGATGCTGATCGTCTCCTCCCCCTGGCCGACGGCCTGCTGCGCGCTGTCGCGGCTCAGGCGTTCCTGGGCGGCCCAGCGAAAGCGGGTCTGGCGACGCAACTGGTCGAACGCGGCGGTATCGAGGTTGAAGTAGTACGGTGTGGCATTGGCCTTCAGCGGTTGCAGCACCAGCAGGTGCGGGAATGGCTTGATCGCTTCGGCGGTCGGCGTTGTCAGCGGTGCGAAGCCGAAGGTGACGAGCACCCCGCTTGCCACCGCGCGGGCATCGCCCACCACCTTGCGGATCGCCGCGCCAGCCTTGCCTAGGTGTTCGGAGAACGCATCGACACGCTCCTGCACCTTGCGCACCTCGTCGACGCTCTTGTCGTAGCGGGCAATCACTTTGTTGACACGCCCTTGTGCCGAGTCGATGGCACGCAGGGTACGTTGCAGGCGCTTGCCGATGGCCGGACCGATCCAAGGCAATGCTTCGAGTTCAGCCGCGGCTTCCTTGACGTGGTCCACGGCCTGGTTCATCGGGTCGAGCATGGCGCCGGCACGCCGACGCCCCTCCTCGCCCGCCTTGACCAGTGCATGCAGTGCGGCCTGCAACTGCTCCAGGTAGGTCATGAATGTCCCTCCGGTTCAAAATTGTCGTAGAGGGTCTGCCAGACGCGCTTCATCAGCTCTTTGCCGTTCTTCCAGTACCCGGCGCACAGCCAGTTCCAGGTCGGTGGCGAGTTGGTCGTGTGCAACAGCGGCGCCTTGCAGCGTGATGGGGATGTTGGTGGTGAAGTTGAAGGGCTGGCCTGCCCCGCCGGTAATGACCGGTTGGGCCGGGGCTTGCGGCGGAGCATCTGGCAGGACGCTGGCTTGCGGCGGCACCGACAACTGCGCGGCTGGTACCTGCACCTCTACTGCGGGCTTGTCCATTACAGCTGAACGTCCAGACGCTGAGGCCTGCACCGCAACCTTCGGCAACCCCAGTACAGCAGCCGGCCTTGACGGCTTCTGAGGCGATCGAGGGAGCTCGACCTTTACGGCAGCGGGCGCAACGCTGGCGCCATGACTTTCGAATCTGGGAGAAGGCACGATACCGGGGACCAACGAAAGACCAGGAATCGCCGGAGGCCATGCACGAGGCTCAGCGATGGCGCCTGCAACCCGTTGCTTGGCCGCCGCACTTGGCGCCCTCCCCTCATCCACAGGAGGTCTCAACAGATCCCTGACGAGAGCCTTGTCCATGCCGGCAATGTCAGCAGTCGAACCCGGCTTCGGCATAGTCAACATCGAAGGCCGCCGTTGCGATGAACCGCTTGCGGCGGTTGCAAACTGCGCCATAAGTCCCGGCAGTCGAAGAGGAGACGGCGGTCCCGACGTCCTGGCGCGCTCCGGGTTCTGCTCCTGTGCAGTACCGCTTACCTTGGCCGACAACCCGCGCCGTACCGGCTGTGCTGTGGAGGCAAGCTCCGGGTACTGGGTGGCCAAATATTTGCCTAACGCCGACCCAACCTGATCGCCCACAAAGTTGCCGACCGACATCCCTATCGTGGTACCGATCGGACCCAGCAACGATCCGGCGGCACCCAGGGCGCCACCAAGGATCAGGCCCCCTGCCGCGCCGCCATAACCGCTCCACCTTTCTTCACGGGTTTGCGCCGTGCCATAGGTATAGGCCGCCTTTGCACCAGCCTCGATGAACATCGAAGCAAGGGGTATTTTCAATGCCTTGAGGTTCTCTGCGACGCCCTTGGCGGTCCCAGCGACAGCACCTGGGTTGGTGTAACGCCGCTTGAGTACTTCCCAGCTGGCATAACCCCCGCCCACCACCGCAGCAGTCGTAAGCCCGTCCTTGACTGAGCCAGACAGCGTCGAATAAGGATCCGCGTCAGGTTTCGACTGAGTCGATACCGGCGTTGATGGCGGTTTGTCCTTGGCTGTCTCCGATGCAGGGTTCGTGACCCGCTCGCCAGCCCAGGCGCCCAGCTTGTCGCCGGCCATACCGAAGGCAACGCCGCCCACCTCCGAGACCATCGTGCCCCAGCGCGGCACCGCCGCCCCCAAGGCCTTGCCGCCTAATGTGCCGACTGCCGACCCAACCGCACTGAGATAGCCCACTGCCTGCTCCTTCGCCGTGGTGGCGGTGGAAGCGGTGTGGAAGAGCTTCAACCCCAAATCCAACTTGGTTGCAGAGGCAGCCTCCTTGGCCGCAGCCCCTGCTCGAGTACGGGCAGTGGCTCGGCTCGGCGTGGGATCAGCAGAGGCTGACGAAACTGCTTCGCCCTCCCCCGACACCACCCCATGTCGGGCTTCAGGTGCATCAGCGTTGATCCGGGGAGTTGAATCTGCGCGCGGCCGAGGCTGGGGGTACGCATGTACGATCTGAGCGGGCAACTCGAACGGGGGTGAGTTGGATGCGCGCCATCCCTGTTCAGCCAAGGGTAACGGCTGGTGCTCCAGTGCCGGACTGAGTCCTTGCCAGTTCGACAGCTGTGGCACGACCGATGGATACGGGCCTGGTCGCCAGATATCCAGCGGTGATGAAAACGATTGCAGCGCCTTGCCGTAAGGCGCCCAATGATCGGTAAACCTGGCGCGATAGTCATCGAGCGCGCCAGGGAAAGCCGAGCCAGATGCGACGGCTTCCCCCAGGGCAATCCCTGATTTGTTCGCCATCCGTTAATCCTCTCAATCCGAAAGCCACCAGACCATGTCGCTGAACGACATGGTCATGATTTCGCTCGCGGAAAAGTTCAGCTCCTTGGCCAGCCGCCTTGCGGCGGCCTTCTGCCGGGTCGGGTCAAACCTCGTCGTCCTGCACCAGGCGAAAATACCCGGCCTGCAAGCGGCCGTAGTCCTTCAAGGTGAGGCCTTCGAGGTCCTTGATGCCAACTTCGGCCAGCGAGGCGAACAAGTTCAGCTCGCGCTGCTCGTCGTCGCTGGCGCCGCCGGCCTGGGCGTTGCGCATGTCACGCACCGTCGGGGCCCGCAACGTCAGGCTGTCGACCTGAATGCCATTGGCCTCGCTCGGACGCGACAAACGCACCGTGACGCGGTCGGCTGCAAGGTTCAGCCACTGGGGCTGGCGGTTTTCCTGAGCCATGAGCACCTCCCTTACAGGCCCAGCGCAGTACGCTGCGCCGCCAGTTGGTCGACACCATCGATCACCCGCTTCATGCCAAGGGCATCGATCTCGTAGACCAGGCGACCATCAACCTCCAGCTTGTAGTAGCTGAGTGCGACGCTGTGCTTGATCTCGGCCTTGTCGCCGGATTTCCAGTCGCCCATGTCGACTTCCTTGAGCGAGCCGCGCAGGGTGACGATGACCGGATTGATCTGGCCCTTGAGGCCCTTGAAGGCGCCGCGGAACGTGCCGTTGAAGGCCGTGCCATCGGCCAGGCCGAAGAACTTCAGCGACTCGCGGCGCACGCCGGTGGTGGTGAAGGCCGCTTCCTGCTTCTCCATGCCCAGGTCCATCTCGACGGGCATGTCCATGCCACCGGGACGGTGTTCTTCCATTTTCAGGGTCAGTTTGGGCAGGGTCAGGCTGGGTACATCGCCCTGGAAGCTCACACCGTCGACGAACAGGTTCAGGTTGGCCAGGGTTTCGGGAATCATTGCCATGTAGATGCGCTCCTTAAGCGGCGGAATCGAGGACTTCGGTCAGCCACTGGTTGGTGACTTCGACGCGGAAATTGGGGTTTTCGGCAGGCGGTACGTCGGTGAAGCGGATGTTCCAGTACACCTTGCCCTGCTCCAGTTGGCTGGCGGTGTTCAACTCCGGATCGGCGAAGACCTCGAAGTTGATGATCGCGCCCTGGTTCTTCAGGTCGCGCATGAAGGCCTGCAAGCCCTCGGTGACGTCCTTGACGTAGGTGGCGGTGATGGAGCGGTCGACGGCCCACTTGTGGCCGTAGAGGATCGCGTCCATGACGATGTCCATGGTCCGCACGCGGGTGACGAAGGCCCACTTCGGATCGCTGGACAGGGTGCGGTTGCCCCACAGTCGGAAGCCGTCATCGCGAATGATGGTGGCGATGTTGGCGTTGTTCAGCAGGTTGGCGCGGCAGCTGTCGTCGCCATCGAGGAACTCCACCGGGCGACTGGTGCCGGTGATGCCGACGAACTCCTTGTTCGATGGCGAGGCCCAGAAGCCGTACTCGCGGTCAGTGAAGGCGAACAGGCCGGCGACCCAGGCCGAACCTGGCGCATCGACGGTCGCCTCGGCGACGGTGTCGAAGTAGCGCACGCCCGGATCGACCAGGAAGGCGCGCTTGGCGCCGAAGTTCTTGGCGTAGGCGAGCGCGGCTTCGTCAGTGGTGCCAGGGCCGTCGATGATAGCGATGCCGCGCAGCTTGTCGGCCAGTGCCACCAGCGCGGTGCCGACCGCCTGGGTGGCGCTGTGCTTGGGCGCGACCAGCAGGCGCGGCTGGGCGTTGAAACGACTCTTGCCGTCGAGCAGCGCCTGCAGGCCGGTGCGCTTGCCGTCGGCGAGCACGTTGCCGATGATCGCTGCGGTCTGCTCGGCCGCCTCTTCGAGCTTGGCCACGCCGCAAGCGACGATGACCGCCTTGGCGCGGCTGTAGATGGCGCGGCAGGCCTTGGTGATCGCCGCATCGGCGCCGAAGGCGGCCACGGCTTCACGCTCGCTGGTGATGAGGACGAGGTCGTTGGCCTTGGCCGTGACACCGGCACCTTCGGTGAAGGTGTCGACCAGGCCGATGATCGAGGACGACGGCAGTGCGATGTTGCGGGCGCCGGTGTCCACGTTGGTTACGGTGACGCCGTGGAAGAATCCACTCATGTAGGTTGTCTCCAAGTCGGATATAAAAAGGCCCTGCGGGGAATGCAGGGCCTGCGGGGTATTGGGAAATGCTCTTTGACTCTGTCAAAGCATGGACTGGCGGGTTTTAGGACGGCTGCCCCGCGCCCTGATGCGGATTAGGCAAGCCTTCGAGAGATTCAAGCAGCAAAGTTGTCGCCTGGACTCGCTCAATTATTTCTTGATAAAGCGCTTGTCTAGCTTCACCTTCCAAGTTGAATAGTTCATGTTTGCGTAATCTGAAACTGGCCAAGGCTTCGAGAGTGGATTCACGTTGTTGCGCCTTATCGAGGATCAGATTGGTCGCTGCCTCAAGACTCAGCCCCGTAGTGGCGGCATAATATTTAATCCAGCCCCCTGGCTCACCGCTGTAACCTGCTTTACGATAAGCCACTGCAGCTTTTTCACGGGCTGCATATTCGGGTTCGAACCTAACCCATCTGGCATAAACGTCAGCGACCCGGTCATCGATACGTCTGGACAGTTCTTTACTGCTTGGCCAAGAATCTGCGGCATCAACGAGGCGCGGGGGATGCAAGGAAAAGTCTATAAGTTTTCCCTCGCTTTGCCCCGCCAACAAGCACTCGTGGAGATCATCGGATATTGCTTGAGCATCAGGCGGGAGCGTCGACGACACCTCGTCACTGTAAAACGCTCTTGCCTGGCTACTTGCGTAAATGGTCATTTCAGCTCCCTAGAGAATGTTCAAACTTTCTGCACGTGTTCAATAGCCCAGCGCGCGCCAATGCATAGAACGGGAATTGTTCAGGTAGTTATCATTGAAGACCTGGCCTTCGAAGCCAGTAGGGGTAGGGTGACCGTGACTGACTTCTTGGCGTGATAAGCGATAAGAAGGATCGCGGTCGTAATCGTCTATCGCCACTCCGACGGTGACGACCAGGCTCAAGCAGGCAGTTGAAAAGGCGACCGGGAACACCGTATCGATGGATATACTAGAGGCACCCACCAAGGAATAACGAAAGCCCCATTGCTCGATGAGTCCATTAGGTAGGCGATAGTAACCCGTTGTACCTAAGTACTTGGCCCAAGGCTGGCGAAGGTGCTCGACTCCGGTACCTAACATCATCCACTTACCCGTGCCGATGTAAGTCAAATCCACATAGGTATCGGGTGGAAGCATTCGAGGTAGCTTCGACGATGAGGTCGCCATACTTTCCTGTAATTCATCCGCTCCCTGAGGTGTGACCGATAGTGCTTGCCAGCCCCAGTTGTGTACGCGGATCGTGCTGCCGGGAGTGGCTGAGATGAGTGCGGAGTTAGGTACCGTATATGCTTGAATACCACTACCCCAGAAATGTACCACCCCTCCCACGTGAGCGATGGTACCTGCAACGACGGACGTGCCGTTGTAAACCGAGACGCCATTGAATTGCTGACCTCGAGAATGCACGAAGTCTGTGCTCGCCAGCGTTGTATTGGCGGTGAAACGCGGCTGCGTCGGTGCAACGGGATTTCCAGTAAACATCGGGCTGATCAAAGGAGCCTTGAGCGTCAACGCGGTGTCTATCTGGGCAGCAGTGTAAACATCGGTCAGACCATAACCTGCCACAGTGCTAGGGTTCGTCGCCGCCACCACACGCCCATACTTGTCGACTGTTACACTGCGATAGGTCCCAACAGCAACGCCGCTGCGTCCAAAGGCCATTTCGTAGTCCTGGGCGCTGATACCCAAGCTGATAGGCCCGTCGCTCACCAGTTGCCAGGCACTGTCACCATTGACCGTCCCCTTCTCCACCAGCACCAGTAGGCCCGGCGTGATCTTGGCGTCGGTGTTGGCATCGCTGCAACGTGCCCAAGCACCGCCGGCCGCCAAGTACAGGCCGTTGTCCTTGGCAGCCGCCTGGTTCTTGACCAACACCCGGGCCCCAGTGACCAGCGCCACGCCATCGACCGTCTGCAACCCGCTCAAGGCGATGGGTGCAGTAGTCGCTACCAGCACCGAATGCTTGAAATCCTGCCTGGCCAACTCCTCGCTGACCCACTCTCGGGTAGCCAGCACTACCGCAGGGTCAATCTTCAACTGCACATTGCTCGCGCTGCTGACGATCAGGTTCATCCGCACGACCTGAGTACGGCCCGAGCCCTGGCTGAGCAGTGGCTTGTAGGTGGGGGCGCAATTGGCCACCGCGACCATGTCGCCGTCGGCGTCATACAGCGCGATCTCACGGATCCAGCGCCCGCCGTCGTCGGCGGGGATCACCTGCTCGGCGACGATCACCGCGCTGTTCTTGTCGTCCACCTTGAGCTGGTTCAACGGCGCGCGGCGCCATTCGTTGATCAGGCTGGTCTGGGTGGCGTTGGGGGTCGGGTCGGTGCCGTTGGCGTCGCCAACGCCCATCTGGGTGATTTTCCACGGAATGCCCAAGGCATCCGCATTGGCTTGCTTCGCCGCGCCCACATTGGTGAGGATGGCGTAGAACTGAGAAGTCTGGTCAACCATGTGCAATGTCCAAGGTATCGATTGTGTGTTCTCGGCCGCCGCGCCCGATGACGCCATCGACGTCGATATCACGCGGAGCCGGTGGATAGATGTCGAGCTCGTCGCCATCCTGGAGCGCGCAGCCGAGATGGAAGGCGCCGTTGCTTTCCAGGCTGATCACCATGCCGGTCATGTGCCGACTGACGGGACGGGCGTCGTCGATCAGGGCCGACAGTTCGTTGTAGGTCTGCTCGCTGATGCCCGAGTTCTCGACGCCGATCTTCAGCGCGAAAGTCCCCGGCACCCCGGCAGGCTGGGCCTGCCACCACTCCTGCACCTCGATGAGGTAACCGAACGGCTCGACCACCCGCCTGAGGGCGCCGAGGGTGCCCTTGTGGGCATGGACGAAGAATGCCGAGCGAATCACCGAACGCTTGACGGTGTCGCTCCAGCTGTCGTCCCAGCGATCCACCGACCAGGCCCAGGCCAGCTGATAGAGCAAGTGCGCGGGGCAGGTGTCGGGGTTGTAGAGCTGACGCAGGGTGACCTTGAGGTCTTCGTCGCCAGCCGTTTCGATGGCCCGCTCCAGCGGGGTGCGGTTGAGCGGCAGAAGGCTTCGCATGTCAGCCTCCGCGCTTGAGGTCGAAGCCTGTGCACCAGGCAGCCTGGGCCTTGCTCGGGCGGATGTCGGTCCAGTCGATCAACTCGACCCGGCTGACGCCGTCGATGTGCAACTGGGCGTCGATGCCAGAGCGGGCGACCTCGACACCCAGGCGGCGCCGCGGATTGATCCAGGCCTGCAGACGACGCCGGCACTCGCTGAGGATGGCCTCGTACTCGGGGCCGTTGTCGGCCATGTGCAGCACGGCGTCGATCCGGTATGGCAGCACCTGGGCGCTGCGCACATTGACCCGGTCGGCAACCGGGCGGATGTCCTCGTCGTTGAGATAGGCGTTGACTTCGTCGAGCAGCGCCTGGGGCGCGACACCGTCGTCATCGATGCTCAGTACCGTGACATCGACCACCGCCGGCGACGGGCTTTCGGCGGTCGCGTCGGCGACCCGTCCCGAGGCGTTGCGGGCGTGGAGGATGTAACTGTTGCGCGGGCCGGCGGTGGTCAGGCCTTCATAGACCAGTTGCACACGTTCGCGCAGAGCGTCGTCGGACTCGAGAATCGCCTCGGTGGGCGGAACGGTGGTGGGGGCGGCGGCCTGGATCACCAGGCGCTGCAACGAAACGTTGGCCGCCAGTTGGTCAAGGTCGCGGCCCTGGGCATAGGCGAGCAGCAAAGCCTTCGCAGCATCATTGATGCGTGCCCGGTTGAGCAGTTTTCGGTAGGCGCCGACTTCGAGCAGCTTGGTGACCGGATCGCTTTCCAGCTGTGCCGTCCAGCCATCGCCCATATGTGCACGAAAGGTTTCAAGGTCGGCCTCGTACAGCGCCTCGAAATCAAGGTCTTCGAGCAGTTGCGGGGCGGGCAGTTTTGACAGGTCTACCTGGCTCATACGCTCACCTCCACCAGGGCGTCGTCGCCCAGGTAACGACCGCTCAGGGCCAGGCTGACCTGGCCGTCGAGCACGGCCACGACCTTCACTCGCTCCAGTTGCAGGCGTGGCTCCCAGCGCCCAAGGGCGCGGGCGACCTCGGCCTGGACCGCGCTCTTCCAGCCTTCGTTGACCGGCAGGTCGACATAGCGGCGCAGTTGGCTGCCGTAGTCCGGGCGCATGCGGCGACTGCCCAGAGGGGTGGTGAGAATGTCCTCGATGGACTGGCGCAGGTGAGCGATCCCGGCCAGTGGCAAGCCGGTGCGACGGTCCAGGCCGATCATGGCGCGCCTCCCGGAAAAGCCCGGGCGCGTTGATGGGTATCCATTGCGTTCTCCTGGCATGAAAAAGCCCGCGATGGCGGGCTGGGTTCAGTGTTTGTGGTTGGGCGTGTTGCCGGCGGTATCGATGATCCGCCCGCCGCCGTTGATGTCGCCGCTGACAGTCAGCGGGCCGTTGACCGTGACCTTGCCGGTCAGGGTGATGCTCGAGGCCTCGAGGGTGATCGCGCCGTCACTGACCACCAGAGTGCTGGCACCGACCTTGATGCGTGCGTTGCCGCTGGGCAGTTCGATGTCATAACGCCGGGCCTGCCAGTCGTAGGTCAGCGAACCGCCGTCATCGAAGCGCCAGACCTCGGCGTGCTCGCGGTTGTCTGGCGGGAGGCCGGCATTGCCATACAGCCCGGCAAAAAAAGTACCTTGCGCCGGTTCGCCACTGGGGCTGAGCAACACGCCCTGCTCACCCAGACTTGGCGCCCGCCAGTGCCGAGCCTTGCCCGCCGCCTGGGCATGCCAGCGCACCCAGGCGCTGGTCCAGCCGCCACCATCGGACACCCGGACCCGGGCAGCGGCCAAATCCACCGCCACCACACGACAGGGAATCACCAGGGTGGCGAGCATGCGGTCATGCGTGGCGCTGACGTAGCTCATGCCAGGTCCTCCGGGGCGATGTACTGGCTTTCATTGCCGGGCCCCGTGTCTGGACTGAAGCCCAGCCGGAGGCTGCCTGGCGGTTGGTCGGGCCAGTGCCATTGCAGTTCGCCCAGCAGCACCGGCTGGTCCCAGCGCACGCGCCAGCCAGCCCCGGCGAAGAACGCCCGTAAATTGCGGCTGGGCTCGACGAAGTCGAGCCCCCATAGCTGCTGGCGCAACAGGTCCATCAGTTGCGCGGCCAGCACACTGCCCTGCAGGCGTGCCTCGGGGTTGGCGGCATCGGGGGTGATGTCCGCCTCGAAGGTGGTGACCAGCACCGAGCGTCCATCCCTGGGCGCAGCATCGGCAGTCATGCGCACGATGCCATGGCGCAACGCAGGCAATGCCGGGGCATGTCCTACTTCCGTATAGGCATCGACCGATGCCAGCTCCGGAATCGCCTCTCGAATCGTTGCGGTCAAGGCCGCATGCAAGGTGGCCAGTTCGCTCATGTGCCGCACTCCTATCGTTCGTCCTTCAAACCAAGGCGCCTGGCTGCCCAGCGTTCGTAGAGGCCGATGGCCACATCGGCCCCCGCCATCGCGGTCAGGCACCCGAAGGCGCTGGCGCTCCAGATCGACATGCCACTGGCATACAGCAGCATCACCGTCGACACCCCGCAGACCATGCAAGCCCCCGAGCGCAGCGCCAGCCGCCG
Organism: Pseudomonas putida; assembly: GCF_001636055.1. Classification (NCBI taxonomy): domain Bacteria; kingdom Pseudomonadati; phylum Pseudomonadota; class Gammaproteobacteria; order Pseudomonadales; family Pseudomonadaceae; genus Pseudomonas; species Pseudomonas putida. The sequence continues at coordinate 4,905,974 of NZ_CP011789.1, forward strand.
CAGCAGCGACCAGCCTCGGGCACCGGCCTTGTCGGCCCGCCACATCTCGCCGGAAAGCCCTCCCAGCAATGCCAGGACGATCACCAGCCAGAGCGGCATCTCCAGCAACGCCTGTTGCTCGTTCGTCACTGTCCTGTCTCCTGTGTCATGGCCACCGGCGAGTGCCGGTGGATCCCTTGCCGTATAACGCGGCATTCCAAAAGGCCCGTCCGTGCAGGCCCTTCAGTAATGCGTTGTCGAACCGTCGGTCACATCTGGTGACACCGACCGGTTCCGCTTCAAATTTGTGACTCCGACCGCGGCCACCTGCCCGCCGGATAACTGATCGTGGTGCTTTACGCTGCACACCCGGGCCAGTTGCCAACCCTCTGAACAGTCAAGGCCTGTTCATCGCTGCCTGTGTAACAACCGGTTGCTGTCCGGCTTGAGATACAGGCTATGCACTGATGCATATGCAGTCAATGCATTTTTGAAAAAATTTATGCATGAGGAGTTGCTTAAATGCATGAAGGCCTTGTCGGGTATGGCTTGTAGGGCTTTTCAGAGAGCCTAAAAATTTTGTAGGCCGGGTAGAGTTTGTGGCGACGGGGATGAAAGGCGGGAGGCGGGGATATTTCGTATGCATGAAAAAACCCGCCGAAGCGGGTTTTTATACAGCGGATTTGCGGGTCAGCGTGCGTACATGCCCCACCAGAAGACATGCCCGAGCAGGCTGATCTGCTCTTCCTGCATCTGCTGGAAACTGTAGTCTTCGTCGGGATGTTCATCGCGGTTGAAGCTGCGCAGGCGTATGCCGGTGGGCAGGCGATAGACCTGCTTCACCCGCAGCTGGCCATTGTGGTTGATGGCGTAGAGATCGCCATCGATGATGTCGCCAATGGCACATTTGCCGGTGTTGACGCCGACCGTCGCACCATCGCGTAGCACCGGCAGCATGCTGTTGCCGCGCACCGTGACGCACTTGGCCTGGTCGAACTGCACACCATTGTGGCGCAGGCTGCGCTTGCCGAAACGCAGGCGCGCGCGCTCGCTTTCCTCGATGACGAATCTTCCTGATCCTGCTGCCAATTCGACCTCTCGAAGAAATGGAACGGACACCTCGTCATCCTCGACGGGGGTTTCATCGTCCCACAGGCTGATGTCGCTCAGGTCCACATGACCATGCATGGGCTGCGCTTCGCGGGACTCACCCAGCTCTATGCGGCCACGCAACTGATCGGTGCTCACGCCGAAGTATTCGGCGATCCTGGAGACATGCTTGTCTGACGGATCGACAATTTTCTCGCTGAGGATCCGAGACAGGGTGGATTGCGGTACGCCCGTGCGCCGGTGCAGCTCCGTCGGGGACAGGCCGTGGCGATCGAGCAGTTCTCTGAGTACAGTGGCTACGTTGCGCTTTTGCATAAAATGCATATTGCTGCAGATCGATGGGAAATGCAAATGCATACAGCGCGCCCTGCACACGCGATCATTCAGGGATACCCGTCACCGCGTGCACCGCCCGCATCGCGCAAGGCGGACGCGCGCCCAGCGGTTCGATCTGCTCGCACTTGCGCAGCAACGGCAATGCGTCGCTGAACTTGATTGCAGCGACAGTCTCGGCATGCTGCTGAGACAGGAAACAGTGCTCGAAGCGATAGGCCGCATACACATCGGCCTGCACCGGCTCATTGTCATAGACTTCACTCACGATCTCCCGCAGCAACTGGCGGGTCGGCTCGTCAAGCTTGGTCGGTATCCCCTGCAGCAACTGCTCCCGCGGTGTCCCGTCAGCCCGTGCCTGGACGACATGCCGCGAAGCCTCTATCGACGCCTGCATACCCTGCGGGAAAGGGCACTGTGCAGCCGCCATGACCGGTAACGGCAGGCTCAAGCCTGCGACCATCAGATAAAACGCCACCCTTGGCATGGAATTCCTCGTGCTGTATTCGGGCCTGTCCGGAAAATCGACAAATCATAGCGGTGCCCTGCCCTTTGTGTCCTGCAGCAGGCGAAAAAAGCCTGTACCATTGCGGGTTTCGAAATTGCCACCAGACCACCTGTTTCAAGGCCCTGAATGTCTGATCTCTCCGCACACACGCCAATGATGCAACAGTACTGGAAGCTGAAGAACCAGCATCCAGACCAGCTGATGTTCTACCGCATGGGCGACTTCTACGAAATCTTCTACGAAGATGCGAAGAAAGCCGCGAAACTGCTGGACATCACCCTGACCGCACGCGGTCAGTCGGCGGGCCAGTCGATCCCCATGTGCGGGATTCCGTTCCACTCGCTGGAAGGCTACCTGGCCAAGCTGGTCAAGCTCGGCGAATCGGTGGTGATCTGCGAGCAGATCGGCGACCCGGCCACCAGCAAGGGCCCGGTTGAGCGCCAGGTAGTGCGTATCATCACGCCGGGTACGGTCAGCGACGAGGCGCTGCTCGACGAGCGCCGCGACAACCTGATCGCCGCCCTGCTGGGTGACGAACGCTTGTTCGGCCTCGCTGTGCTGGACATCACCAGCGGCAGCTTCACCGTGCAGGAGATCAAGGGCTGGGAAAACCTGCTTGCCGAACTCGAGCGCATCAACCCGGTGGAGCTGTTGATTCCCGACGACTGGCCCCAGGGCCTGCCGGCAGAGAAGCGCCCGGGAGCGCGCCGTCGGGCTCCGTGGGACTTCGATCGTGACTCGGCGCGCAAGAGTCTGTGCCGGCAGTTCGCGACCCAGGACCTCAAGGGCTTCGGCTGCGACAAGCTGACCCTGGCCATCGGCGCCGCCGGCTGCCTGCTGACCTACGCCAAGGAAACCCAGCGCACCAGCCTGCCGCATCTGCGCAGCCTGCGCCATGAGCGCATGGATGACACGGTGATTCTCGACGGCGCCAGCCGCCGCAACCTCGAGCTGGACATCAACCTGGCCGGTGGCCGCGACAACACGCTGCAGTCGGTCATCGACCGCTGCCAGACAGCGATGGCCAGCCGCCTGCTGAGCCGCTGGCTGAACCGCCCGCTGCGCGACCTGAAAGTCCTGCAGGCACGCCAGGATTCGATTCGCTGCTTCCTCGACGGCTACCGTTTCGAGAAGCTGCAGCCGCAACTCAAGGAAATCGGTGATATCGAGCGGATTCTCGCCCGTATCGGCCTGCGCAACGCCCGCCCACGTGATCTGGCACGCCTGCGCGATGCCCTTGGCGCCCTGCCCGAACTGCAGAACGCCATGGCCGAGCTCGAGGCCCCCCACCTGGCCCGCCTGGCGGCGATCACCGGCACCTACCCGGAGCTGGCCAGCCTGCTGGAGCGGGCAATCATCGACAACCCGCCTGCGGTGATCCGCGACGGCGGCGTGCTCAAGACCGGCTACGACAGCGAACTCGACGAACTGCTGGCCATGAGCGAGAATGCCGGTCAGTTCCTGATCGACCTCGAAGCCCGTGAGAAAGCCCGCACCGGGCTTGCCAATCTCAAGGTCGGCTACAACCGTGTGCATGGCTATTTCATCGAGCTGCCCACCAAACAAGCCGAACAAGCGCCGGGCGACTATATCCGCCGCCAGACGCTCAAGGGCGCCGAGCGCTTCATCACGCCTGAACTCAAGGCGTTCGAAGACAAGGCGTTGTCGGCCAAGAGCCGCGCCCTGGCCCGCGAGAAGATGCTCTACGATGCACTGCTCGAGACCTTGATCAGCCACCTCGCGCCGTTGCAGGACAGCGCTGCGGCGCTGGCCGAACTGGACGTGTTGAGCAACCTCGCCGAGCGCGCACTGACCCTGGACCTGAACTGCCCGAGCTTCGTCGACGAGCCGTGCCTGCGCATCGAGCAAGGGCGTCATCCAGTGGTCGAGCAGGTACTGACCACGCCGTTCGTGGCCAACGACCTGGGCCTGGACAACAACACCCGCATGCTGATCATCACCGGTCCGAACATGGGCGGTAAATCCACCTATATGCGCCAGACCGCATTGATCGTGCTGATGGCGCATATCGGCAGCTTCGTGCCGGCAGCGCGCTGCGAACTGTCGCTGGTGGACCGCATCTTCACCCGCATCGGGTCCAGCGACGACCTGGCCGGCGGCCGCTCGACCTTCATGGTAGAGATGAGCGAGACCGCCAACATCCTGCACAATGCCACCGACCGTAGCCTGGTACTGATGGACGAGGTCGGCCGCGGCACCAGTACCTTCGACGGCCTGTCGCTGGCCTGGGCCGCTGCCGAACGTCTGGCGCAGTTGCGCGCCTACACCCTGTTCGCCACCCACTACTTCGAACTGACCGTACTGCCGGACAGCGAGCCGCTGGTGGCCAACGTGCACCTGAACGCCACCGAGCACAACGAGCGTATCGTGTTCCTGCACCATGTGCTGCCAGGCCCCGCCAGCCAGAGCTATGGCCTGGCAGTGGCGCAACTGGCGGGCGTGCCGTCGCAAGTCATCCTGCGCGCTCGCGAACACCTGGGCCGCCTGGAAACCGCCAGCCTGCCCCACGAGGCGCCGGTGACCAAAGCCAAGGGCGAACCGCACGTGCCGCACCAGAGCGACCTGTTCGCCAGCCTGCCCCACCCGGTCATCGAGAAGCTGGGCAAGCTGGCACTGGACGACATGACGCCTCGCCAAGCTATCGAAATGCTATATCAACTGAAAAACCTGTTATAACGGCCAGCCGCGCAAGCTGGTAGAATCCGCCGCGGTTTGCCGGAGCTGCAGGTTATTAGCCTGGCCTGCAGCCAATGTGAACCGCGCTGCCCTGGAAGGAAGGGCACGCTGCCGTCGCCTGAGGAGAAAATTAGAAATGACCTTCGTCGTCACCGACAACTGCATCAAATGCAAGTACACCGACTGCGTGGAAGTCTGTCCGGTGGACTGCTTCTACGAAGGCCCGAATTTCCTGGTCATTCACCCGGACGAGTGCATCGACTGTGCGCTGTGCGAGCCCGAGTGCCCGGCACAGGCCATTTTCTCGGAGGACGAAGTGCCTGCGGGGATGGAGAACTTCCTCGAGCTCAACGCCGAGCTGGCTGAGATATGGCCGAACATCACCGAGCGTAAGGATCCCCTGCCGGACGCTGAAGAATGGGATGGCAAGCCAGGCAAGATCGCTGATCTGGAGCGCTGATCGCTGCAGTGACGAAAAAAGGCCCGCAAGGGCCTTTTTTGTGCCTGGCATTCGAGCTCATGCAAGCCCGAGCGAGGAGAAATCGCAGGCAAAAAAAAGGGGCGGTTTGACCCGCCCACATTTTTTCCGTAGTCCCTGCTTGTCCCATTCATCATCCTGATGAATCGCATCCTGCGATGTCCTTGGCGATCATCCTTGAAAGCCTGTGCCAGTCCGTCGGCACACTTCAGATACTAGCGATTTCCCCAGCGCGAGCAACCTGCGCACCTCACAAGATGCTACAACTGACACATTTGCAAATATCAAAAAAATCCATGATTTTCAGAGAGTTAAGAAAATATCGTTGCTGAAAAAGGCAATTGTTTACTCTTGGTGGTAGCGAAGGCTTACACCACGAGTAAGCGATCTCTTACACGCCAAGCAACAGCGCTAGCAGGTTGAACAATTTCCCAGGCAAAAAAATGCCCCGAGGTCATCGGGGCATTCTGTTTGCGCGCAGCAGCTTATTGGAACAGCGACTCGCTGGACAGGCCGTTCTTTTCCAGGATCTCACGCAGACGCTTGAGCCCCTCCACCTGGATCTGCCGTACACGCTCACGGGTGAGGCCAATCTCCAGGCCAACATCCTCAAGCGTACTGCTCTCATGGCCACGCAGACCGAAACGGCGAATCACCACCTCCCGCTGCTTGTCGGTCAGCTCGCCCAACCATTGGTCGATGCTCTGCGACAGGTCGTCGTCCTGCAGCAACTCACACGGATCGGTGGGGCGGTCATCGGTAAGGGTGTCGAGCAGCGTCTTGTCCGAATCCGGGCCCAAGGACACGTCGACCGAGGAGACACGCTCGTTGAGCCCAAGCATGCGCTTGACCTCAGCCACTGGTTTCTCCAGCAGCCCGGCAATTTCTTCGGGGGACGGCTCATGGTCGAGCTTCTGGGTGAGCTCGCGCGCAGCGCGCAGGTAGACGTTGAGCTCCTTGACCACGTGGATCGGCAGGCGAATGGTGCGGGTCTGGTTCATGATCGCCCGTTCGATGGTCTGGCGGATCCACCAGGTCGCGTAGGTCGAGAAACGGAAGCCGCGCTCCGGATCGAACTTCTCCACGGCGCGGATCAACCCCAGGTTGCCCTCCTCGATCAAGTCGAGCAGCGACAGGCCGCGATTGACGTAGCGGCGGGCAATCTTAACGACCAAACGCAGGTTGCTTTCGATCATGCGTTTGCGGCCGGCCGGGTCGCCCTTCTGCGACAGGCGCGCGAAGTGCACTTCCTCTTCCGGGGAGAGCAATGGCGAGAAACCGATTTCGTTGAGGTACAGCTGCGTGGCGTCGAGCGCACGGCTGTAATCGATGTACTTGTGCTGCTTGAGCGATGAGCCCGTTTTGGCCCTGGTCCGAACCGAAGGTACAGCAGGTTCGTCTGACACCACATCCGTTTCCAAAACGATACCTGTCTCCATCAAGAGGAGGTCATCGTCGATGTCAAACTCCGGCACTTCTTTGCTGAGAGCCATTGTTATAGTCCTTTGCTGAGTTCGAACCTCAGACTCTAGCGGCGCCTGATTCCCTGGCAGCGCTAAAGCCTGTCCCCTTTACGTCTTCAGGAACAGGCTGGTGCAACAATCAACGGCGTGGCAGGAACTGGAGTGGGTCGACGGGTTTGCCCTGGCGGCGAATCTCGAAATGCAGCTTCACCCGATCAGTGCCCGTAGACCCCATTTCTGCGATCGTCTGCCCTGCCTTGACCTGCTGCCCCTCCCGAACCATGAGCCTGCGGTTGTGGCCGTAGGCACTGACGTAGGTATCATTGTGCTTGATGATGATGAGTTCGCCGTAGCCCCGCAAGCCACTCCCGGCGTAAACCACCGCACCATCAGATGCAGCAAAAACAGGCTGTCCCAAATCTCCGGCGATATCAATGCCTTTATTCAAACTACCGTTTGAAGCGAATTTTCCAATCAGCACGCCGTTCGCCGGCCAAGTCCAGCCCCCCACCGCACGCTCTGCGGCCGGCACCTGGGTGACGGTCGGAGCGGCTGTGGCAGGGGAAGCTGTTGCCGGCTTGTCGCTATTTGTTACTGGCGGGGTCTGCGTACCAACCGGACGGCGAATGACCGTGGTCCTGCTCGACGACGAGGGACCGGACGATACGACGGTGGTGGAGCCTCCAGCGCCGCTGCTGAAACGAATCGGCTGGCCAGGACGGATGGTGTAGGGCGCCGAGATGCCATTGCGCGCGGCCAGCTCCTTGTAGTCCCAGCCGTAGCGGAAGGCGATGGAGAACAGGGTATCGCCAGGTTTGACCACATACTGCCCCGAGGTCACGGTCGGACGCTTGGGTGCCGCGTTGTTGCGATCGACCACCCGAGCGCCACTGGAGCCGGTGCTGGAGCATCCCGCCAGCAAGGTTCCCATGGCCAGCGCAATCACCAGAAGCTTGAAAACCGACCGATCCTTGCGCTGCCGAATGATTGTGTGACCCACCCGCGCTCCCCTCATGGTGCCGAAAACTGGATATGACGATATGCAATATTGTTTCAATTATAACCGAGCCCGACCCGCTTGGGTGGCCCGTACGGGCGCTGTCATTCTGGCGGGGTTTGCCTCACCCCGCCAGATAGACAAGCCCGCGGCGCAAGAATTCGTTACAACCGCACATATTCCGTCGGCCGTCAGGCCAGTGGCCCGTTGAGAAGCGGCACGAAGCGTACGGCGCCCAGCACCCGGCGCGAGAAGCCCTGCTCCTCACGAACGATCAGCAACAGTTGCTGTGCTTCGCCCGCCGCCCCTACCGGAATCACCATGCGTCCGCCGGGTGCCAACTGATCGAGCAAGGCCTGGGGGACTTCCGGCGCCACCGCGGTGACGATGATGGCGTTGTAAGGCGCCAGCGCCGGCCAGCCTTCGCAGCCGTCGCCCCAACGAAACACCACGTTACGCAGGTTGAGCTCAACCAGACGCTCCTTGGCACGATCCTGCAGCACCTTGATCCGCTCGACCGAAAACACACGCTCGACCAGCTGCGCCAGGATGGCCGTCTGGTAACCAGAACCGGTGCCGATCTCCAGCACCTTGTCCAGCGGGCCGGCCTCCAGCAGCAGTTCGCTCATGTGCGCAACCATGAATGGCTGGGAAATCGTCTGGTTATGGCCGATCGGCAGCGCAGTATCTTCATACGCCCGATGGGCCAAGGCTTCATCGACGAACAGGTGGCGAGGGGTGCGGCGAATGGTCTCGAGCACCTTGGTGTTCGACACGCCCTCTTCATACAAGCGTTGAATCAGGCGCTCCCGGGTACGCTGGGAGGTCATGCCAATGCCGCCACGGCGCTGCAGATCATCCTGTTCGCGCATCAAAGCAGCCCCTCCAGCCAGCCATCGAGGCGCTCGAAGGCATCGTTGAAGGTGCGATCCAGTTGCAGCGGCGTGATCGATACATAGCCTTGCATCACTGCATGGAAGTCAGTGCCTGGGCCGCCGTCCTCGGCGTCACCGGCCACGGCGATCCAGTACCCTTCCTTGCCACGCGGATTGACGACCTTGGTCGGTGCGGCCGCACGTGCCCGATGCCCCAGACGGGTGAGGCGTATCCCGCGGATATGCTCCAGCGGCAGGTTGGGGATGTTGACGTTGAGCACGGTACGCGCCGGCAGTTCCAGGCGCGACTGCGCCTCGACCAGGCGCCGGGCGATATGGGCGGCGGTGGGCAGGTTGTCCGGCAGGCGCGACAGCAACGAGAACGCCAGCGAAGTGCCGCCGAGAAAGCGGCCCTCCAATGCAGCGGCGACCGTGCCGGAGTACAGCACGTCGTCGCCCAGGTTGGCGCCCAGGTTGATACCGGAGACGACCATGTCTGGCGTTTCCGGCAACAGGCCATTGAGCCCCAGGTGCACGCAATCTGTAGGCGTGCCGTTGAGGCTGATGAAACCGTTGGCCAACACCTGTGGGTGCAGTGGCCGGTCGAGCGTCAGCGAACTGCTGGCGCCGCTTTTGTCTTGATCCGGGGCGATCACCACGCACTCGGCGTAGTCCTGCAGCGCACCGTGAAGCGCAGCGAGGCCGGGGGCGGTAACACCGTCGTCGTTGGAAATCAGAATACGCATGGGCTTTCCGTCTGCCCTGCCGGCACCAGATCCACAAGTTCGCGCACCACCACGGTGGCGAAGCATCCGGCCGGAAGGACGAATTCCAGTTGCAGGATATCAGGCTCGGGATAATGCCACGTCAGCCGCCCAATAGGGAGCCGCAGGATGCGCCGTTCGTGATCCAGTCCTGCCCTGCCCAGCCATTTGCAGAGTGCCGGATGGCGCTCACCGACTGCCGTTTCCAGCGCCGCGGTCCCGCCCGCGCTTGACGGAAGACCCGCGCCCCACAGGGGTCCGGTGGGATGAAGGTCGAGAATTGCCAGCCGAGGATCGGAGCATTCCTGCTCGCCAGCCGGAAAAAAGCTACGGCTATCCGTGAAGGCCAGAAGATCGCCAACCTGCGCCTGGTTCCAGCTTCCGTCCGCCACTCGCGCCGCCAGAACCTGATTGAACAGGTAGCTGCGTCCCGCAGACAGCAGCCGCGAACGCACATTGCGCTGCTCCGGCAGCGCCTCTCGAGACGCCCAGTCGAGTGCATCGTGGACGTTTCCGCCGGCATGACCGAAGCGCTGGGTACCGAAATAGTTCGGTACGCCTTGCACCTTGAGCTGTTCCAGACGTGCATCCAGCGCCTGGTGATCGGCGCTCAGTGCCGTCAGTCGCAGGGTGAAACCATTGGCCGAGTGCGCGCCGCGCTGGAGTTTGCGCTGGTGACGCACCTGTTTGAGCACGCGCAGGCTGTCGTCTTCGGCACGGGACAGGTCAGGATCGGCCTTGCCCGGCAGATGCAGACTGAACCACTGCCGGGTCAACGCCTGACGGTCCTTCAGGCCGGCATAACTGATGGCACGAACCGGCACACCGGCCGCGCGCGCCAGGCGTCGGGCCGCTTCCTCGGTGTTCAGGTCGCGCTTCTCGACCCACAGCCACAGGTGCTCGCCTTGACCGGACAGTGGGATGTCGAGCACTTCATCGACCTGAAAATCATCGGCGACCGCCTTGAGCACGGCGCGGCCAAGGGCCTCGCCGCTGGCGCGCGGGCCCAGCAGTTCCAGTTCGGTCATGCTGGCAGCAACAGGGCGACCGCATGCACGGCGATGCCCTCCTCACGGCCAGTGAAGCCGAGCTTTTCCTCGGTGGTCGCCTTGACGTTGACCTGGTCGAGCTCGACCTGCAGGTCCTCGGCGATGAAGCGGCGCATGGTGTCGATGTGCGGCGCCATCTTCGGCGCCTGGGCGACGATGGTGGCGTCGACGTTGCCCACCTTCCAGCCCTTGGCCTGCACGACGGCCACCACATGACGCAGCAGCACGCGGCTGTCAGCGCCCTTGAACTGTGGGTCGGTGTCAGGAAAATGCTTGCCGATGTCACCCAGCGCTGCAGCGCCAAGCAAGGCATCGCTCAGGGCGTGCAGCAGCACATCACCATCGGAATGGGCCAGCAGGCCGTATTTGTGGGGAATACGCACCCCGCCCAAGGTAATGAAATCACCGTCAGCAAAACGGTGCACATCGTAGCCGTGGCCAATACGCATAGAAAAACGCCCTGATTGAGTCAGGGCGTGATTCTACCTGCTTTGGCCGCTATTGGGGCCGCTGCTGCAACACTACACCCGCCCAAGTGCGACGGCGTGATGACGCAGGTGCTCATCGATGAAGCTGGCAATGAAGTAGTAGCTGTGGTCATACCCCGGCTGCAGCCTCAGGGTCAGTTCATGCCCCGCTTTACGCGCCGCCTGCTCCAACGTTCCAGGCTTGAGCTGCTTGTCGAGGAAATCATCGCGATCGCCCTGGTCGACCAGCAACGGCGGACACTGGCCAGCCGGGGTTTCGGCCAGCAGCACGCTGGCATCCCATTCACGCCAGCGCGCGCGGTCTTCACCCAGGTAGCGCGAGAAGGCTTTTTCGCCCCACGGGCAATCCATCGGGTTGCTGATCGGCGAGAACGCCGACACCGATCGGTAGCGCCCCGGGTTGCGCAGGGCGCAGACCAGCGCCCCATGCCCGCCCATCGAATGACCACTGATACTGCGCTGATCGGACGCAGGGAAATGCGCCTCGATCAACGCCGGCAGCTCCTGCACCACGTAATCGTGCATGCGGTAATGCTGGGCCCAGGGCTGCTGGGTGGCATTGAGGTAGAAGCCGGCGCCGAGCCCGAAATCCCAGGCCCCCTCCGGATCGCCGGGCACCTGCTCGCCACGCGGGCTGGTGTCGGGCGCAACGATGATCAGGCCTAGCTCGGCGGCCAGGCGCTGAGCGCCGGCCTTCTGCATGAAATTTTCGTCGGTGCAGGTAAGGCCACTGAGCCAGTACAGCACCGGCAGTTTCTCGCCCTGCTCGGCCTGCGGTGGCAGGTAGACGGCGAACACCATGTCGCAGCCCAGCACCTTGGAGTGATGCTTGTAGCGCTTGTGCCAGCCGCCGAAGCTCTTCTGGCAGGAGATGTTGTCCAGGCTCATAGCTGACCTCAGAAGTGGATCACGCTGCGGATGCTTTTGCCTTCATGCATCAGGTCGAAGGCCTTGTTGATGTCCTCCAGACCCATGGTGTGGGTAATGAAGGTGTCCAGCGGAATCTCGCCCTTCTCGGACATTTCCACGTAACTTGGCAACTCGCTGCGCCCACGCACGCCGCCGAATGCCGAACCACGCCATACCCGGCCGGTAACCAACTGGAATGGACGGGTGGCGATTTCCTGGCCCGCGCCGGCCACACCGATGATCACCGACTCGCCCCAGCCCTTGTGGCAGCACTCGAGCGCCGCACGCATCAGTTGGACATTGCCGATGCATTCGAAGGAGAAGTCCACGCCGCCATCGGTGAGGTCGACGATCACTTCCTGGATCGGACGATCGTAGTCCTTCGGATTGATGCAGTCGGTGGCGCCCAGCTGGCGGGCGATCTCGAACTTGGCCGGGTTGATGTCGATGGCGATGATGCGCGAGGCCTTGGCCTTCACCGCACCGATCACCGCCGACAGACCAATGCCGCCCAGGCCGAAAATGGCCACGGTGTCACCCGGCTTGACCTTGGCGGTGTTGAGTACCGCACCGATACCGGTGGTCACGCCGCAACCGAGCAGGCAGACCTTCTCCAGCGGCGCTTCCTTCTGGATCTTGGCCACGGAGATCTCCGGCAGAACGGTGTACTCGGAGAAGGTCGAGGTGCCCATGTAGTGGAACAGCTGCTGCCCTTTGTAGCTGAAGCGGGTGGTGCCATCAGGCATCAGGCCCTTGCCCTGGGTGGCGCGGATGGCCTGGCACAGGTTGGTCTTGCCCGACAGGCAGAATTTGCACTTGCCACATTCCGGGGTGTACAGCGGGATCACGTGGTCACCAACGGCCAGCGACGTGACACCCTCACCCACCGCTTCGACGATTGCCCCGCCCTCGTGGCCGAGGATCGACGGGAAGATACCTTCCGGGTCCGCGCCGGAGAGTGTGTAGGCATCGGTATGGCAGACACCGCTGGCGACCACGCGCAGCAGCACCTCGCCCGCCTTGGGCATGGCCACGTCCACTTCGACGATTTCCAGGGGTTTCTTGGCCTCGAAGGCAACAGCGGCGCGGGACTTGATCATGAAGGGCTCCAAGCTAGGTATCGGTTCAAGTCACCAGTGTAATTCATGCTTTTTTGATGAATAATCCGGGCAAATGCAAAACATTATTGCCACGCAGGGATAATCAATGAGCAGTCGCTGGGAAGGAATCGACGAGTTCGTCGCGGTCGCCGAGTCGGGCCAGTTCACCGCGGCCGCCGAACGACTGGGGGTTTCTTCATCGCATATCAGCCGACAGATCGCTCGCCTGGAAGAACGCCTGCAAACCCGCCTGCTGTACCGCAGCACCCGGCGCGTGACCCTGAGTGAGGCCGGGCAGACGTTTCTGCAACACTGCCAGCGTTTGCAGGATGGCCGCGAAGAAGCGCTGCGCGCGATGGGGGACCTGGCCAGCGAACCCAAAGGTCTGCTGCGCATGACCTGCGCGGTGGCCTACGGCGAGCGTTTCATCGTGCCACTGGTGACTCGTTTCATGGCGCTGTATCCACAGTTGCGCGTCGAGGTGGAGCTGAGCAACCGTACGCTGGACCTGCTGCACGAGGGCATGGACCTGGCTATTCGCCTGGGACGCCTACAGGATTCACGCCTGGTGGCCACGCGCCTCGCACCGCGGCGCATGTACCTGTGTGCATCGCCAGCGTATCTGGAGCGTTACGGCCGACCGCACAGCCTGTCGGAACTGGCACGGCACAATTGCCTGGTGGGCAGTTCGGACCTGTGGGTACTGCAGCAGGATGGCCGTGAAATCAGCCAACGGGTCCAAGGCAACTGGCGCTGCAACAGCGGCCAGGCGGTACTCGACGCGGCGCTGCAGGGAATGGGGTTGTGTCAGTTACCGGATTACTACGTGCTCGAGCATCTGCATGCCGGGGCACTGGTGTCGCTGCTGGAGGCGCACCAACCGCCGAACACTGCGGTGTGGGCGCTGTATCCGCAACAGCGGCACCTGTCACCCAAGGTACGGCGGTTGGTCGACTATCTGAAGGACGGGTTGGCAGGATTGCCGGAGTATCAGCCAGGCTGAGCCCGCAAAGAAGCGGGCACAGGCTAAAGCCTCAGCTCCGCCCAGCCCAGCGCTGACGCAACCACTCCAAATCTTCCGGACGGGTCACCTTGATGTTGTCACTACGCCCTTCGATCAGCCGCGGCGCATGCCCGGCCCACTCAATGGCGGAGGATTCATCGGTCACTGCCACATCCGCCACCAGGCACTCGGCCAGCGCCCGGTGCAGCATGCCAAGCCTGAACATCTGCGGCGTGTAGGCCTGCCATATGGTGGTGCGGTCCACCGTGGCGCTGACCCGGCCACTCGCGTCGGCACGCTTGAGGGTATCGCGCGCAGGCACCGCCAGCAGCCCGCCCACCGGATCATCGGCCAGCTCCGACAGCAGCTTGTCCAGATCGCCGCGCGCCAGGTTCGGCCGCGCAGCATCGTGCACCAGCACCCAGTCATCGTCGGCCGCCCCTTGGGCGTGCAACAGCAACAGGGCATTCAATACCGAATCGGCACGCTCGCGCCCACCCGCTGCGCGCTGAATGCGCCTATCGTTCGCACAGCGCGAGCCAGGCCAGTAGGGATCTTCTTCGGCAACGCTGACCACCACCCCCTTGAGCGTGGGATGGTCGAGAAAACAGTCGAGGCTATGCTCGAGGATGGTCTGCCGGCCCAGTTGCAGATACTGCTTGGGGCGGTCGGCAGCCATGCGGGCACCAATGCCCGCGGCAGGAATCACGGCCCAGAAGGCCGGCAGTTCATGGATCATTTCTGTGGCAACTGGTAGAGGGTTTCGCCCTCCTTGACCATCCCCAGTTCATGACGAGCCCGTTCTTCCACGGTCTCCATACCTTTCTTCAACTCCAGCACTTCAGCGTCGAGCACGCGATTGCGTTCCAGCAGCCGTTCGTTTTCGGCATGCTGGTCGGCGATCTGCTGTTGCAGCTCGGCCACTTGCGCCAGGCTGCCATTACCGACCCAGAGGCGATATTGCAGGCCTCCGAGCAACAACAGCAGGACGAGGAACAACCAATAGGGACTGCGCATGAAGATATCCAGGGTAAAAGGCCGCCGCAGCGAGCTTCCGATAGCACGAAGCCTGGCCGAGGCCAGGCTTCGTCGACAGAAACCCGTTTGAAGGCGCTGAGCGCTCAGTGAGAACGCTCAGACAGCCCCGGCTGCTGCCTTTTTACCATCTCTTGCTCAGCCGCGAAACTCGGCACGGCCACGGTAGACGGCCTTGGCGCCCAGTTGCTCTTCGATACGCAGCAATTGGTTGTACTTCGAGACGCGGTCGGAGCGGCACAGCGAACCGGTCTTGATCTGGCCTGCAGCAGTACCGACAGCCAGGTCGGCGATGGTCGAGTCTTCGGTTTCACCGGAACGGTGCGAGATCACCGCGGTGTAGCCAGCGGCCTTGGCCATCTGGATGGCTTCCAGGGTTTCGGTCAGCGAGCCGATCTGGTTGAACTTGATCAGGATCGAGTTACCGATGCCCTTCTCGATGCCTTCTTTCAGGATCTTGGTGTTGGTCACGAACAGGTCGTCGCCGACCAATTGCACCTTGGCACCGATCTTGTCGGTCAGGATCTTCCAGCCAGCCCAGTCGGACTCGTCCAGGCCGTCTTCGATCGAGATGATCGGGAAGCGCTCGGTCAGGCCTTTCAGGTAGTCGGCGAAACCTTCGGCGTCGAACGACTTGCCTTCACCAGACAGGTTGTACTTGCCGTCTTCGTAGAACTCCGAAGCGGCGCAGTCCAGGGCCAGGGTGACGTCGGTGCCCAGCTTGTAGCCGGCCTTCTCGACCGCTTCGGCGATGGCCGCCAGGGCGTCTTCGTTGGAGGCCAGGTTCGGGGCAAAGCCACCTTCGTCACCCACGGCAGTGTTCAGGCCACGAGCCTTCAGGACAGCCTTGAGGTGGTGGAAGATCTCGGTGCCCATGCGCAGGCCGTCGGAGAAGGTCTTGGCGCCGACCGGCTGGACCATGAATTCCTGGATGTCGACGTTGTTGTCGGCGTGCTCGCCGCCGTTGATGATGTTCATCATCGGCACCGGCATCGAGTACTGGCCAGGGGTGCCGTTGAGGTTGGCGATGTGTGCGTACAGCGGCAGGTCCTGGTCCTGTGCAGCAGCCTTGGCAGCGGCCAGGGACACGGCGAGGATGGCGTTGGCGCCCAGCTTGGCCTTGTTCTCGGTACCGTCCAGTTCGATCATGGCACGGTCGAGTGCTTTCTGGTCGGAAGGGTCCTTGCCCAGCAGCAGGTCACGGATCGGACCATTGATGTTGCCGACAGCCTTCAGCACGCCCTTGCCCAGGTAACGGCTCTTGTCGCCATCACGCAGCTCCAGCGCTTCGCGCGAGCCAGTGGAAGCACCAGACGGCGCGCAAGCGCTGCCGATGATGCCGTTGTCGAGCAGCACATCGGCTTCCACGGTGGGATTGCCACGCGAATCGAGAACTTCACGACCTTTGATGTCGACGATCTTTGCCATTGTTGTAAGCACTCCAGAATTGACGAAAACAACGCAGCTTTGGGAATTCTTGCCGTTCACCAGGCGACATGGCACGGGCAGGCCTGGCGAAGGGAGCCCCTGACCGGCAGGCCAGGGGATGGAACGGGCGGTACTTTACCCGAGAAACGAGCTTTACGCGGTCTCTACCGTCGGAAAACTTTTCACCAGGTCGTCCAGTTGCTTGAGCTGCGCCAGGAATGGCTCCAGCTTGTCCAGGCGCAGGGCGCATGGGCCATCGCACTTGGCGTTGTCCGGATCCGGGTGAGCTTCGAGGAACAGGCCGGCCAGGCCCTGGCTCATGCCCGCCTTGGCCAGGTCGGTGACCTGGGCACGGCGACCGCCGGCGGAGTCGGCACGACCACCCGGCGTCTGCAGCGAGTGGGTGACATCGAAGAACACCGGG
Source organism: Pseudomonas putida (assembly GCF_001636055.1). Taxonomy (NCBI): domain Bacteria; kingdom Pseudomonadati; phylum Pseudomonadota; class Gammaproteobacteria; order Pseudomonadales; family Pseudomonadaceae; genus Pseudomonas; species Pseudomonas putida. The sequence continues at coordinate 4,922,614 of NZ_CP011789.1, forward strand.
TACTCGAACTGCTTCATGATGCCGAAGCCGAGCATGTCGACCACCAGGTTGTTGTAGCCGAAGCTCGAACCGCGCTCGCAGAGGATGAGCTGGTCGTTACCGGCCTCGACGCACTTGGCGAGGATATGCTTCATCTCGTGCGGGGCGAGGAACTGGGCCTTCTTGATGTTGATCACCGCGCCGGTCTTGGCCATGGCCACTACCAGGTCGGTCTGGCGCGACAGAAACGCCGGCAACTGGATGATGTCGCAGACCTTGGCCACCGGTTCGCACTGGTAGGGTTCGTGCACATCGGTGATCACCGGCACGTTGAAGGTGCGTTTGATCTCCTCGAAGATCTTCAGCCCCTCTTCCATGCCCGGACCACGGTACGAGGCCACCGACGAACGGTTGGCCTTGTCGAAGCTGGCCTTGAACACGTACGGGATGCCGAGCTTTTCGGTCACCCGCACGTACTCTTCGCAGACCTTCAGGGCCAGATCACGGGACTCCAGGACGTTCATGCCGCCGAACAGGACGAACGGCTTGTCGTTGGCGATCTCGATGTTACCGACGCGAATGATCTTCTGGGTCATGGATCAGGCCTTGTTCTTCTGTGCCAGGGCTGCCTTGACGAAGCCGCTGAACAGCGGGTGACCGTCACGAGGCGTGGAGGTGAACTCCGGGTGGAACTGGCAGGCGACGAACCATGGGTGATCCTTCGACTCGACCACTTCGACCAGCGCGCCATCTTCGGAACGACCGGAAACCACCAGGCCGGCGTCGATCAGTTGCGGCAGCAGGTTGTTGTTCACTTCGTAGCGGTGACGGTGACGCTCGGTGATCACGTCGCTGCCGTAGCAGTCGTGGACCTTGGAACCGGCGATCAGCTGGCAGTCCTGCGCGCCCAGGCGCATGGTGCCGCCCAGGTCGGAGGCTTCGGTACGGGTTTCGACGGCGCCGGTGGCATCGGCCCACTCGGTGATCAGGCCGACGACCGGGTGCGCGCCGTTGCGATCGAACTCGGTGGAGTTGGCGTCTTTCCAGCCCACCACGTTACGGGCGAATTCGATGACCGCGACCTGCATGCCCAGGCAGATGCCCAGGTACGGAACCTTGTTCTCACGAGCGAACTGCACGGCCTTGATCTTGCCTTCCACGCCACGCAGACCGAAGCCGCCCGGCACCAGGATGGCGTCGGCGCCTTCGAGCAGGCCGGTGCCCTGGTTCTCGATGTCTTCGGAATCGATGTAGCGCAGGTTGACCTTGGTGCGGTTGGTGATGCCGGCGTGGCTCATCGCTTCGATCAGCGACTTGTACGCATCCAGCAGCTCCATGTACTTGCCGACCATGGCGATGGTGACTTCATGCTCGGGATTGAGCTTGGCGTCGACGACCTTGTCCCACTCGGACAGGTCGGCGCCATTGCACTGCAGGCCGAAACGCTCGACGACGAAGTCGTCCAGGCCCTGTGCGTGCAGCACGCCCGGAATCTTGTAGATGGTGTCGACGTCTTCCAGCGAAATCACCGCACGCTCTTCGACGTTGGTGAACAGGGCGATCTTGCGGCGCGAAGAGGCATCGACCGGGTGGTCGGAGCGGCAGATCAGCACGTCAGGCTGCAGGCCGATGGAGCGCAGCTCCTTGACCGAGTGCTGAGTAGGCTTGGTCTTGGTTTCGCCGGCGGTGGCGATGTACGGCACCAGCGTCAGGTGCATCAGCATGGCGCGCTTGGAGCCCACTTCGACACGCAACTGACGGATGGCTTCGAGGAATGGCTGCGACTCGATGTCGCCCACGGTGCCGCCGATCTCGACCAGGGCCACGTCGGCATCGCCGGCGCCCTTGATGATGCGACGCTTGATTTCGTCGGTGATGTGCGGGATGACCTGGATGGTCGCGCCCAGGTAGTCACCACGGCGTTCCTTGCGCAGCACGTGCTCGTAGATACGGCCGGTGGTGAAGTTGTTGTTCTGGGTCATCGTGGTGCGGATGAACCGCTCGTAGTGGCCCAGGTCGAGGTCGGTCTCGGCACCGTCGTGGGTGACGAACACTTCACCGTGCTGGAACGGGCTCATGGTACCCGGATCGACGTTGATGTACGGGTCCAGCTTGAGCATGGTGACCTTGAGCCCCCGCGCTTCCAGGATGGCCGCCAGGGAAGCCGAGGCAATGCCTTTCCCCAATGAAGAAACAACACCGCCCGTGACGAATATGTAGCGCGTCATGAAAAACCCTAGAAGTCTGCGTTAAGGCGGCCAGCGCCGCCGGAGAAAGCGAAGGAAGGCCGAAGCCCCCGATCACCTGCGTCAATCACAGTGCATCTCGAACAACTGCCGCGTCTGTACAGACCGGGGGTATCCCCAGTGTGGAGCTCGCTCGTCATTTTAAGAATCAGCCCAGCAAAAAACTGCTTGGTAATCGGCAACTCCTGTGTTTTCGCGGAACCCACAGAAGCTGTATCAAGAAGGGAGGGTAGTCTACCGGAATGTACCCTTCAGCTCAAACCTTGCACGTTCGTCGGCGGCTGCCACTGCAGTTGCCAGTCGGTCTGCCCCTGCTCCGGCAGGTTGGCCACCGCCAGCAGGCGCTCGCCCTGCCAAAGCAGTGGCAGGCGATGACGCACGAAGTGCGGCACGCGGTGCTCGTTGAGCAGGCGCTTCAGGTCGCGGTGGCCGCGCCCTGGAATATCGAGGACTTCGCCGCCCTGGCGATAGGTGACATGCAGGCCAGACCCAGGAATGACACCCACCAGCTGCAAGCTGCCATTGCCGGGTAACGAGAGCGGCTGGCTCGGATCCGGCCAAGCCACCCCGCCCTGCGGCGCTTGCAGCCAATCGCCGCTCAACCACCACAGCCGTCCATGGCTGCGCTGCAGCTCGCCATCGGTCAGGCGCCAGAGCGGCTGGGCATCAGCTGCCGCATCACGCAGGTTGTCCCAGCCGGCCCAATGGCGGCTATCGGGTAGACGTGTACGACTGCTCAGCCAGTACTGCAAGGCGTTACGCTGGCGCGCCGGCGAGAGCGCCGCCAGCACTCCCATGTCCAGCGAGTCCAGGCATTGCCAAGGCACCACTGCTCCGGCGCTTGCGGCAGCGATGTCGGAGGCGGCGAGTTCGTCCAGCAGCGCCAGGGCCTCGCCCAGGTGCGCGGAACTGCGTGCCAGGCTCTGGCTCGCTTGCGGCCAGCGCTGGCGTAGCAGCGGGAACACTTCGGCGCGCAGGAAATTGCGGGCGAAGCGGCTATCGGTGTTGGACGGGTCTTCGATCCATCTCAGCCCCGATGCCTGGGCATATCGCTGCAACTGATCCCGCGCCAGATCAAGCAACGGCCTGACCAACTGCCCCTGCCCCAGCGGACGGGAAGCAGGCATCGCCGCCAGGCCGCGCAGACCGGCACCACGCAACAGGCGAAACAGCAGGGTCTCTGCCTGGTCTTCGCGGTGCTGGCCGGTGAACAGCACTTCGTCGGGGCCCAGAAGCGCTGTGAACGCGTCGTATCGCGCGGTGCGGGCGGCTTGCTCGAGACTGGCGACAGGCTCAACCTGGACATGGATCACGCGCAGTTCGACACCCAGCGCATCACAGACCTGCTGACAATGTGCAGGCCAAGCGTCAGCAGCCGCTTGCAGACCGTGATGAATATGTACGGCACGCAATGGCGGTGCTTCATGATCGCGAGCGTAGTCGACGAGCAGGTTTAGAAGGACGGTGGAGTCGAGGCCGCCGGAGAAGGCGACGTGCCAGGCGGGGGCTTTAAGCCAGGGGAAGAGGGATTGGGTGAGGTCGAGCATGGTTGCCTCACTGAGGACCGCATCGCGGAGCAAGCCCGCTCCCACAGAAAACGCACGAGTGGGAGACGGCTTGCCTGCGAATGGGGCGCCAGGCGCCCCTGCCAATCAGAGACCGTAGCTCATCAGGCGATCGTAGCGACGCTTGAGCAGGGTATCGTTGTCGAGCTTGCCCAGCATGTCGAGCTGCTCGAGCAGGTCGGCACGGATGCTGGCGGACATCTTGGCCGGATCGCGGTGGGCGCCGCCCAGTGGCTCGCCGATCACCTTGTCGACGATGTTCAGGCTCTTCAAGCGCTCAGCGGTGATGCCCATTGCTTCGGCAGCGTCCGGCGCCTTGTCGGAGGTCTTCCACAGGATCGAGGCGCAACCTTCCGGCGAGATCACCGAGTAGGTGGAGTATTGCAGCATGTTCAGCTGGTCGCACACGCCGATAGCCAGTGCGCCGCCCGAACCACCTTCACCGATCACGGTGGCGATGATCGGGGTTTTCAGGCGCGCCATGACGCGCAGGTTCCAGGCGATGGCCTCGCTCTGGTTACGCTCTTCCGCGTCGATACCCGGATAGGCACCCGGGGTGTCGATGAAGGTCAGGATCGGCATCTTGAAGCGCTCGGCCATCTCCATCAGGCGGCAGGCCTTGCGGTAGCCTTCAGGACGCGGCATGCCGAAGTTGCGGCGGACCTTCTCACGCACTTCGCGGCCCTTCTGGTGACCGATGACCATCACCGGCTTGCCGTCCAGGCGCGCGGTACCGCCAACGATCGCGGCGTCGTCGGAGAAGTGACGGTCGCCGTGCAGCTCTTCGAACTCGGTGAAGATGTGGTCGATGTAGTCCAGGGTGTACGGACGACGCGGGTGGCGTGCCAGGCGGGCAATCTGCCAGCTGGTCAGGTTGCCGAAGATGCTTTCGGTCAGGGTGCTGCTCTTGTCTTGCAGACGGGCAATTTCATCGCTGATGTTCAGCGAGTTGTCGTTACCGACCAGGCGCAGCTCTTCGATCTTGGCTTGCAGGTCGGCAATCGGCTGTTCGAAATCGAGAAAATTCGGGTTCATAGGCATCCGTCTTGGGTCTACGGCCAGGCGGCCGGCCGGTTGATCCGTTTGGCGCCATACCTTACGGGATCTGGCGCATTCAGGTCGAGATTAAAATTCGTCGTTTCAACGGTATTGCAGGAAGACGTTCTCACGTCCGAACTGGTCACGCAGCGCCTGAATCAGGCCATCGGCGGGGTCGATCGACCACTCGTCGCCGAACTGCAGCATGGCCTTGGCATCGCTGCCGGTGTACTCGAGCGTGATCGGGCAACCGCCGCGATGACGGGTGATCAGCTCGCCCAGCCAGGCCAGGCGATCGCCCTTGAGCGCTTCGTGGGCGATCTTCAGGCGCAGGCTTTCGGCCAGTTTGGTGCGGGCATCCTCCATGGTCATCACCTGCTTGACGCGCAGGCGCAGGCCGCCGGAGAAGTCGTCGTTGCTGACCTCGCCTTCGACCACCACCATGGCGTCAGTCTGCAGCAGCGCCTGAGCCGCCATGAACGCATCGGCGAACAACGAAGCCTCGATGCGACCGGAGCGGTCGTCGAGGGTGACGAAGCCCATCTTGTCACCCTTCTTGTTCTTCATCACCCGCAGGGCAATGATCATCCCCGCGATGGTCTGGGTCTCGCGCGAAGGCTTGAGGTCGACGATGCGCTGACGAGCGAAACGGCGGATCTCGGTTTCGTACTCATCGATCGGATGGCCGGTGAGATACAACCCGAGGGTGTCCTTTTCGCCTTTCAGCCGCTCCTTGAGCGTGAGCTCGCGGACCTTGCGGTGGTTGGCATAGACATCGGAGTCTTCCTCGACGAACAGCCCACCGAACAGGTCGATATGCCCGCTGTCAGCGGTGCGGGCGGTCTGCTCGGCCGACTTGATCGCCTCCTCGAGCGCCGACAGCAGCACCGCGCGGTTGCGGTCGATGTTGGCCTGATAGGCCTTGATCTCGTCATGGAAGTGCGGGCCCAGGCGATCGAGCGCACCGCTGCGGATCAGCGCATCGAGGGTACGCTTGTTGATGCGCTTGAGGTCGACGCGCTCGCAGAAGTCGAACAGGTCCTTGAACGGTCCACCTTCGGCGCGTGCCTCGACGATCGCCTCCACCGGGCCTTCACCCACCCCCTTGATCGCACCCAGGCCGTAGACGATACGACCGTCGTTGTTGACGGTGAACTTGAAGTCGGAGAAGTTCACGTCCGGCGCGTCGAGGCGCAACTTCATGCTGCGCACTTCCTCGACCAGCACCACCACCTTGTCGGTGTTGTGCATATCCGCCGACAACACCGCAGCCATGAACGGCGCCGGGTAGTGGGTCTTGAGCCAGGCGGTCTGGTACGAGACCAGGCCATAGGCCGCGGAGTGAGACTTGTTGAAGCCGTAACCTGCGAATTTCTCTACCAGATCAAAGATGTTACCGGCCAGGTCCGCGTCGATGTTGTTGGCCACGCAGCCTTCGATGAAACCGCCGCGTTGCTTGGCCATTTCCTCGGGCTTCTTCTTGCCCATCGCCCGGCGCAGCATGTCGGCGCCACCCAGGGTGTAGCCGGCCATCACCTGGGCGATCTGCATCACCTGTTCCTGGTACAGGATGATGCCGTAGGTGGGGGCCAGTACCGGCTTGAGGCCTTCGTACTGGTAATCGGAGTGCGGGTAGGCCAGCTCAGCGCGGCCGTGCTTGCGGTTGATGAAGTCATCCACCATGCCCGACTGCAGCGGGCCGGGGCGGAACAACGCCACCAGTGCGATGAGGTCTTCCAGGCAGTCGGGCTTGAGCTTCTTGATCAGCTCTTTCATGCCGCGCGATTCAAGCTGGAACACCGCCGTGGTCTCGGCCTTCTGCAACAGCTCGTAGGTCTTGCGGTCGTCCAGCGGGATGAAGTCGATGTTGACGTCGGGCAGGTTTTTCTTTTTCTGCTCGCGGTTGATGATCTCCATCGCCCACTTGATGATCGTGAGTGTCCGCAGGCCGAGGAAGTCGAACTTCACCAGGCCCGCAGCCTCGACGTCGTCCTTGTCGAACTGGGTCACCAGGCCGCCGCCCTCTTCGTCACAGGCGATCGGCGAGAAATCGGTGAGTTTGGTCGGCGCGATCACCACGCCACCGGCGTGCTTGCCGGTACCGCGAGTGACCCCCTCGAGCTTGAGGGCCATGTCCCAGATCTCGCGAGCGTCTTCGTCGCCCTTGAGGAAGTCGCGCAGGATCTCTTCCTGCTCGTAGGCCTTCTCCAGGGTCATGCCCACTTCGAACGGGATCATCTTCGACAGGCGATCGGCCAGGCCGTAGGACTTGCCCTGCACACGCGCCACGTCACGCACCACCGCCTTCGCGGCCATGGTGCCGAAGGTGATGATCTGGCTCACCGCATTGCGCCCGTAGGCCTCGGCCACGTAGTCGATCACCCGGTCGCGACCATCCATGCAGAAGTCGACGTCGAAGTCGGGCATGGAAATACGTTCAGGGTTGAGGAAGCGCTCGAACAGCAGGTCGTAGGCCAGCGGGTCGAGGTCGGTGATCTTCAGTACGTAGGCCACCAGCGAGCCAGCCCCCGAACCCCGCCCCGGGCCCACCGGCACGTCGTTGTTCTTGGCCCACTTGATGAAGTCCATAACGATCAGGAAGTAACCGGGGAAGCCCATCTGGATGATGATATCCAGCTCGAACTTCAGGCGGTCCAGGTAGACCTGGCGCTTCTCTTCGTAATTGGGGGTGGTCTCTTTCGGCCAGAGCACGGCCAGACGCTCTTCCAGGCCCTCGTAGGAGACGTGGCGCAGGTAGTCGTCGATGCCCATGCCGTTGGGCGTCGGGAAGTCGGGAAGGAAGTACTTGCCCAACTGCACCGTGATGTTGCAGCGCTTGGCGATCTCGACGGTGTTGGCGATGGCGTCCGGCAGGTCGCTGAACAGCTCGGCCATCTCCTCGGCCGTCTTGAGGTATTGCTGGTCGCTGTAGGCGCGTGGGCGCCGCGGGTCGTCCAGGGTCCAGCCCTCGCCGATGCAGACGCGGGTCTCGTGGGCATCGAAGTCGGACTGTTTGATGAAGCGCACATCGTTGGTCGCCACCAACGGCGCGCCGACCTTGTCGGCGAGCGCAACGGCAGCATGCAGATATTCTTCGTCGCCCGCCCGGTTGGTGCGCTGCACTTCCACATAGAAGCGCTCCGGCAGCATCTGCATCCAGTCGCGCAACAGGGCCTCGGCCTCGCCGGTACGACCGGAGAGCAGTGCCATGCCGATATCGCCCTCACGCGCGGCGGACAGGCCGATCAAGCCCTCGCTGGCGGGCGCGATCCATTCGCGCTGGATGATCACCAGGCCGTTGCGCTGGCCGTCGGTCCAGCCCTTGGAGATCAGCTCGGTCAGGTTGCGATAGCCTTGGGGATTCATCGCCAGGAAGCAGATACGCGACAGCGGTGCCTCCGGATCGGCACCGGCCAGCCACAGGTCGGCGCCGCAGATCGGTTTGATCCCTGCGCCCATGGCGGTCTTGTAGAACTTCACCAGCGAGCACATGTTGCTCTGGTCGGTGATCGCCACCGCCGGCATGTTCATTCCAGCCAGGGCCTTGGCCAGCGGCTTGATCCGCACCAGGCCGTCGACCAGGGAGAACTCGGAGTGCACGCGAAGGTGAACGAAGGAGACCGACATTGAAGATCCTGTGGCAATGCTGAACGACAAGGGCGGGATTGTAGCGTAATTAGCCAGAATGTTTTGGGGCCGCATAGCGGCCCCGGCAGATCAGATCAGCGTGCTGGAAAGCCCTTCACGGACCTCCCACGCAGCCCTCACTGGTGCGAACGAACGCCGATGGATGGGCGTAGGCCCCAGTCGCGCCAGGGCTTCGAGGTGCAAAGGTGTCGGGTAGCCCTTGTGCCCGCCGATGCCGTAGCCCGGATAGATCAGCTCGAAGGCGCTCATCTCACGGTCACGCGTGACCTTCGCCAGGATCGACGCGGCAGCGATGGCAGGCACCTGGGAGTCGCCCTTGACCACCGGCGCTGCTGGTACCGACAGTTTCGGGCAGCGGTTGCCATCGATCAACGCCAGTTTCGGCGTAACGCTCAACCCTTCCACCGCGCGCTGCATGGCCAGCATGGTGGCCTGCAGGATATTCAGCTGGTCGATCTCGAGGACCGTGGCACGAGCGACACAGAAGGCCAGGGCCTTTTCGCAGATTTCGTCGAACAGCAGCTCGCGACGCGCCTCGGTAAGCTTCTTCGAGTCGTTCAGACCCAGGATCGGCCGCTGCGGATCAAGGATCACCGCTGCAGTGACCACGTCACCGCACAGTGGGCCACGCCCGACTTCGTCGACACCCGCGACCAGGTCTTCGACCAGGTTGAAATCCAGTCCCATCTGCATGTCATCGATCCTTCAACAATGCCAGCACCGCGTCGGCAGCCTGGTTCGAGGCGTCGCGGCGCAGGGTGCGGTGAATCTGATCGAAGCTATCGGTCTGCTCGCTACCGTCTGCCACCAAGGGAGCCAGCGTGGTTGCCAGCGCTTCGGGCGTTGCGGCGTCCTGCAGCAACTCGGGGACCAGCAAACGCCGGGCCAGCAGGTTGGGCAGCGACACGTAGGGGCTCTTGACCATGCGCTTGAGAATCCAGAAGGTCAGCGGCGCAAGACGATAGGCGACAACCATCGGGCGCTTGTACAACAAGGCTTCGAGGGTTGCAGTGCCTGAAGCGATCAGCACCGCGTCACAGGCGGCCAGTGCCTGGTGCGACTGACCGTCGAGCAGGGTCAACGGCAGTTCGCGCCCCTGCAGCATCTGCTCGAGCTGCGCACGACGCGCCGGACTGGCACAAGGCGAAACGAAACGCACACCGGGTACCAGCGCCTGCAAGCGCTTGGCAGTATCGAGGAACAACTCGCCAAGGCGCCCCACTTCGCCGCCGCGACTGCCCGGCATCAAGGCTACCAGCGGGCCGTCGCCCAATCCCAGCGAAGCACGTGCCCCAGCACGATCGGCCTCCAGCGGGATAGTGTCAGCCAACGGGTGGCCGACGAAGCGGACCGGTACACCCTTTTCTTCGTAGAATTTCGCTTCGAAGGGCAACAGCGTCAGCATCAGGTCGCAGCCTTCGCGGATCTTCAGCACCCGCTTCTGCCGCCAGGCCCAGACCGACGGGCTGACGTAATGCACGGTCTTGATCCCGGCCTGACGCAACTTCAATTCGATGTTGAGGGTGAAATCCGGGGCGTCGATGCCGATGAACACGTCGGGCTTCTCGGCGATCAGTGTCTGGATCAGGTCCTTGCGCCGCTTGAGCAATTCACGCAGGCGCCCAAGCACCTCGACCAGCCCCATCACCGCCAGGCGCTCCATGGGGAAGTACGACTGCATGCCCTCGGCTTCCATCAACGGACCACCGACGCCAATGAAGCGAACATCGGGATGGCGCGCCTTGAGCGCGCGCATCAGGCCGGAACCGAGGATATCGCCGCTGGCCTCACCGGCGACCAGCGCTACGCAAAGCGACGCCATGTCAGCGGGTGATGCCGCGGGCAGAATTGAGGATCGACTGGCGGAACAGTTCGACCTCCGGGTGCTGCCCGGCCAGTTCGTCCAGTTCCTTGATCGCCTCTTCCACGGTCAACCCCTGGCGATAGACGATCTTGTAGGCACGGCGCAAGTCATGAATGACCTCATCGCTGAAACCGCGACGGCGCATACCTTCGAAGTTCATGCTGCGCGCCTCGGCCGGACTGCCGAACACCGTGACGAACGCCGGAACATCTTTGCCGATCGCCGTGCCCATGCCAGAGAACGCGTGAGCGCCGATATGGCAGTACTGGTGCACCAGGGTATAGCCGGACAGGATCGCCCAGTCGCCCACATGCACATGACCGGCCAGCGCAGTATTGTTGACCAGGATGCAATGGTTGCCGATCACGCTGTCATGACCGATATGGGCATAGGCCATGATCAGGTTGTGATCGCCAAGCGTGGTTTCCGAACGGTCCTGCACAGTGCCGCGATGAATGGTGACACCTTCGCGGATCACGTTGTGATCGCCGATCACCAGGCGCGTCGGCTCACCCTTGTACTTGAGGTCAGGTGTGTCTTCGCCGATGGAGCTGAACTGATAAATGCGGTTGTGCCTGCCAATCCGGGTAGGCCCCTTGAGCACTACATGCGGACCGATGACGGTGCCCTCCCCGATTTCGACATCGGGGCCTACGATCGACCAAGGGCCGACCTCGACGCCGTCAGCCAGCCTGGCCGACGGATCGATGATCGCCCGCGGATCAATCGAACTCATAGGGAGCGTTCCGCGCAGGTGATCTCGGCCGAGCAGACGGCCTTGCCGTCGACCAGAGCACGGCACTCGAACTTCCAGATCATGCTCTTGCGGCTGAGGAACTTGGCCTCCAGCACGAGCTGGTCACCCGGCAGCACTGGCTGGCGGAAACGCAGCTTGTCGGAGCCGACGAAGTAGTAAAGAGTGCCATCGGCAGGCTTCGCATCGAGCATCTTGAAGCCGAGAATCCCGGCCGCCTGGGCCATCGCCTCGATGATCAGCACGCCCGGCATGATAGGGTGCGCCGGGAAATGGCCGTTGAAGAACGGCTCGTTGATGCTGACATTCTTGTAGGCACGAATGCTCTGGGCCTCGAAGTCCAGCTCCGTGACCCGGTCCACCAGCAGGAACGGGTAACGGTGAGGCAGGTATTCGCGAATCTCGTTGATGTCCATCATTTCGGGGGGAAGCCTGTAATAAGAATAGGGAGCGCAGGTGCTGACCACACGCTCCTTTTGCAGTCCAAAGAGGAGCCAGCTAGCGACTGTTCACTCTTGCTCAGGAAATGGTATCAGCCTTCTGATGCCGGCTGGCCACCTGAGGTCACGGTCTCGACGCGTTTTTCCAGTTGCTGCAGACGCTTGGACATCTCGTCGAGCTGACGTATACGTGCTGCGCTCTTGCGCCAATCGGCCAACGGCTGCATGGCAGTACCGGAAGAATAGCCGCCCGGCTCGGTGATCGAGCGGGTGACCATGGTCATGCCGGAGACGAAGACGTTGTCGCAAACATCAATATGACCGACCATGCCGACGCCACCCGCGATCATGCAGTGCTTGCCGATGCGCGTGCTGCCGGAAATCCCGACGCAAGCCGCCATCGCGGTATGGTCGCCGATCTGCACGTTGTGGGCGATCTGAATCTGGTTGTCGAGCTTGACGCCATTGCCGATTCGCGTGTCCGAGAGCGCGCCTCGGTCCACAGCCGTGTTGACACCGATTTCCACATCGTCACCGAGCGTCACGCCGCCGATCTGGGCAATCTTCTGCCACACACCTTTCTCGTTGGCGAAACCGAAGCCTTCACCACCGATCACCGCACCCGACTGAATGACGACACGCTTGCCGATCGTGACATCGTGGTACAGCGTCACACGCGGGGCAAGCCAGCCACCTTCACCGATGATGCAGCGGGCACCGACAAAGCAATGCGCGCCAACGGTCACGTTCGCACCGATGCGCGCACCGCTTTCGATGACCGCGAACGGCCCGATGCTGGCGCTGGCATCCACCTGGGCGTCGTCGGCTACCACGGCGCTGGGATGAACTCCCGCCACAGCCTTGGGCTTTGGATCGAACAGGTGAGAAATACGGGCGTAGGCCAGGTAGGGATCGGCGACGATCAGCGCATTGCCGGTGAAGCCTTCGGCATCCTCGGCCTTGATCAGTACCGCTGCCGCCTGGCTGTCATCCAGGAATTTGCGGTATTGACGATTGGCGAGGAAGCTCAGCTGCCCCGGACCGGCTTCCTGCAAGGTGGCCAGTCCGGTGATTTCAAGCGACTCGGGGCCACTGAGCGTGGCCCCGAGGGTCTCGGCCAACTGACCGAGCGTCATGGTTACGGTCATATCAACGCGCTTGGTTCATGCGCTCGATGACCTGGCGGGTGATGTCATACTGAGGCTTGACATCGATTACCGCACCACGCTCGAGCACCAGGTCGAAACCACCTTTCTTGATGACTTCCTCGACGGCACCGTCGAGCTTGGGCTTGAGCTGCTTGAGCATATCGCGGTCAGCAACGGCCTTCGCTTCGTTCAGTTCCTTGGACTGGAACTGGAAGTCACGGGCTTTTTGCTTGAACTCGAGCTCCAGGCGCTCACGCTCCTGCTGCTGCATCTTGTCGCCACCCTTGATCAGTCGATCCTGGATGCCCTTGGCGCTGCTTTCCAGAGTCTTCAGCTGGTTCAGTTGAGGACCGAACTTCTTCTCGGCATCGACAGCGTACTTCTTGGCGGCGTCGGATTCGAGCAGCGCCATCTGGTAGTTCAGAACGGCAATCTTCATTTCGGCGAAAGCCGGGGTGGCGACCAGCGCCGCGGCCACTACGGCCAGTTGAGTCAACTTACGCACGATGCACTCCTGGATAAACCGTTGTCGTTAAGCAAGGGCCAAGCTTAGAAAGTCTGGCCCAGAGAGAATTGGAACACCTGGGTGTCGGCGTCGTCCGGTTTCTTGATCGGCATCGCCAGGCTGAAGCTCAACGGGCCCAACGCGGTGATCCAGGTCACGCCCAGGCCGACGGAGCTGGCCATGTCGGAGAAACCGACCTTCGCGCAGTCAGGCTTGGAGCCGCAGTTGGTGTCGAACACGTTACCCACATCCCAGAAGACCGAGGTACGCAGCGAACGCTGGTCCTTGACGAACGGCAGCGGGAACAGCAGCTCGACACCGCCCTGTACGAGGACGTTACCACCGAACGGCAGCGGGTCCTGGTCCGGGTCACGAATGGTACCTGGTTTGCCACCGGGATTGCCTTCGCCACGGCTCGGCGTACTGCGTGGGCCGAGGCTGCTGTCCTTGAAGCCGCGGACAGAGTTGAAGCCACCCGCATAATAGTTCTCGTAGAACGGCAGGCCCGAGGTACCGCCGAAACCATCACCATAGCCCAGCTCAGTGTGCAGGCGCAGGGTGTAGTCGTTGCTCAGTGGCTTGAACAGCTGGCCGCGGTAGTCGAGCTTGTAGAACGACAGGTCGCTGCCCGGTACGGTAGTTTCCAGGGTCAGGCTTTGCGAGTGACCACGGGTTGCCAGCACGCCTTTGTTCAGGGTCGATTCGGACCAGCCGATCGACGCCTTGAAGTTCAGGAAGTTGTCGCCTTCCTTGTCGAGGAAGTCGAAGATCTCGTCCACGGTGTAGCGACCGGTCTTGATCTTGTCCTGCTGTACGGTCAGGCCGTAGGTCAGGCGCGAGGTCTCGCTGATCGGGTAGCCCAGGCTGACGCCGGCACCGAGGCTGTCTACCGCATAGCTCGCCACGTCGACGTCGAGGTCGTCGTAGTTGGTGCTGCGGTAGAAGGCGTTGTAGCCCAGGCTCACGCCGTCGGCAGTGAAGTAGGGGTCAACGAAGCCGAAGTTGTATCGGGTCTGGTATTCGCTTCGGGTCAGGCCGATGGACACCTTGTTACCGGTACCCAGGAAGTTGCTCTGGCTGATCGAACCACCCAGGATCAGGCCCGCGCTCTGGGCGAAGCCGACGCTGGCGGTGATCGAGCCGGAAGCCTGCTCCTCGACCGCATAGTTGACATCGACCTGGTCGTCGGTGCCTGGCACCGGCGGGGTCTCGACGTTGACTTCCTTGAAGAAGCCCAGGCGCTCGAGGCGGGTCTTGGACTGGTCGATGAGATAAGTGGATGCCCACCCACCTTCCATCTGACGCATCTCGCGACGCAGCACCTCGTCTTCGGTCTTGGTGTTGCCGCGATAGTTGATGCGGTTGACGTAGGCACGCTTGCCCGGATCGACGACGAACATGATGTCGACGGTGTGATCCTGGTCGTTCGGTTGCGGCACGCCGTTGACGTTGGCGAAGGTGTAGCCTTCGTTACCCAGTCGACGGGTGATCAGGTCGGAGGTGGTAGTCATCACCTTGCGCGAGAAGACCTGGCCTGGCTGCACCAGCAGCAGCGACTTGACCTGGTCTTCCGGCACTTTCAGGTCACCGGAAAGCTTCACGTCACGGACGGTGTACTTCTCGCCTTCGTTGACGTTGACGGTGATGTAGACGTGCTTCTTGTCCGGGGTGATCGATACCTGGGTGGACGCGATGTCCATGTTGATGTAACCGCGGTCCAGGTAGTAGGAACGCAGACGTTCCAGGTCACCGGAGAGCTTTTCACGGGCGTACTTGTCGTCGTTCTTGAAGAACGACAGCCAGTTGGTGGTTTTCAGTTCGAAGAGCTGGGAGAGGTCTTCGTCGCTGAACACGGTGTTGCCCACCACGTTGATGTGCTGGATCGCCGCGACGGTACCTTCGTTGATCTTGATCTTCAGGCCGACACGGTTGCGTGGCTGCGGCACGACCTCGGCATCGACCTCGGCCGAATAGCGGCCCTGGGCCACGTACTGGCGCTGCAGTTCGTTACGCACGCCCTCGAGCGTAGCGCGCTGGAAGATCTCGCCCTCGGCCAGGCCGGACTGCTTCAGGCCTTTCATCAGGTCTTCGGTACTGATCGCCTTGTTGCCCTCGATCTCGATGCTCGACACCGATGGGCGCTCGACCACGTTGATGATCAGGACATTGCCGTCGCGATCCAGCTGGATGTCCTGGAAGAAACCGGTCTTGAACAGCGAGCGAGTCGACTCCACCAGGCGGCGGTCATCGACCTGGTCGCCTACGTTCAACGGCAACGCGCCGAACACGCTGCCGGCGGAAACCCGCTGCAGGCCGTTGACACGAATATCGGAGATGGTGAAGGACTCGGCGTGAACTTCAGCGATCATCAGTGCGGAGAGGACCGCAGTTAGCAGCAGACGTTTCATGAAGTCCTTTTATTCCAACTGGCAATAAACAACCCGCCACCGCAGCACGGCGGCAGGTTCGCAATAGAGCGAAGCGTTAAAGTCGACCCAGATCGTTGATCAGGGCGAGCAACATCACCCCAATGACCAAACTGATACCGATCTGGACCCCCCAACCTTGCACCCGATCAGAGAGCGGACGACCGCGCGCCCACTCGATCAGGTAGAACAGCAAATGCCCCCCATCCAGTACCGGGATGGGCAGCAGGTTCAGAACCCCCAGGCTTATGCTCAGGTAGGCCAGGAAATTCAGGAAATCCCCAACGCCCGACTGGGCTGAAGCGCCCGCCACTTTAGCAATGGTTATCGGTCCGCTCAAGTTTTTTACCGAGAGCTCCCCGAACAGCATTTTCTTCAGCGATTCAAGGGTCAGGACGCTCATGTTCCAAGTACGCGAGAGCCCCTCACCGACCGCTTCCAGCGGCCCATAGCTGACCTCTCGAAGCATGTTCGCAGGCCACTCGGCGCCTTTCACCCCAGCGCCCAGATAGCCTCCGGAGGCCTGCCCTTCCCCTTTGCGGGCCAGCGTCACAGGCAGCTCCAGCTGTGCGCCATCACGCTCGATACGCAACTGCACCTTCGCGTCGGGGCGTGCCCTGACGGCGTCTACCACCTGCTGCCAGTCGCCCAGTGCAACGCCATCGAGCGCCAGGAGTTTATCGCCGCTCTTCAGCCCGGCTGCAGCGGCCGGTCCCTTGGGGTCGATTTCGGCGAGCACCGGGCTCACCGCCGGCCGCCAGGGACGCAGCCCCAGGGACTGGATCGGGTCGGGCTCATCGGCGCCCTTGAGCCATTGGTTCAGGCGGATCTCATGCTGGCGCTCCAGCGTGCCGCCATCATCGTGCACACCTACCCGCAGGCTGCCGCTCTCGCCGAGGCGGCGCACCAGCTGCAGATTGACCGCAGACCAGCCACTGGTCGGCTTGCCATCGATAGAAACAATTTCCTGGCCTGCCACAAGGCCCGCAGATGCCGCCAGGCTGCCAGACTCGACCGCACCGATGACCGGACGCACCTGCTGACTGCCAAGCATGGCGACCACCCAGAAGAACAGGATGGCGAGGAGGAAATTGGCAATGGGGCCTGCGGCAACGATAGCGATACGCTGCCCAACCGATTTGCGATTGAAGGATTGATCGACAAGCGCCGGCGGTACCTCGCCTTCGCGCTCGTCGAGCATCTTGACGTAGCCGCCCAGCGGAATCGCCGCGACGACGAACTCGGTGCCATGGCGATCGTGCCAGCGCACCAGCGGCGTGCCGAACCCCACAGAGAAGCGCAGGACTTTCACCCCGCACTTGCGTGCCACCCAGAAGTGGCCGAATTCGTGAAACGTGACCAATACACCCAGAGCCACCAGGGTGCCGATAATCATGTAGAGCGCAGTCATATCCATCTCCGAATGACGTTCAGCCAGGCCTGGGGCCGATGGGAAATCAGCGGCCGTGGCGCCTCAACCACTCCCGGGACAGCTCCCGGGCTCGCTGGTCGGCGGCGAACACCGAATCCAGCGAAGGCAACGGCACTACCGGCTCCTGCTCGAGCACCTGTTCGATCATACCCGCGATTTCCGGGAAGCGGATACGCCGCTGGAGAAATGCCTCGACCGCCACCTCGTTGGCGGCATTGAGCACCGCCGGCGCGCTATTGCCCGCTTCAGCAGCTTCTCGCGCCAGGCGCAGGCAGGGGAACCGCTGCTCGTCGGGCGCCTGGAAATCCAGACGGGCGACCGCGAACAGGTCCAGCGGCGCAACCCCGGAATCGATCCGCTCAGGCCATGCCAGGGCATTGGCGATCGGCGTGCGCATGTCCGGGTTGCCCAACTGCGCCAACACCGAACCATCCACATAGTCGACCAGCGAATGGATCACGCTTTGTGGATGCACCACCACCTCGACCTTGGCTGGCGCAGCATCAAACAGCCAGCAGGCCTCGATCAGCTCGAGCCCTTTGTTCATCATGCTTGCCGAGTCGACCGAAATCTTGCGCCCCATCGACCAGTTCGGATGAGCGCAGGCCTGCTCCGGCGTGACATCCATCAGCGCCTTCGCCGAGGTTTCACGGAAGGGCCCACCAGACGCCGTCAGCAGGATACGACGCACCCCCACTTGCGCCAGGCCGCGAGCATAGTCGCCGGGCAAGCACTGGAAGATGGCATTGTGCTCGCTGTCGATCGGCAGCAGCACTGCACCACTGGTGCGCACTGCCTCCATGAACAGCGCGCCGGACATCACCAGCGCCTCCTTGTTGGCCAGCAGCACCTTCTTGCCGGCCTGCACCGCCGCCAAGGTCGGACGCAGACCGGCAGCGCCGACGATGGCGGCCATCACGGTGTCCACTTCGCTGGCAGAGGCAACCTGGCAGAGCCCTGCTTCGCCTTCCAGCACCTCGGTGGTGCTGCCCGCCGCCGCCAGCCCTTCACGCAGGCGGGCGACCGAATCGACGTCCGGCACCACCGCATACGCCGGCCGATGACGCAGGCACAGGGCCAGCAATTCATCCAGACGCGAATAGCCGCTCAGGGCAAACACCTGGTAGCGCTCGGGGTGGCGGGCGATCACATCCAGCGTGCTCAGGCCGATCGACCCGGTCGCACCGAGCACGGTAATCCGCTGGGGATGGCTCACATCACACCCCATTCGGCCGCCCAGAGCAGCACGGCGAACATCGGGATCGCCGCGGTCAGGCTGTCGATGCGATCAAGCACGCCGCCGTGGCCGGGCAGCAGGTTACTGCTGTCCTTGATGCCTTCACGACGCTTGAACATGCTTTCGGTCAGGTCGCCAACCACCGAGGACATGACCACGATCACCGCGCCGACCAGGCCAAGCAGCAACTGCCCCAGCCCCCAGTCGCGCACGAGCCCGACCACCAAGGTGATCAACAGGCTCACGGCCATGCCGCCATACACGCCCTCCCAGCTCTTGCCGGGGCTGACGTGCGGCGCCAGCTTGCGCTTGCCAAAGGCACGGCCAGAGAAATATGCACCGATGTCGGCAGCCCAGACCAGTACCATCACCGCCAGGATCAAGCCATTGCCCAACGGCCAGTGCTTGAGCAGCAACAAACCTTGCCAGGCGGGCAACAACACCAGCAGACCGATCAGCAGACGGCAAGCGGCACTGCTCCACAACTCAGCACTGCGTGGGTAGGTGAGCACCAGCCAGGTGGCCAATCCCCACCAGATCACCGACGCCCCCAGCACCCAGGGTGCAAGGTCCGGCATGAGATAGAGCACCATCAGCGCTCCAGCGACCACAGCGGCATAGGCGATGCGCAATGGCTGGGCCATCAACCCGGCCAGACGCGCCCACTCCCAGGCACCAAGGGTCACCACGAAACCGATGAACAGGGCGAAATCCGCTCCGTTGAGCAGGAAGAAACCGCCCAGCGCGATCGGCAACAGGATCAGCGCAGTAATGATGCGTTGTTTAAGCATTAAGCACGAGCTCCAGCCTCGACCTGCTCGCTGGTCTTACCGAAGCGGCGCTGGCGCGAAGCGAAATCGGCCAGTGCACTACGCATGGCCTCGTGTTTGAAGTCCGGCCAGTACAGGTCGGAGAAATACAACTCGGCGTAGGCCAACTGCCACAACAGGAAGTTGCTGATGCGGTGTTCGCCGCCGGTGCGGATGCACAGGTCGGGCAACGGCAGGTCACCCGTGGCAAGGCAGGTCTGCAGCAGACCGGGCGTGATGTCGTCCGGGCGCAGATGGCCGGCCTGGACTTCGCGCGCCAGGCGCTGGGCGGCCTGGGCGATATCCCACTGACCGCCGTAATTGGCAGCGATCTGCAGGATGAAGCGATCGTTGCCGGCAGTCAGCGCCTCGGCCTCTCGCATCGCCGCCTGCAGCTCCGGATGGAAGCGCGAGCGGTCACCGATGATGCGCAGGCAGATGTTGTTGTCGTTCAGGCGCTTGGCTTCGCGACGCAGGGCCGAGAAGAACAGCTCCATCAACGCACCTACCTCATCGGCCGGACGCTGCCAGTTCTCGCTGGAGAAGGCGAAGAGCGTGAGCACTTCGACCTTGGCCTCGGCGCAGACTTCGATCACCGCACGCACCGCATCGACGCCGGCCTTGTGCCCGGCAACGCCAGGCAGCAGGCGCTTTTTCGCCCAGCGGTTGTTGCCGTCCATGATGATAGCGACGTGACGCGGCACCGACGAGGGTGCCGCCTGCTTGGTCTTTTCCATGAAAAAGTCCTGGCCTCAGACGGCCATCAGGTCCTTTTCCTTGGCTTTGAACGCAGCATCGACTTCCGCCACGAACTTGTCGGTCAGCTTCTGGATCTCGTCAGCTGCACGACGTTCTTCGTCTTCGCTGATTTCCTTGTCCTTGGTCAGCTTCTTCAGATCAGCCAATGCATCGCGACGCACGTTGCGCACGGCAACCTTGGCGTCCTCGGCAACGCCGCTGGCCTGCTTGGTGTAGCCCTTGCGGGTTTCCTCGGTCAGGGCCGGCATCGGCACGCGAATGGTGGTACCGGCGCTCGATGGGTTCAGGCCCAGGTCGGAGGTCAGGATGGCCTTCTCGATCGCGGCGCTGAGGTTCTTGTCGTGGGCGACGATCTTCAGGGTACGAGCGTCCTCGACGGTGATCGCGGCCACCTGGTTCAGCGGCATCTCGCTACCCCAGGCCGGGACTTTGACGCCATCCAGGATGCTTGGGTGGGCGCGACCGGTGCGGATCGCTGCCAGGTTGCGGGCCAACGCCTCGAGGGACTTGCCCATGCGCTCCTGCGCGTCTTTCTTGATGTCGTTGATCATGCTTCGCCTTCCTCGATCAAAGTACCTTCAGCGCCACCCACCACGATGTTCAGCAGGGCGCCAGGCTTGTTCATGTTGAATACCCGCAATGGCATCTTGTGGTCGCGGCACAGGCAGATTGCGGTCAGGTCCATGACACCGAGCTTGCGATCCAGCACCTCGTCGTAGGTGAGGTGGTCGAACTTCTCGGCATGCGGGTCCTTGAATGGGTCGGCAGTGTACACACCATCGACCTTGGTCGCCTTCAGCACCACGTCGGCATCGATTTCGATGGCACGCAGGCAGGCTGCGGAGTCGGTGGTGAAGAACGGATTGCCGGTACCGGCGGAGAAAATTACCACATCCCCGGAGTTGAGGTGGCGAATAGCTTTGCGACGATCGTAATGATCGGTGACGCCTACCATGGAGATGGCGGACATGACCAGTGCCGGGATGTTCGAGCGCTCCAGCGCATCGCGCATGGCCAGTGCGTTCATCACGGTGGCCAGCATACCCATGTGGTCGCCCGTGACGCGGTCCATGCCGGCTGCACTGAGCGCGGCGCCGCGGAACAGGTTACCACCACCGATCACCAGGCCGACCTGGACACCGATACCGACCAGCTGGCCGACTTCCAGGGCCATGCGGTCCAGCACCTTCGGGTCGATCCCGAAGTCTTCCGAGCCCATCAGGGCCTCGCCGCTAAGTTTGAGCAAAATGCGTTTATAGCGAGGTTGGCGACCACTCACCTGCTGAGCCATTGCGAGTCTCTCCTGCGGCGTACTTTTAGAAAATTCCGTGCGGGCTGTGTGCAGCCTGCTAACTGTAGCGTGGCACTGCTTCAGTGCCAGCGCACAGGGCCAGATAAACCCTTGTGCGCTTTGACAAAGAGGCTGCGCGCGTGAGCGGGCAGCCTCTTTGGGGCGACAGACGAGTCCGTCTTACTGCTTGGCGGCAGCGACCTGGGCGGCAACTTCGGCAGCGAAGTCGTCAACAGGTTTCTCGATGCCTTCGCCGACTTTGAAGTAGGTGAAGGAAACGATTTCAGCACCGGCTTTCTTGGCCAGATCGCCGACCTTGACTTCCGGGTTCATGACGAAGGCCTGCTCTTTCAGCGAGGCTTCTGCCTTGAACTTGGTGATACGGCCGTTGATCATGTTCTCAACGATGTTTTCCGGCTTGCCAGCGATCTTGTCGGCGTTCAGTTGCAGGAAGACACCCTTCTCGCGCTCGATGGCCTCGGCGGAGATTTCCGACGAATCCAGGAACTCAGGGTTCGAGGCTGCAACGTGCATGGCGATGTTCTTGGCCAGCTCTACGTCACCGCCTTTCAGAACGACGGCAGCGCCGATCTTGTTGCCGTGCAGGTAGGCACCGACCACGTCGCCTTCGACACGAGCCAGACGACGAATGTTGACGTTCTCGCCGCACTTGGCGACCAGAGCTTCACGAGCAGCTTCACGCGAAGCGATCAGCGGAGCGGCATCGGTCAGCTTCTGGGCGAAGGCTTCTTCCAGGCTTTCGGCGACGAAGTTCTTGAAGTCGTCTTGCAGGGCCAGGAAGTCGGTCTGCGAGTTCACTTCCAGCAGAACGGCGACCTTACCGTCGGTCTTGACGGCGATAGCGCCTTCAGCGGCAACGTTGCCAGCCTTCTTGGCGGCCTTGATGGCGCCCGAGGCACGCATGTCGTCAATGGCTTTCTCGATGTCGCCGCCGGCCTTTTCCAGGGCCTTTTTGCAATCCATCATGCCTTCGCCGGTACGCTCGCGCAGTTCTTTGACCAGCGCTGCAGTAATTGCTGCCATTTCAAAATCCTCTTGGAAAGTTTTTCAACCATTCCACCCGTTCATCACGGGCGTTCAATTCTGGAAATCCACTGTCTTCACACCAGCGTCACACATGATGCGGCGTGCTTGCTGACAAGAGGATTTCAGGTGGCAAAAAGGGGGCCAAGCCCCCTTTTCGCGTGCCAAGTAGACGCCAGGCGTCAATTACTCAGCAGCTGGTGCCGCCGCTTCTTCAGCGTAGACTTCGGTACCGCCGGCAACGTTGTTGCGACCGCGGATGACGGCGTCAGCCATCGAAGTCATGTACAGCTCGATGGCGCGGATTGCGTCGTCGTTGCCTGGGATCACGAAGTCAACGCCTTCAGGGCTGCTGTTGGTATCGACAACGCCGATGACCGGGATGCCCAGCTTGTTGGCTTCGGTGATTGCAATGCGCTCGTGATCGACGTCGATGACGAACAGAGCATCAGGCAGACCGCCCATGTCCTTGATACCACCCAGGCTGCGATCCAGTTTTTCCAGGTCGCGCGAGCGCATCAGGGCTTCTTTCTTGGTCAGCTTGGCGAAGGTGCCATCTTCGGCCTGGGTTTCCAGGTCGCGCAGACGCTTGATCGAAGCACGGATGGTCTTGTAGTTGGTCAGCATGCCGCCCAACCAGCGGTGATCAACGTATGGCGAACCGCAACGAGCAGCTTGCTCGGCGACCAGTTTGCCAGCGGAACGCTTGGTGCCGACGAACAGGATCTTGTTCTTGCCCTGGGCCAGGCGCTCTACGAACGACAGAGCGTCGTTGAACATCGGCAGGGTTTTTTCCAGGTTGATGATGTGGATCTTGTTGCGCGCACCGAAAATGTACTTGCCCATTTTCGGGTTCCAGTAACGGGTCTGGTGGCCGAAGTGCACACCGGCCTTCAGCATATCGCGCATGTTGACTTGGGACATGATAGTTCCTTGATAAGTCGGGTTGGGCCTCCACGTATCCCAATGACCAACCCATGGATCCGAAGATCCCGGGCACCCAGGCCATCGTGTCGACACGTGTGTGGGTTTGAGCTGACGGGGACCTCCCCGAAAGCGGCGCATTTTATACCACAGACAGAAGACGAACGGAACCCGCAAGGTGCTTCATCCGTCAGCGGCTTTTGCAGCGGTTCGACAATCGCGCCAGAATGCCTCACATAGACCACCGGATCCGCGGTTTTCTCCCCACAGAACGACGCCCTGCTCTGTTAGAATCCGGCCTTTCCCGTTTGTTGCGCGCCGCCCGGCGCCGTAGAGAGCCTGTAATGACCGTCACCATCAAGACCGCAGAAGACATCGAGAAGATGCGCATCGCCGGCCGCCTGGCCGCCGAAGTCCTCGAAATGATCGAAGAGCACGTCAAGCCTGGCGTGACCACCGAGGAACTCGACCGCCTGTGCCACGACTACATCGTCAACGTCCAGCAGGCGATCCCGGCACCGCTCAACTACAAAGGCTTCCCCAAGTCGATCTGCACCTCGATCAACCATGTGGTCTGCCACGGCATTCCCAACGAGAAACCGCTCAAGGATGGCGACACCATCAACATCGACGTGACCGTGATCAAGGATGGCTACCACGGCGACACCAGCCGCATGTTCCATGTCGGCACCGTCGCGCCCTGGGCCGAACGCCTGTCCAAAGTCACGCAAGAGTGCCTGTACAAGGCCATCGAGCTCATCAAGCCTGGCTGCCGCCTGGGCGACATTGGCGAAGTGATCCAGAAACACGCCGAAAAGAACGGCTTCTCGGTGGTTCGCGAGTTCTGCGGCCATGGCATCGGCAAGGTCTTCCATGAAGAACCCCAGATCCTCCACTACGGCAAGGCCGGCACCGGCATGGAACTGAAAGAAGGCATGACCTTCACCATCGAGCCCATGATCAACCAGGGCAAGGCCGACACCAAGGTGCTGGGCGATGGCTGGACCGCCATCACCAAGGATCGCAAGCTCTCGGCACAGTGGGAACATACGCTGGTGGTCACCGCCACGGGTTATGAAATCTTCACCCTGCGCAAAGACGACACCATTCCCCGTACCTCGGCGTAATTCAACTCAGGAAGGCGACTCGATGCCCCAGGTGGATCCAGAGCTGTTCGACCGTGGCCAGTTCCAGGCGGAACTGGCGCTCAAGGCAAGCCCCATCCCCGCCTTCAAGAAGGCTCTGCGCCAGGCAGCAGACGTCTTCGACAGACGCTTTCGCGAGGGTGTCGAGATCCGGAGCTTGATCGAGGACCGCGCCTGGTTCGTCGACAATATCCTGCAGCAGGCCTGGAACCAGTTCGACTGGGGCAATCCGGACGGCATTGCCCTGGTCGCGGTCGGCGGCTATGGCCGCGGCGAGCTGCACCCCTGGTCGGACATCGACCTGCTGATCCTGCTCGACCAGGCGGAACACGAGCAGTATCGCGACGCCATCGAGCGCTTCCTGACACTGCTGTGGGACATCGGCCTGGAGGTCGGTCAGAGCGTGCGCACGGTCGAGGAATGCGCCGAGCAGGCGCGCGCCGACCTGACAGTGATCACCAACCTGATGGAAAGCCGCACCGTCGCCGGCCCCGAGACGCTGCGCGAGCGCATGCTGGAAGTCACCAGCACTGCGCACATGTGGCCGAGCAAGGAGTTCTTCCTGGCCAAGCGCGCCGAGCTCAAGGCACGGCACCACAAGTACAACGACACCGAGTACAACCTGGAGCCCAACGTCAAAGGTTCGCCAGGCGGCCTGCGCGACATCCAGACCGTACTCTGGGTTGCCCGTCGCCAGTACGGCACCCTCAACCTGCACGCACTGGCCGGTGAAGGTTTTCTGCTGGAAAGCGAGAACGACCTGCTGGCCTCCTCGCAGGCCTTCCTCTGGCGCGTGCGCTACGCCTTGCACATGCTTGCCGGACGTGCCGAAGACCGCCTGCTGTTCGATCACCAGCGCAGCATCGCGGCGCTGCTCGGCTACAGCGACGAGAACCCCAAGCGCGCCATCGAGCAGTTCATGCAGCAGTACTATCGGGTGGTGATGAGCATCAGCCAGTTGTGCGACCTGATCATCCAGCACTTCGAGGAAGTGATCCTCGCTGACGACAACGGCAGCACCCAACCGCTGAACACGCGCTTTCGCCTGCATGATGGCTATATAGAAGCGGTCAATCCGAACGTCTTCAAGCGCACCCCGTTCGCCATGCTGGAGATCTTCGTGCTGATGGCCCAGCATCCGGAGATCAAGGGCGTACGCGCCGATACCGTACGCCTTCTGCGCGAACATCGGCACCTGATCGACGACAAGTTCCGCAACGACATCCGCAATACCAGTCTGTTCATCGAGCTGTTCAAGTGCGAGATCGGCATCCACCGCAACCTGCGGCGCATGAACCGCTATGGCATCCTCGGTCGCTACCTGCCGGAATTCGGCCTGATCGTCGGACAGATGCAGCACGACCTGTTCCACATCTATACGGTCGATGCGCACACGCTCAACCTCATCAAGCACCTGCGCAAATTGCAGTACACCCCGGTGTCGGAGAAATTCCCGCTGGCCAGCAAGCTCATGGGACGCCTGCCCAAGCCTGAGCTGATCTACCTCGCCGGCCTCTATCACGATATCGGCAAGGGTCGCCAGGGCGATCACTCCGAGCTCGGCGCGGTGGACGCGCAAGCCTTCTGCGAGCGCCACCAGTTGCCGGCCTGGGACTCGCGCCTGATTGCCTGGCTGGTGCAGAGCCACCTGGCGATGTCCACCACGGCCCAGCGCAAGGACCTCTCCGACCCACAGGTGATCAACGATTTTGCACTGTTCGTCGGCGACGAAACCCGCCTGGACTACCTCTACGTGCTGACCGTGGCCGACATCAACGCCACCAACCCCAGCCTGTGGAACTCCTGGCGCGCCAGCCTGCTGCGCCAGCTCTACACCGAAACCAAGCGCGCGCTGCGCCGGGGCCTCGAAAACCCGCTGGACCGTGAAGAACAGATCCGCCAGACCCAGAGCGCGGCGCTGGACATTCTCGTGCGCGAAGGCACCGACCCGGACGATGTAGAGCAACTCTGGTCGCAGCTGGGCGACGACTATTTCCTCAAGCACACCGCAGCGGACGTGGCCTGGCACAGCGATGCAATACTTCAGCAGCCGGCCGATGGCGGTCCGCTGGTGCTGATCAAGGAAACCACCCAGCGCGAGTTCGAAGGCGGCACGCAGATCTTCATCTACGCGCCCGACCAGCACGATTTCTTCGCCGTGACCGTGGCGGCGATGTCGCAGCTCAACCTGAACATCCATGACGCCCGCATCATTACCTCCAGCAGCCAGTTCACCCTCGACACCTACATCGTGCTCGACAACGACGGCGGCTCGATCGGTGACAACCCGCAGCGGGTCAAGCAGATACGCGAAGGGCTGACCGAGGCACTGCGCAATCCCGAGGATTACCCGACCATCATCCAGCGACGCGTGCCGCGCCAGCTCAAGCACTTCAACTTCGCGCCGCAGGTGACCATCCTCAACGACGCCCAGCGCCCGGTGACCATCCTCGAGATCACGGCCCCCGACCGGCCCGGCCTGCTGGCGCGCCTGGGACGGATCTTCCTGGAGTTCGACCTGTCGCTGCAGAACGCCAAGATCGCCACCCTCGGCGAGCGCGTGGAAGACGTGTTCTTCATCACCGATGCCGACAACCAGCCGCTCTCCGACCCGCAACTGTGCAGCCGTCTGCAGGAAGCCATCGTCGAACAGTTGCAGGCCGGCCAGTCCAGCGATACCAGCCCCACCCGCGTGACCTTCTGACGATTACGAGACCTTGCGCCGATGAACCATGCCTTGACCCAGCTTCAGCCCTACCCCTTCGAAAAGCTCCGCGCCCTGCTCGGCAGCGTGAAGCCTGCCGCGGACAAACGCGCCATTGCCCTGTCGATCGGTGAGCCGAAGCACGAATCCCCGGCGTTCGTCGCCAAGGCCCTGGCCGACAACCTCGACAAATTGGCGGTCTACCCCAGCACACTCGGCCTGCCGGCCCTGCGCCAGGCCATCGGTCAGTGGTGCGAGCGCCGCTTCGGCGTACCCGCCGGCTGGCTCGATGCCGACCAGCACATCCTGCCGGTCAACGGCACCCGCGAAGCGCTGTTCGCCTTCACTCAAACAGTGGTCAACCGCGCCGATGACGGCCTGGTCGTCAGCCCCAACCCGTTCTACCAGATCTACGAGGGCGCGGCGCTGCTGGCCGGCGCCACCCCGCACTACCTGCCATGCCTGGAAAGCAACGGTTTCAATCCGGATTTCGACGCGGTACCTGCCGAGATCTGGAAACGTTGCCAGATCCTGTTCCTGTGCTCCCCAGGCAACCCCACTGGCGCGCTGGTGCCGATGGACACCCTGAAAAAACTGATCGCCCTGGCCGACGAGCACGATTTCGTGATCGCCGCCGACGAGTGCTACAGCGAGCTGTACTTCGACGAAGACGCCCCGCCGCCTGGCCTGCTGAGTGCCTGCGCCGAACTCGGCCGCAGCGATTTTGCGCGCTGCGTGGTGTTCCACAGCCTGTCCAAGCGCTCCAACCTGCCTGGCCTGCGCTCGGGCTTCGTCGCGGGCGACGCCAGGATCATCAAGCCATTCCTGCTGTACCGCACCTACCACGGTTGCGCCATGCCGGTGCAGACGCAACTGGCCAGCGTGGCCGCCTGGCAGGACGAGGCCCATGTGCGGGCGAACCGCGATCAGTACCGCGCCAAATATGACGCCGTGCTCGAGATCCTGCAGCCAGTGATGGATGTACAGCGCCCGGACGGCAGCTTCTACCTGTGGGCCAAGGTGCCGGGTAGCGACGCCGACTTTACCCGCGACCTGTTCGAGGCCGAGCATGTGACCGTGGTGCCTGGCTCGTACCTGTCGCGTGAAGTGGATGGCGTCAATCCCGGAGCAGGACGCGTGCGCATGGCGCTGGTTGCGCCGCTGGCCGAGTGTATCGAGGCGGCCGAAAGGATTCGCGGGTTTCTCGCAGGGCGCTGAAATGCCCCTCGCCTCGGGGCTGGCGTCGATGTCAGCCCCGAGGCAACTATCTACCGCCCCCTCGCCCCTGCACTGGCACATTGTTCGCTCCCGACCAAGGGGCTGAGCGATATCCTGAGGGCCGCCTGCCAAGGGCTGGAGCATGCAAATCTCGAGTTCGGTCATGGCCTTGACATGATCATGAGCATCAGCACCCGGGGGCGGTGATGCCTGAACGCGCGTCACCACACAGACTTATGTAATGCCACGTAGCTTGATCCGTCGCAGATCATCCTGAGCTCCAAGCACACCAGGAGCGCTCCTATGCATACACCCTTCCCACCCCGCTGCCGTCACCGCACCGATCAGCAGCTTTCCCATGATCTGGCCGTTACCGAGAACCCCCGCAACAGGGGCCAGAGCAACGGCGGTCGAAACAAGCGCGGACTGATCCAGACCGGCCGACTATGGACACCCGGTCGTACTTTGTGGGTCTCGTTTCTCGGTGCTCCGGACAGAAAGCTCAAGATGTCGATCTTCGAACTGGCTTGCCAGTGGGTGGAACTTTCCGACGCCAACCTGACGCTTGATCTATCAGAGGATGATGACAAACATGCCCAGATCAGGATCCTCACAGGCAAGCATGCAGAGCACAACGAATCAGACATCGGCACCGATGCACTGGCTTATGAAGACGACACCATGGCGCTGAATGTCATACCGGGGGATGAAACATTCGAATCCACCGTGTTACACGAGTTCGGCCATGCGCTGGGGTTCGAACATGAACATCTGCACCCCGATGCCAGCATCCCCTGGAACGAGCCGTTGCTAATCGAAGCTCACAAGCGTGCGGCTGGCTGGTCAGAGCAAGACGTCAGGGAGCAATACCTGAACAAACGGCCCGACAGCGGACTGATCAAAACCCAGTACGATCCGCTATCCATAATGCATTACCCGATTGCGGCCTGGATGACCTTGGATAATTCCGAGATAGGCCAGAACACAGAGCTCAGTGCGAAAGACATCGACCTGATGCGCCTGGCCTACCCGCACGACTGACGCTAACGAACCTGCCCCAGGTTCGCCTCGCTCATGTCCAACTCCCCCAGCACCTGGCGCACGACTTCATCCCCCACCAGGTGCTGGCGGTGCAGGCTGTAGAGCTCCAGCCGCTGCGCGCGCAATGCGCGCAGGCGCAGCCGACGCTCCAGAAGATCCATCTGTTCGGCCAATGCACGCGCTTCGGCGCTGTCGTTGTAGCTGTCCAGCTCGTCCCGGTACTCTGCCATCAGGCGCGCCTTCAGCTCGGTCGCCAGCGTCGCCTGGGCGGCATCCTGCGGGGCATTGGCATCGACGACCTCCTCAGCCTCCAAGGCATGGATGGCGGCTTCCGCAGTACGCCTCCAGGCTTCCTGCACCTCCTGGTGCAGGCGCTCGTCCGGGCTCTTGGTCACCCCGCGCAACAGGATCGGCAGGGCGATGCAGGCACTGATCAGCGACAGCAGGATCACCCCGGCGGCAATGAAGATCAGCAGATCACGCTCCGGGAACGCCTGGCCGGCCCCGATCAGCAAGGGTACCGACATCACACCCGCCAAGGTCACAGCCCCACGCACACCGCCAAGGGTCAACAGCCAGCACGAACGTGCGCTGGGCATCAGCACCAACGCCGACTTACCGCGCCAGCGGCGCACCACGCCGATAGCGCGCCACACGCTCTGTACCCAGACGAACCGCAGCAGCACCAACGCCACGAAGATCGCCACCACATCAAGGCAACGCCAGGCCAGGGTCGGCCACAACGACGTTTCGTGGCTGACAACTGCCTTGATGATGTCGGGTAATTGCAAGCCCAGCAGCAGGAAGATCAGACCATTGAAGGCGAACTCCAGCAGCGACCAGACGCTGCGGTTGAGCAGGCGCGTGCTGGTCTGGCGCGGCAACAGGTCGAGCCAGCTCTGCATCATCCCTGCCGCCACCGCCGAGAGAATGCCCGAGACACCGAGTCGTTCGGCCAGCACATAGGCGGCAAACGGCAACAGCAGCATGAACACCACATGCGTCGCCGGATCGTCCCAGCCCCGGGCGATCATCCAGGCACGCAGGCGCCCCACCAGCCAGCTGAGGCCCACGCCAACCGCAAGCCCGCCGATGGCTACCAGCACGAACGTCAGGCTGGCATCGGTCAACGAAAATACCCCGGTAATGGCAGCTGCCAACGCGAACTTGAACGTCACCAGGCCCGAAGCATCGTTCATCAGTGCTTCGCCCTGGAGCATATGCATCAAGGGGGTTGGCAGGCGATCCTGGGTAATCGCCGAAACCGCCACCGCATCAGTGGGCGAGAGCACCGCGGCCAGGGCGAACGCTACCGGCAGTGGAATGCTTGGCAGGATCCAGTGAATGAAGTACCCCGCCCCCACCACGGTGAACAGCACCAACCCCACGGCCAAGGCCACCACCGGGCCACGAATGCGCCAGAGCTCACGCTTGGGGATGCGCCAGCCATCGGCGAACAGCAGCGGCGGCAGGAACAGAAACAGGAACAGCTCGGGATCGAGGGCCACATGCAGCCCAAGCGTGGGCCAGGCCAGCAGCGCGCCGGCCGCGATCTGCACCAGCGGCAAGGGCAGCGGCACCATGCGTCCGACCAGCTTGGAAAGGCTCACCAGCATCAGCAGGATAAGAACGGTATAGGCTGACTGCATTGGCAAGACTTCCTGTATGAAAGCAGACACGAAAAAAAGGCCAGACTTCGCCCTTGAAACAATATGTTAGCGTCGGGCGGTGATGATGCACCGCTGAACCATGGTCGAACGCCACCCGGGAATATGTAACACAATGCTACCTGAGAGGTCGTGATACAGATCGATCGCCTAGCCGGACAGCAAGCCGTGGCGCCAGGCCCATCGATACCGCATAATCGCCCCACCCATTCTTCAAGGAGTATCGGGGACGCCAGGTCCGGCCCGGCAGCCCCAGGCATTCAATGGCTTACACTCTCTACGGCATCAAAGCCTGCGACACCATGAAAAAGGCCCGCACCTGGCTTGAAGAACAGGCCATCGGTTACGCGCTCCACGACTACAAGACCCAAGGCATCGACCGTGACAGCCTCGAGCGCTGGTGCGACGAGCACGGCTGGGAAGTCGTGCTGAACCGCGCCGGCACCACCTTCCGCAAGCTCGACGAGGCCAGCAAGGCCGACCTGAACCAGGCAA
This sequence comes from Pseudomonas putida, assembly GCF_001636055.1. Classification (NCBI taxonomy): domain Bacteria; kingdom Pseudomonadati; phylum Pseudomonadota; class Gammaproteobacteria; order Pseudomonadales; family Pseudomonadaceae; genus Pseudomonas; species Pseudomonas putida. The sequence goes on from NZ_CP011789.1 coordinate 4,953,993, forward strand.
AGGCCATCGAGCTGATGCTGGCTCAACCGTCGATGATCAAGCGCCCGGTGCTCGATCTGGGTGACCGCACCCTGGTGGGCTTCAAGCCCGACCTGTACGCCGCGGCACTGGCCTGATCCGCTCCACACCCTATTTCGCACGAGGTAATTGCATGTCCACCACTCTGTTCAGCCTGGCCTTCGGTGTCGGCACCCAGAACCGCCAGGGCACCTGGCTGGAAGTCTTCTACGCTCAGCCCCTGCTCAACCCGTCCACCGAGCTGGTCGCGGCCGTCGCTCCGATCCTCGGTTACGAAGGCGGCAACCAGGCGATCGCCTTCAGCCCGGCCCAGGCCGCCCAGCTCGCCGACGCGGTCAAGGGCGTGGACGCCACCCAGCACGCATTGCTGACCCGCCTGGCCGAAAGCCACAAGCCGCTGGTCGCCACCCTGCTCGCCGAAGACGGCGCGCTGACCTCGACCCCCGAGGCCTACCTCAAGCTGCACCTGCTGTCGCACCGCCTGGTCAAGCCGCACGGCGTTTCCCTGGCCGGCATCTTCCCGCTGCTGCCGAACGTGGCCTGGACCAACCAGGGTGCCATCGACCTGGCCGAACTGGCCGAGCAGCAACTGGAAGCACGCCTGAAGGGCGAGCTGCTGGAAGTGTTCTCGGTGGACAAGTTCCCGAAGATGACCGACTACGTGGTCCCGAGCGGCGTGCGTATCGCCGACACCGCCCGCGTGCGCCTGGGCGCCTATATCGGCGAAGGCACCACCATCATGCACGAAGGCTTCGTCAACTTTAACGCTGGCACCGAAGGCCCGGGCATGATCGAAGGCCGTGTCTCGGCAGGCGTGTTCGTCGGCAAGGGCTCGGACCTGGGCGGTGGTTGCTCGACCATGGGCACCCTGTCCGGTGGCGGCAACATCGTCATCAAGGTTGGCGAAGGCTGCCTGATCGGCGCCAACGCCGGTATCGGTATCCCGCTGGGCGACCGCAACACTGTCGAAGCCGGCCTGTACATCACCGCTGGCACCAAGGTGAACCTGCTCGACGAGCACAATGAGCTGGTCAAGGTGGTCAAGGCCCGTGACCTGGCCGGCCAGACCGACCTGCTGTTCCGTCGCAACTCGCTCAACGGCGCAGTCGAGTGCAAGACCCACAAGTCGGCCATCGAGCTGAACGAGGCGCTGCACGCACACAACTGAGAACCTTGCAGGCCTCTGTAGAAGCGGGCTTGCCCGCGATCAGCGGACTCTCGGCGTCTGAGATGTTAAGATCGGGTCTGGCACCACGCCAGACCCGATTTTCATTCCAGGCCCCGCAATCATGTTCCAGCCCTCCCCCTGGCGTGCCGACTTTCCCGCCATCACCGCCCTGCAACGGCAGCACCAGACCTACCTGGACAGCGCCGCCACAACACAGAAACCCCAGGCCCTGCTTGATGCCCTGAGCCACTACTACAGCCATGGTGCAGCCAATGTGCACCGCGCCCAGCACCTGCCTGGCGCGCTAGCGACCCAGGCATTCGAGACCAGCCGCGACAAGGTTGCTGCCTGGCTCAACGCCGCTGACTCCCGGCAGATCATCTTCACCCACGGCGCCACCTCGGCGCTCAACCTGCTGGCATACGGGCTGGAGCATGGCTTCGAAGCCGGCGACGAAATCGCCGTCAGCGCGCTGGAGCACCACGCCAACCTGCTGCCCTGGCAACAATTGGCGCGGCGCCGCAATCTGCGCCTGGTAGTGCTGCCGCTGGACGAACATGGCCGGATCGACCTCGACCAGGCCCTGCAACTGATCGGGTCGCGCACACGCCTGGTGGCGCTGAGCCAACTGTCCAACGTGCTCGGCACCTGGCAGCCATTGCCTGCGCTGCTCGCTCATGCCCGCGCCCAAGGCGCTCTGAGCGTGGTCGATGGCGCCCAGGGCGTGGTTCATGGCCGCCACGACGTGCAGCAGTTGGGCTGCGATTTCTACGTATTTTCCAGCCACAAGCTATATGGCCCGGATGGGGTTGGCGCGCTCTATGGCCGCACGGAGGCCCTGGCACGGCTGCGCCACTGGCAGTTCGGCGGCGAGATGGTGCAACTGGCCGACTACCATGAGGCAAGCTTTCGTCCCGCGCCACTGGGCTTCGAGGCGGGCACGCCGCCGATCGCCAGTGTCATCGGCCTGGGCGCGACCCTCGATTACCTTGCCAGCCTCGATCCTGCGGCCGTGGCAGCCCACGAAGCCAGCCTGCACCAGCACCTGGTGCGCGGCCTGGCCGACCGCGAAGGCGTGCGCATGCTCGGCACCCCACAGAGCGCACTGGCCAGTTTCGTCATCGATGGCGTGCACAACGCCGATATCGCCCACCTGCTGACCGAACAAGGGATCGCAGTGCGCGCCGGCCACCATTGCGCGATGCCATTGCTCAAGGGACTGGGGCTGGAAGGCGCGATCCGCGTTTCGCTGGGGCTGTACAACGACAGCGACGACCTGCAGCGCTTCTTCGATGCGCTCGACCAGGGCCTGGAGCTGCTGCGGTGAGCCTGCCTGCCGACGCCCAGCAGGCACTGGACACCTTCACCCACGCAAAAGGCTGGGAACAGCGCGCACGCCTGTTGATGCAGATAGGCGATCGCCTGGAGCCACTGGACGAGTCTGACAAGACCGACGCCAACCGCGTACATGGCTGCGAAAGCCTGGTCTGGTTGGTGACTGGCCAGGTCGACGGACAGTGGCGCTTCAGGGCCACCAGCGATGCCCGGCTGCTGCGCGGTCTATTGGCGCTGCTGCTGGTGCGGGTACAGGGGCTGGACAGCGAAGCGTTGGCCGCGTTGGACCTGCGTGCGTGGTTCACACAACTGGGGCTGGAGCGGCACCTTTCGCCTTCACGCAGCAATGGGCTGCATGCGGTGTTGTTGCGGATGACGGAGTTGGTGTCCAGCCCCTGAGTCGGCGGCACCTGCTTCGCCGGTCCCCCCCCTGCTGCGGCACCCGCGAAGAAGCCCCCGCGCTTATTGCGCCTTCACCCGCTCCGAGGGCCGCCGCGCCCCCGCCACCAGCTTCTCCACAGCCTTGCTCACGGCCACCATGCCGAAGGTCGCGGTGACCATCATCACCGCGCCGAAGCCCCCCGAGCAATCCAGGCGCACGCCTTCCCCCACGAAGCTCTTCTGCAGGCAAACACTGCCATCGCCCTTGGGGTAGCGCAGTTGCTCGCTGGAGAACACACAGGGCACCCCGTAATTACGGCTGACATTGCGCGAGAAGTTGTAGTCCCGGCGCAAGGTGGAACGTACCCGCGACGCCAGTGGGTCGTTGAAGGTCTTGTTGAGGTCGCCAATCTGGATCTGGGTCGGATCGATCTGTCCGCCCGCACCACCTGTGGTGACAATCGCAATCTTGCGTCGGCGGCACCAGGCGATCAGCGCAGCCTTGGCCTGCACGCTGTCGATGCAGTCGATCACGCAATCCAGCGACTCGGTGATGTATTCGAGCATGGTGTCACGGGTGACGAAGTCAGCGACCGCATGCACGGTGCAGGCCGGGTTGATCGCACGCAGGCGCTCGGCCATGACCTCGACCTTCGAGCGCCCCACCTGCCCCTCCAGTGCATGAGCCTGGCGATTGGTGTTGCTGACGCAGACATCGTCCAGATCGAACAGGCTGATTTCACCCACGCCGCTGCGCGCCAGGGCTTCCGCCGCCCAGGAACCCACACCGCCGATGCCGACGACTGCCACGTGGGCCTGACGCAGACGTTGCAGGCCGTCATCGCCGTACAGCCGGGCGACACCGGCAAAGCGTGGATCTTCTGTGCTCATGTTCATACCCCGAAAAAACCGGCGCGCATTATATGCCATGCGGACACGCCGGTGCGGGCTTGTCGACATGAGGGGGGTCTTGGCGCGGCGCGCGTTCATTAGGAAACAGCCTACCAATCCTGCTTTAATGTCTTATCAAACAAGCAGATCTGGACGACAACAGAGCGGGATCCACGACGCGAGCTTCCCGCTCCCTGCCTCGGAAACTGAATCACCTATGTCATCACGCAAATTCGGTCTCAACCTGGTAGTGGTGCTGGCCATTGCCGCGCTGTTCACCGGCTTCTGGGCGCTGATCAACCGCCCGGTGTCGGCCCCTGCCTGGCCAGAACAGATCTCCGGCTTCTCCTACTCACCCTTCCGTCTCGGTGAAAGCCCGCAAAAGGGCCAGTACCCCAGCGAAGACGAGATGCGCCAGGATCTGGAGCAACTCAGCAAGCTCACCGACAGCATCCGTATCTACACCGTCGAAGGCACCCAGGCGGAGATTCCGCACCTGGCCGAGGAGCTGGGCCTGCGTGTGACCCTGGGCATCTGGATCAGTACGGACCTGGAGCGCAACGAGCGCGAGATCGAAAAAGCCATCGGCCTGGCCAACAGCTCGCGCAGCGTGGTGCGAGTGGTGGTGGGCAACGAAGCACTGTTCCGCGAAGAAATCACGCCAGAGGCGCTGATCAAGTACCTGGACCGAGTGCGCGCCGCAGTCAAAGTCCCCGTTACCACCAGTGAGCAATGGCACATCTGGAAAGAGCATCCGGAACTGGCCAAGCACGTCGACCTCATCGCCGCGCACATCCTGCCTTACTGGGAGTTCGTACCGGTGGGCGACTCGATCCAGTTCGTGCTCGACCGCGCCCGCGACCTCAAGCGCCAGTTCCCGCGCAAACCCTTGCTGCTGTCGGAAGTGGGCTGGCCGAGCAATGGCCGCATGCGCGGCGGCGCCGATGCGACCCAGGCCGACCAGGCGATCTACCTGCGCACCCTGGTCAACACCTTGAACCGCCGCGGCTTCAACTACTTCGTGATCGAAGCCTACGACCAACCCTGGAAAGCCAGCGACGAAGGCTCGGTGGGCGCCTACTGGGGCGTGTTCAACGCCGAACGCCAGCAGAAATTCAACTTCGAAGGGCCGGTGGTTGCCATTCCACAATGGCGAGCCCTGGCCGTGGCTTCGGTGGTGCTGGCGATGATCGCCCTGACCGTGCTGCTGATCGACGGCTCGGCCCTGCGCCAACGCGGACGCACCTTCCTGACCTTCATCACCTTCCTCTGCGGGTCGGTACTGGTGTGGATCGCCTACGACTACAGCCAGCAGTACAGCACCTGGTTCAGCCTGACCGTAGGCTTGCTTCTGGCCCTCGGCGCCATCGGCGTGTTCATCGTCTTGCTCACCGAGGCCCACGAGCTGGCCGAGGCCGTATGGATTCACAAGCGACGACGCGAGTTCCTGCCGGTGCAGGGCGACGCTGCGTACCGGCCCAAGGTCTCGGTGCACGTGCCGTGCTACAACGAGCCACCGGAGATGGTGAAACAGACCCTCGACGCCCTCGCCGCCCTGGACTATCCAGACTACGAAGTACTGGTGATCGACAACAACACCAAGGACCCGGCCGTGTGGGAGCCGCTCAAGGCCCACTGCGAGAAACTCGGCGAGCGCTTCCGCTTCTTCCACGTGGCACCGCTGGCCGGCTTCAAGGGCGGCGCGCTGAACTACCTGATCCCGCACACCGCCAAGGACGCCGAAGTGATCGCGGTGATCGACTCGGACTACTGCGTCGACCGCAACTGGCTCAAGCACATGGTCCCGCACTTCGCCGACCCGAAGATCGCCGTGGTGCAGTCGCCGCAGGACTACCGCGACCAGCACGAGAGCGCCTTCAAGAAGCTGTGCTACAGCGAATACAAGGGCTTCTTCCACATCGGCATGGTCACCCGCAACGACCGTGACGCGATCATCCAGCACGGCACCATGACCATGACCCGCCGCAGCGTGCTCGAAGAGCTGGGCTGGGCCGAATGGTGCATCTGCGAGGATGCCGAGCTGGGCCTGCGAGTGTTCGAGAAGGGGCTGTCGGCTGCCTACGCCCACAACAGCTATGGCAAGGGCCTGATGCCCGATACCTTCATCGACTTCAAGAAACAGCGTTTCCGCTGGGCCTATGGTGCGATCCAGATCATCAAGCATCACGCCGGCGCCCTGCTGCGCGGCAGGAACAGCGAGCTGACCCGTGGCCAGCGCTACCACTTCCTGGCTGGCTGGCTGCCATGGATCGCCGATGGCATGAACATTTTCTTCACCGTCGGCGCACTGTTGTGGTCGGCGGCGATGATCATCGTGCCGCATCGCGTCGATCCACCGCTGATGATCTTTGCCATCCCGCCGCTGGCGCTGTTCTTCTTCAAGGTCGGCAAGATCGTCTTCCTCTACCGCCGTGCGGTGGGGGTCAACATGAAGGACGCCTTCGCCGCCGCCCTGGCCGGCCTGGCGTTGTCGCACACCATCGCCAAGGCGGTGCTGTACGGCTTCTTCACCAGCAGCATGCCGTTCTTCCGCACCCCCAAGAACGCCGACAGCCATGGCGTGCTGGTGGCGATCTCCGAGGCGCGCGAAGAACTGTTCATCATGTTGCTGCTGTGGAGCGCCGCGGCCGGGATCTACCTGGTGCAAGGGTTGCCCAGTTCCGACATGCGCTTCTGGGTAGCAATGCTGCTGGTGCAGTCGCTGCCGTACCTGGCGGCATTGGTGATGGCGTTGCTGTCGTCGCTGCCCAAGCCTGGAGAAAAGGCCGCCGAACCGCAGCAGGCCTGATGCAACGTGGGCTGCTTGGCAGCCCGTTCGCGGGCAAGCCCGCTCCTGCAGGTACCGCACCGGTGCTGTGGACCGTGCATGGGCTGGCAGGGGCGAACCACCGCTGCGACTTGCTGGCGAATGGGCCGTGAAGCCTGAAATCATTTGATATAAGATAACGCCCCCAAGATTTCCCGCCTTGCCTTGCCCCGGAGTCCCCCATGACGGCCCCAGCCGAGCTCTCGCCCACCCTTCAACTGGCCTGCGACCTGATCCGTCGCCCCTCGGTGACGCCGGTCGATGCCGACTGCCAGACCCAGATGATGAACCGCCTGGGTGCCGTCGGCTTCCAGCTCGAGCCGATGCGCTTCGAGGACGTCGACAACTTCTGGGCCACCCATGGCAACCAGGACGGCCCGGTGTTGTGCTTCGCCGGTCACACCGACGTTGTGCCCACCGGCCCCGTGCAGCAATGGCAGCATGAGCCTTTCGACGCCCTGATCGACGCCGACGGCATGCTCTGCGGCCGCGGTGCTGCCGACATGAAAGGCAGCCTGGCCTCGATGGTGATCGCCAGTGAGCGCTTCGTGAACGATTACCCCAATCACCGCGGTAAGGTGGCCTTCCTCATCACCAGCGACGAGGAAGGCCCGGCGCATCACGGCACCAAGGCCGTGGTCGAGTTGCTCAAGGCCCGCAACGAGCGCCTGGACTGGTGCATCGTCGGCGAGCCGTCGAGCACCACGCTGCTCGGGGACGTGGTCAAGAACGGCCGTCGCGGCTCGCTCGGCGCCAAGTTGACCGTGCGCGGCAAGCAGGGCCACGTGGCCTACCCGCACCTGGCCCGCAACCCGATACACCTGGCCGCACCGGCCCTGGCAGAACTTGCCGCCGAGCACTGGGACGAGGGCAATGCCTTCTTCCCGCCGACCAGCTTCCAGATCTCCAACCTCAACTCCGGCACCGGCGCCACCAACGTGGTCCCGGGCGACCTGATCGCGCTGTTCAACTTCCGCTTCTCCACCGAGTCGACCGTCGAAGGCCTGCAGCAGCGGGTCGCGACGATTCTCGACAAGCACCAGCTGGACTGGTCGATCGACTGGGCGCTGTCGGGCCTGCCGTTCCTCACCGAACCGGGTGAGCTGCTCGATGCGGTGTCATCGAGCATCAAGGCCGTCACCGGTCGCGACACCCAGCCGTCCACCAGCGGCGGCACCTCCGATGGCCGCTTCATCGCCACCATGGGCACCCAGGTGGTCGAACTGGGTCCGGTCAACGCCACCATCCACCAGGTGGACGAGCGCATCCTGGCCAGCGACCTGGACCTGCTGACCGAAATCTACTACCAAACCCTGGTGCGGTTGCTCGCCTGATGCTTGCCTGCCCCCTCTGCCAGGCGCCGCTGGCGCAGCTCGACAACGGCGTGGCCTGTCCTGCCGGCCACCGCTTCGACCGCGCCCGCCAAGGCTACCTGAACCTGCTGCCAGTACAGCACAAGAACAGCCGCGACCCGGGCGACAATCAAGCGATGGTCGAGGCCCGCCGCGACTTCCTCGACGCCGGTCACTACGCTCCGGTAGCCGCGCGCCTGGCGCAACTGGCCGCCGAGCGCCAGCCTGCAACGTGGCTCGACATCGGCTGCGGCGAGGGCTATTACACCGCGCAGATCGCCCAGGCGCTGCCAACGGCAGACGGCTATGCGCTGGACATCTCCCGCGAGGCAGTCAAGCGGGCCTGCCGCCGCGCGCCGCAGTTGACCTGGATGGTCGCCAGCATGGCTCGAGTGCCGATGGCGGACGCCAGTTGCAACTTCATCGCCAGTGTCTTCAGCCCGCTCGACTGGGCCGAAGCCAAGCGTCTGCTTGCCCCAGGTGGCGGCCTGATGCGGGTCGGACCGACCAGCGGCCACCTGATGGAGCTGCGCCAGATGCTCTACGATGAAGTGCGCCCCTACGCCGACGACAAGCACCTGGCCTTGGTCCCGGACGGCATGCAGCACGCCCATGAAGAGGTGCTCGAGTTCACCCTGACACTGCGCGAAGGCAAGGCCCGCGCGGACCTGCTGGCGATGACCCCGCACGGCTGGCGCGCCAGCGCCGAGAAACGTGCCAGCGTGATCGAGCAGCCTGAGCCGTTCGACGTCACGGTTTCCATGCGTTATGACTATTTCGTGCGCCAAGACTGAGCACACCCGGAGCCCTGAAATGCGCCAACCCGATATCGAGATCTACCTCAAGGACGCCGACGTCGATCACAAGCAGATCGCCGACTGGCTGACCCAGGCCCTGGGCCCATGCAGCGAATGGAAACAGAAAGGCCAGACCTTCAAGTGCACAGCCGGTAACATTCCGGTCACCTGGTTACCCAAGGCTGTAGGGAAATGGAACAGCCTGTACCTGGAAAGCGATCAGACGCCGTGGGCCGATGACGTCGCTTGCGCCCGCGCCGCCTTCGCTGCGCTCAATGTCGAAGTGCGCTGCGCGCCGGGCAGTTGGGTCGAGGAGGATGGTGAAGAGGATGCCGATCGCTGGATCCGCATCAGCGCCGACGGTGAAGAGGAAATCACCTGGCGCACCAGCTGAAAAAGCTCGCATCAGGCTGCAAGTTCCACGGACAACCTGCAGCTTGAAGCGTGCCGACTACGTGTCAGAGACCGACCACGTCCTCTGCCTGCAGGCCTTTCTGGCCCTGCACCAGGGAGTATTCGACCTGCTGTCCCTCGACCAGGGTACGATGCCCCTCACCGCGGATCGCACGATAGTGGACGAACACATCCGCTCCCCCTTCGCGCTGAATGAAGCCAAAACCCTTGGCATCGTTGAACCACTTCACATTCCCAGTCTCACGAGACGACATCTGAAACACTCCGGATTTTTATTTTGAAGATCGCCTTGCAGGCACAGGGTCTCCTCCCTGTGCCGACACTGCTTGAGGAAATTTCCTGCAAGGTGCGGACCGAGTATATGACAGAGAACAAAAAAATTTGATGACTGGCCCGTGGATGGCCGATTTTTGCTGAACTTATGCAGATACAGCAGCCTAACTTGCTGGTATATCACCTGATACATTTTCCAGGGCAGACACCCCATGACCCGTTCCCCCCTGCGCCGCCTGATCTTCGGCGCCCTGCGTCGCGTGCTCTATCTGTGGGTGCGATCCGAAACCATCAATCAGTCTTCGCTGACGCTCCAGCTCGACCGCAGCCGCCCGGTGTTCTATGCCTTGCCCTCGCCGTCGCTCACTGACCTGGCGGTGGTCGACCGCGAATGCACCAAGGCGGGGCTGCCACGCCCCGTGTTGCCCGTTGCCGTTGGGCCGCTGCACGAACCTGCGGCGTTCTTCTACCTCACCCCAGACCCGGACTGGCTAGGCCGCCAGGACAAACGCGGCGCGCCCCCCACCCTGGAGCGCCTGATCGCAGCCATTGGCGAGCATGCCGAAGAGGATGCGCAAATCATCCCGGTCAGCGTGTTCTGGGGGCAGACCCCGGCCAGCGAATCCAGCCCGTGGAAACTGTTGTTCGCCGACAGCTGGGCAGTCACCGGCCGTCTGCGCCGCCTGCTCAGTGTATTGATCCTCGGCCGCAAGACCCGCGTGCAGTTCTCCGCGCCGATCCACCTGCGTGAACTGGTGCAGCACAACAAGGGCCAGGAGCGTACCGTGCGCATGGCCCAGCGCCTGCTGCGCGTGCATTTTCGCAACCTCAAGACCGCAGTGATCGGGCCGGACATCTCGCACCGACGCAACCTGGTCAAGGGCCTGGTCCATGACCCGCTGGTACGCCAGGCGATCAGCGATGAAGCCGAGCGCGAGAAGATCCCTTACGCCAAGGCCGAGGCCAAGGCGCTGCACTACGGCAACGAGATCGCCTCGGACTACACCTACACCGCGATCCGCTTCCTGGAAGTGGTGCTGAGCTGGTTCTGGAACAAGATCTACGACGGCATCAAGGTCAACCACATCGAACAGGTGCAAGGCATCGCACCGGGCCACGAAGTGATCTACGTGCCGTGTCATCGCAGCCACATCGACTACCTGCTGCTGTCGTACCTGTTGTTCCGCAATGGCCTGACGCCGCCGCACATCGCCGCCGGCATCAACCTCAACATGCCGGTGATCGGCGGCCTGTTGCGCCGCGGTGGTGCGTTCTTCATGCGCCGGACGTTCAAGGGTAACCCGCTGTACACCGCAGTGTTCAACGAGTACCTGCACACCTTGTTCACCAAAGGCTTCCCGGTGGAGTACTTCGTCGAGGGCGGACGCTCGCGCACCGGGCGCATGCTGCAGCCACGCCCGGGCATGCTGGCGATCACCCTGCGCAGCTTCCTGCGTTCCTCGCGCACGCCGATCGTCTTCGTGCCGGTCTATATCGGCTATGAACGCGTACTCGAAGGCCGTACCTACCTGGGAGAGCTGCGTGGTGCGAGCAAGAAGAAAGAGTCGATTTTCGACATCTTCAAGGTCATCGGCGCCCTCAAGCAACGCTTCGGCCAGGTCTATGTCAACTTCGGCGAACCGATCCGCCTGGGCGCGTTCCTGGACCAGCAGCAACCTGGCTGGCGCGAGCAAGACCTTGCCCCGCAGTTCCGCCCGGACTGGCTCAACGACACCACCACACGCCTGGGCCAGACGGTTGCCCAACACCTGAACGGTGCGGCAGCCATCAACCCGGTCAACCTGGTGGCCCTCGCGCTGCTCTCGACCAGCCGCCTGGCGCTCGACGAGCGCGCCCTGATTCGTGTGCTCGACCTCTACCTGGCCCTGCTGCGCCAGGTGCCCTACTCAAGCCACGTGACCCTGCCCGAAGGCGACGGCAAGGCGCTGATCGAACATGTCAGGAGCATGGAGTTGCTGGCCGAACAGAAGGACGCCCTGGGGCGTATCCTCTACCTGGACGAAGCCAATGCGGTGCTGATGACCTATTACCGCAACAACGTCCTGCACATCTTCGCCCTGCCGGCGCTGCTCGCCAGTTTCTTCCTCAGCAGCTCGCGGATGAGTCGCGAACTGGTGGGGCAATATGTCCAGGCGCTTTACCCGTACCTGCAGGCCGAATTGTTCCTGCGCTGGACACCGGAGCAACTCGACGAGGCCATCGACCAATGGCTGAGCGCACTGGTCGAGCAAGGCCTGCTGCGCTTCGAGAACGGCGTGTACCTGCGTCCGGCGCCCAGCTCGCGCCAGTTCGTGCTGCTCACCCTGTTGGCCCGCGCCATCACCCAGACGCTACAGCGTTTCTACATGGCCACTTCGCTGCTGCTCAACAGTGGCCAGCACAGCCTGAACGCCGAAGAACTGGAAGACCTGTGCGTGATGATGGCCCAGCGCCTGTCGATCCTGCATGGGCTCAATGCCCCGGAGTTCTTCGACAAGACCCTGTTCCGCCACTTCATCCAGACCCTGGTGCGTGAAGGCGTGCTGCTGCCGGATGGCAATGGCAAGCTCGGCTACCACGACAAACTCGCCGAGCTGGCCGAAGGCGTCGCCAAGCGGGTGCTGTCGGCGGAGCTGCGCTTGTCGATCCGGCAGGTGGCGCTGCATAGGGACGACACCGGAGAACAGGCTATCGCCTGATCCAGGGTTGGCCTTTTCGCAGGCAACCCCACCCCTGCAAGATTTTGTGGGAGCGGGCTTGCCAGCGAAAAGGCCAGCGCGGCAAATGCTCCGGGCATGGCGCTGAGCACCGGACAGATTTCCTTCCCCACCCGCCATTGCGCTAAAGTCCCAGTGGTCGGCCACAAGCCCACGCCAAGGACTGCGGAGATTCCATGAAAAAACTTCTCACGCTGTGCTGCGCCACCCTGCTCACAGCCTGCTCCAGCCATACCCCGCCCCACCAGGCCAGCCTGGAAGGCGAAGTCTTCTACCTGCAGCGCATCGCCCTGCCGCCTGCCGCCACGCTCAGCGTGAACCTGCAGGATGTCTCGCTGATGGACGCCCCGGCTGTCACCCTGGCCAGCCAGTCAGGTCCGGTCAAAGGCAACGTGCCACTGCCGTTCCAGCTCAGCTACGACCCAGCCAAAGTCCAACCGGGCCATCGCTACGCCGTCAGCGCGCGTATCGAGCTCGATGGCAAGTTGCTGTTCATCAACACCGAACACCACGGCGTCCGACTCGACGGCAGCGACCCGCAACCTGTGCGGATCAAAGTCGATCAGGTGCGCTGATTCCGCTTCATTTCTGCCCATAAGGAAGTCTCCATGATTCGCTCCTCCTTGCGCTTCACTACCCTGTGCGCCGGCTTGCTCCTGTCGGCCAGCGCCCTGGCCCTGTCGCTTGGCGACCTGTCCCAGAGCGACGCCTCCGGCGGCCTCAAGGACGCCCTGACTCAGGGCGCGCAGATTGCCGTCAAGCAGTTGAGCACCCCTGGTGGCTTCAACAACAACCCTGACGTGCGCATCGAACTGCCCGGAAACCTGGGCAAGGCCGCCAAAGCGATGAAGATGTTTGGCAAGGGCGATCAGGTCGATGCCCTGGAAAACAGCATGAACAAGGCTGCCGAGGCTGCCGTGCCACAAGCCCAGGCGATTCTCGTGGATGCGGTGAAAAAGATGACCGTCACCGATGCCAAGGGCATCCTCAGCGGTGGTGAGGATTCGGCCACCCAGTACCTGAACAAGAGCAGCCGCGAGCAGATTCGCGCCAAGTTCCTGCCGATCGTCAAGCAGGCTACCGACAAGGTCGGTCTGGCCCAGCAGTACAACAGCTTCGCCGGCCAGGCCAAGGGGCTGGGCCTGATCAAGGACGACGCCAATATCGAGAACTATGTGACCGAAAAGGCCCTGGATGGGCTGTTCGAAATGATTGCCAAGCAAGAACAGAGTATCCGCCAGAACCCGGCACAGGCCGCGACCAGCCTGGCCAAGAAAGTGTTCGGCGCACTCTGATTCGCCCAACGTCACTGCCTGAACGTGCATCGCGGGCAAACGCCCGCGATGCCACCCCAGCCCACGCCCATGGGCGCCGCCAGAACGACCATCCGGCGGTTTTGCGCAAAAGATCCCCCAGGCGGCACTTGCACGATCCGCGCACGGCTGCTTGAATCCAATTCGTCAGTCTTCATGTGACTCATCGGTCACTCATGGAGTCCAAGACGCCTTTTGCTGGCCACCCAGGGTCTCGATGCCTTGGGGCACGGCAGATCGCCCGCCTACAACAATACCCGTCGACCCGCGCAACCGGGATCGGCACTGGGCCCCCGGTTTCACTTCAAGGCGAATGCCTACCTGTCATATGGAACGTGCACCCTAGGGTTCTGCGCAGCCTTGTCGAGCGATCGATACGACTGAGCAGGCCACTAGATGACGCGAGTGCCCTTTTTGCGCCAGGAGTCGATGACATGAGGCCAGAAATCGCTGTACTTGATATCCAAGGTCAGTACCGGGTTTACACGGAGTTCTATCGCGCGGAAACGGCAGAGAAGACGATCGTCCTGATCAACGGCTCGCTGGCCACCACGGCATCTTTTGCCCAGACGGTGCGCAATCTGTATCCGCAATTCAACGTGGTGCTGTACGACCAGCCCTATGCCGGCAAGTCCAAGCCACACAACCGCCAGGAACGTCTGCTCACGAAAGAGACCGAGGCGCATATCCTGCTGGAGCTGATCGAGCACTTCCGTGCCGATCACGTGATGTCGTTCTCCTGGGGCGGCGCGTGCACCCTGCTGGCACTGGCGCACCAGCCACGCCTGGTGAAGAAGGCGATCGTCAGTTCGTTCTCGCCGGTGATCAACGATCCGATGCGCGACTACCTGGAGCGCGGCTGCCAGTACCTGTCGGCCTGCGATCGCTATCAGGTCGGCAACCTGGTCAACGACACCATCGGCAAGCACCTGCCATCGCTGTTCAAGCGCTTCAACTACCGCCACGTAAGCAGCCTGGACAGCCACGAGTACGCACAGATGCACTTTCACATCAACCAGGTGCTGGATCATGATCTGGAGCGGGCATTGAAGGGCGCGCGCAACATCGATATTCCGGTGCTGTTCATCAACGGCGAACGTGACGAGTACACCACCGTCGAGGATGCCCGGCAGTTCAGCCGCCATGTGGGCAAGAGCCAGTTCAGCGTGATTCGCGATGCCGGTCACTTCCTCGACATGGAACACAAGACCGCCTGCGAGGATACCCGCAATGCCATGCTGGGTTTCCTCAAGCCAGCACGCGAGCTGCGCCAACGTTACACCTACGTGCAGGGGCAGCATGCGTTGGCCATCTGAGCGGCCCGGCGACCTGTGGCCGTCACCCGCCGGTTCAGGTCGTCGACAGGCTTTTTTACCACCCTGGGCTTCTCATGAGGCTTGGGTTCTGGTAAAAAGTCGCGCTGCGAAGCGGGTATAGTTTAGTGGCAAAACGAAAGCTTCCCAAGCTTTAGTTGAGGGTTCGATTCCCTCTACCCGCTCCAGATTCCTCGCCTGAAACCCCTGGTTTCAGCGCCCGTAAAAAGAGCCGTCGGCTCTTTTTTCGTTTCTGCATCTTCCATTGATCTGGCCCATGGCCGCCCCCTTGCCGATCCGCTTGAATGCGCGGCCGGATTTCGCTTGCAAGCGAGACGGCTTCGGGTGCATATCGCCTACTCTACCCAGAGACATTTCCAAGGGACTGCCCATGTTTCTCTCCCGCTGGTTGCCCGGCCTGGCCAACCTCCTGCACTACCGTCGCGAGTGGTTCCACGCCGACCTGCAGGCGGGCCTGTCGGTGGCCGCGATCCAGATCCCGATCGCCATCGCCTACGCGCAGATCGTCGGCCTGCCGCCGCAGTACGGCCTGTATGCCTGCGTACTACCGATGATGGTCTACGCCCTGATCGGCAGCTCGCGGCAATTGATGGTCGGCCCCGACGCCGCCACTTGCGCGATGATCGCCGGGGCTGTGGCGCCCTTGGCAATGGGCGATCCGCAGCGCATCGCCGAATTGTCGGTGATCGTCACGGTACTGGTCGGGGTGATGCTGATCGCGGCAGGCCTGGCCCGCGCCGGGTTCATCGCCAGCTTCTTCTCGCGGCCGATCCTGATCGGCTACCTCAACGGTATCGGCCTGAGCCTGATTGCCGGGCAACTGTCGAAAGTGGTCGGGTTCCGCATCGAGGGCGATGGCTTCGTGCTGAGTCTGATCAATTTCCTCGAGCGCCTGGGTGAGATCCACTGGCTGACCCTGGTCATCGGCCTCGGTGGCCTGGCCCTGCTGATCTGGCTGCCCAGGCGCTATCCGAGGTTGCCTGCGGCACTGGTGACTGTGGCAGTGTTCACCGTGCTAGCAGCCCTGTTCGGTCTCGACCGATTCGGCGTAGCGATCCTGGGCCCAGTGCCTGCGGGCATCCCGGAGCTGGCCTGGCCCCAGAGCAACCTGGCCGAAACCAAGAGCCTGCTGCGCGACGCGCTGGGTATCGCCACGGTCAGCTTCTGCAGCGCCATGCTCACCGCGCGCAGTTTCGCCGCGCGGCATGGCTACGCGATCAATGCCAACCACGAGTTCGTCGCCTTGGGTGTGAGCAACCTGGCCGCTGGCATTTCCCAGGGCTTCGCCATCAGCGGAGCAGACTCGCGCACCGCGGTCAACGACATGGTCGGTGGCAAGAGCCAGTTGGTGGGCATCATCGCCGCGCTGGTGATCGCGCTGATCCTGCTGTTCTTCACCGCTCCCATGGCCTGGATCCCCCAGGCCGCCCTGGGCGCCGTGCTGTTGATGGCTGGCTGGGGTCTGATCGACTTGAAGTCGCTGGGCAAGATCCGGCGCCTGAGCCGCTTCGAGTTCTGGCTGTGCCTGCTGACCACCATCGGCGTGCTTGGCCTGGGCGTGCTGCCAGGCATCGTCTTCGCCGTGACCCTGGCCATCCTGCGTCTGCTCTACACCATCTACCAACCCACCGATGCCGTGCTCGGCTGGGTACCGGGTATCGAAGGCCAGGTCGACGTACGCCAGCATCAGGACGCACGCACGGTACCTGGCCTGGTGGTGTACCGCTTCGATGACGCGATCCTGTTCTTCAACGCCGACTACTTCAAGATGCGTCTGCTCGAAGCCCTGCAGCGCGAGCCCGAGCCCAAGGCTGTGCTGTTCGATGCCGAGGCCGTGACCAGCATCGACGTCAGCGGCATCGCCGCCCTGCGCGAAGTGCGCGACACCTTGCAAGCGCAAGGCGTGCATTTCGCCATCGCCCGCGCCCGCGGCACCTTCCTGCGCATGCTGGTGCGCTCGGGGATGGCGCGGGAGATGGAAGACAAGCTGCTGTTCGGCTCGGTCCGCGCCGGTATCCGCGCCTATCGGGTGTGGCGTAACAGGGAGCGGCGTGAGCAGGGAGCGGAATGACAGAAGCGGATTACATGAGGATCAGAACTCAGCACGGTGCGTAAATTACTTTCAGTCATTCGCGTGGGCACACCGCACCCGCAACGTGCGAGACACCCGTCCTCCATTGGAGCCCGGTATGAACCGTTTCTTCGACGAATTGATGGAAAGCGTCCAACAGATGGATGAGATCATTCACGGCAAATGCCAAGCTTCGCGCCAGTTCGAGGTGAATGCAGTACAAGTGAAGAGCATTCGCGAGGCAACCGGCCTGTCACAGGCCCGGTTCGCCGAAATGATCGATGTGCAGGTCGCCACTTTGCGTAACTGGGAGCAAGGCCGCAGGGAACCCACAGGGCCGGCAAAAGCCCTGTTACGTGCGATTTACAATGATCCTGATCATGTACTCAAGGCGCTTTCCCACTGACACCCATACACGTTCCAAGAGCACTACCCAATGGCGCGCGGCCCTACGCCTGCGTCACGCTCGCCATCCCCTTGCAGATCAGAGTGATCAATCCGCATAGCAAGCAGCCGGGTACTTCACCTGTTCCACCTCATGCACCTTGGCCAGCAAAAAATCGCGCCGTATGAGTGCGGGCTTGTCTCGCGATCACCGGCTAACCCGGTGTCCTCCATCGCGGTTCTTTTCACCGACAAGCCCGCGCCTACAGAGGCTTCGTGCTGCTGCGATCAGTAACCCAGCGCCTTCAACAACTGCGCCTCGGCCGGTACCTGCGCACGCCCATAAAAACGCAGCAGTTCCCCGGCCCGGTTGGTGAAGATACCATCCACCCCCGCCTTCATCGCCTTGTCGAAGTCCACGCGCTCATCGAGGGTGTAGACATGCACCAGCAAGCCACGCTCATGGCTGGCCTGGTTCATCCATGGCTTGATCAGATCGGCATAGCTCTGCTCGCCCAGATTGCTGCGCACCGCCGAAGGCCCCGTACCGATGGCGCCACCGGCCTTGGCCGCATCCAGCCAACGGAGGAATTCCTCACGGTCCTTTGGTTCCTGGCGGGCATAGAACGCGGCCTTGTCCTGTTCAGCGGAATCGGCAAAATCCTTGCCCGACTTCGGCTCGATGCTGTCCTTGCCGATCCACAGCAGCAGGATCTTCGGCACCTGTGGCATCTGCTGGTGCAGCAGCGCCAGGCTGTTGCGATCGAACGTCTGCAGGATCACCCGGCCCGGTTTGTCGAGCCATCCGCGAGCCTCGAGTTTTTCCTTGAGCTGCTTCTCGATGCCCGGAAACTGCTTGGGCACCTTGGTCTCGATGTACAGCCCCGGATGGCGCTCGGGGTTGCCTTCGGCGATATCGATCACTTCGTCCAGCGTCAGGATCTGCAGCTTGCCGAACGATTCACGGGCACGATCCGGATAGGCCTTGTTGAACCAGCTGCCGGCATCGAGCGACTTCAACTCGGCGAGGGTGAAATCGCTGACCGGGCTCTTCGCCCGCTCGGGGAAGCGCTCGGCCACATCGCTGGTACGCGCCAGCACATCGTCATGCACCACCACCAGCACGTTGTCACGGGTGCGCTGCAGGTCGAGCTCCAGGTAGTCGGCGCCCAGTTCACGGGCCAGCAGGTAGGCCGCTCGCGTCGATTCGGGGGCATCGAAGGAGGCGCCGCGGTGGGCGATCACCGCCGGATGGGGAACATGCTGGGCCTTGGCCAGGGAGGGGCCATCGCTGGCGCCGGCGTTCATCGCGCAAAGGAGCAGGGCCAGGCCCATTGCCGGAAGAGCAGGTATACGCATTCATCGATCCTCTTGGGCTGCGCGTTCAGAAGGGAAGCTGCGCAGCTGATTCCTTGGAGACGCAAGCCTCTCACAGCTTGGATGACATGCTAAAGTCCCCGCGTTCACCCTTGCCCCACGGATGCGCGATGCCCTCTCTCGATTCCCAGCTGGCCAACTGGCCCGATCTCAACGCCCGCCACTCCTGCACCGCCCTGCTGGTGGGCAATGGCGCCAGCCGGGTGCTGTGGAAGCCGTTCGGCTACTTCTCGCTGTTCGAACAGGCGCAGCGCGCGGGACGCAAGAGCGGCCTGGCGATCAGCGACCAGGCGCTGTTCAAGGCCTTGGGCACCGAGCTGTTCGAACCGGTGCTGAGCACCCTGAACACCACGGTACGGGCCAATGCGGCCCTGGCGATCAACTCCACCGCGCCGCTGAACCGCTACTACTCGATCAAGGAAGCGCTGATCCACGCCACCCGGACGGTGCATCCGCCGCACACGCTGTTGTCGAGCGCCACCCTGGCGTCGATCAACGCCGCACTGCGCCAGTACCGCAGCGTCTACACCAGCAACTACGACCTGATCCTGCCCTGGGCCATCGAACATGCGCCACAAGGTTTCGCGCAGCTGTTCGATGACGAAGGCTTCTTCGATGTACGCCGCACCGCCAGCACCGGCACCCGGGTCCTGCACCTGCACGGTGGCATGCACCTGCTCAAGCTGCCCGACGGCAGCACGCGACAGCGCAGCGCTGTCGGCAGCGAACTGCTCGACGGCTTCGCCGTGAACATCCCTGGCGAGGTGCCGCTCTTCGTCAACGAAGACCGCAGCGAGCAGAAACTGCGGGCGATCCGCAACTCGGACTATCTGTCCTGGAGCCTCGCGCAGTTGGCCACCGAACACGACGGTCTGTGCCTGTTCGGCCACCACCTGGACAGCAGCGACGAACACCTGCTGCAAGCCATTCACCAAGCACGCCCCAAGCACTTGAGCATCGCCATCCGGCCACTGAACGAAGCTTCGATCATCAATCAGAAGCAGCACTTTTCCAAGCGCTTCGCCGATCTTGCTGGCGTTTCCCTGCACTTCTTCGACGCCACCAGCCACCCGCTCGGCGCCGCGGAACTGGCACTGCCGGTGCCGTTGGCGCAAGCGCGACGTCACTGACAATTCATCCGCGGCGATCTGGTAAATGTAAATAATTCTCGATAAGATCCGCACCCTTTCCTTCCCAGGCCAGCCCGGAAAGCGTGCATGCAGCGCCTCAAGCCCGACCCAGCCACCCAGGACACCTGCCGCGGCTTCTATGCCGAGATCCTGCATTTCCTGCGCAAGCGCATGGACAATGCCAGTGACGCCGCCGACATGACCCAGGATGTCTTCACCCAATGGCTGGGCTACCGCGACCGGGCCAAGGTCGAGCAACCCCGCGCCTTTCTGTTCCAGGTGGCGCGCAACTTGCTGAGCGATCACTGGCGTCGGCAGAAGGTGCGCCATGCCGTGCTCGACGACCAGGCCCAGGACGAAACAGCGGCCGACAACGACCCGCTCGACCACGCCCAGCACGCGCAACGCCTGGATCAATTGCGTGAAGTGCTCGGCGAACTCTCGCCGCGGCGACGAGAAGCCCTTATGCTGCACCGCTTCGAAGGCCTGACCCAGGCACAGATCGCTGAACGCATGGATATTTCCGTAAGCATGGTCGAGAAGCACATCGCCGCCGCCCTGTTGCAATGCAAGCAACGGCTGGACAGTGACAATGGCAGGGAGCAGCCGCAATGAGCCTTATCGACGACATCGACCAGCGCCCGATCGACGCCCAGGCGGCCAGTTGGTTCACGCGCAACCGCAATACGCCGTCGCGTGAGGAGCGCAAGGCTTTCGCCCTGTGGATCCAGCACCCGGAGCATGCGCGCGCCTATCGGCAGTTCGAACAGCTGTGGGACGACCTGGCGGCGCTCAAGCAGGCCAGCCAGCCTGTCGCCCTGCCGATACGCCAGCCGCCGCGCTGGCGTCCGGCTCTGGCAATGGCTGCGGCGCTGCTGTGCGCGGTGCTGGCCAGCAACCTGGGCAGCACCACTGCACCGATGCATCAGAACCTGGCGGCCAGCAACAGCATGCGCACCCTGCGCCTGCCCGATGGCAGCCAGTTGTTCGTCAACGCCCAGACCCGCCTGCGCCTGGACTTCACCGCCGAACAACGATTGATCAGCCTCGAACACGGCCAGCTGTACATCGAGGTGGCACCCGACAAGGAGCGCCCGCTGTTCGTCGATGCCGGCAGTGCCCGCGTGCGCGTGGTCGGCACCGGCTTCGACCTGCGCCGTGGAGACCGCGAGCTGGCCCTGAGCGTGGCCCACGGCCAGGTCGCCTTCGAGACCTCGGGCGAACATCAGCCTGCGCTGCTGCTCGGTGCCGGACAACGGGTCACCTACGACACGGCACGCGGCACGCTGGTGCGTCAGGAGCTCGGGGAACAGCCGGTGGCCGACTGGCGCGATGGCCACGTGAGCTTTCGCAACCGTGAACTGGCGAGCCTGATCGACGAACTGAGCCTGTACCGCCAGCAACCGGTGCTGCTCGCCGATCCGAGCCTGGGCCGCTACAAGGTGTCGGGCAATCTCGATGTGCACGATCCCGATGCACTGCTCACCGCTCTGCCCGCGTTGCTCCCGGTAAAAACCACACTGCTCGGCGACGGCCGCCTGCGCATCGAACATCGCTCGAAATAAATTTGAGAATTTTTATCATTCGCAGGTGAGGGTTTTTCCCAACACCGCGTCTTCCTCCCCGCCTGCCGCGTGAACGGCGGGCTTTTTTCCGGCCATTTGCCGTTTGGGGGAATCCATGTTGCCTGCGTTGCGTCCGTTGAAAACCTTGCCCACTCGTCCCACCCTGCTCGCCCTGTGCCTGGCTATCAGCCTGGCCGCCGAAGCCGCGCCGCAGCAGTTCGACCTGCCCGCCCTACCGCTGGCGCGCTCGCTGAGCCAACTGGCGCAGCAGGCCAAGGTCCAGCTGCTGTTCGACGAAGCCCTGCTGCACAACGCCCAGGCCCCGGCCCTGCAAGGTGCCTACGAGGCGCAGGATGCGATCGCCCGCCTGCTTGCCGGCAGCCGCTTCAGCATGGTGCGCATGGGCAACACCTACGTGGTGCGGCTCAACGAAGAGCAACCACAGGCCGACAACAGCATCCAGCTTGGCGCCATGAGCATCGTCGGCGACGGCCAGCAGATCGGACCGCAGAACGTCGGACGCTCGACCCTCAACCAGGAACAGATCGACCGCTACCAGCCCAGCAACATCCCCAGCGTGCTCGCCACTCTGCCAGGCGTGAACATGGGCGGCTCGGCCAAGCCGGGCGGGCAGACCATCAACATCTGGGGCCTGGGCGACGCCGAAGACGTGCCGATGACCGTCGACGGCGCCACCAAGAGCGGCTTCGAACGCTACCAGCAAGGCACGGTTTTCATCGAGCCGGAGCTGATCAAGCACATCGAGGTGGAAAAAGGCCCGCACTCGGTCAAGACCGGCAATGGCGGTTTCGGCGGCAGCGTCAACATGACCACCAAGGACGCCGGCGACCTGCTCCAGGAAGGGCGCAACAGCGGCGCGATGGTCAAGTACGGCTACGCCAGCAACGACCACCAGCAGGTGTACAGCTCGGCGCTGTTCGGTCGCACCGAGGATGGCCGCTTCGATGGCTTGGCCTACCTGACCAAGCGCGACGGCGGCGACATGAAGCTGGCCAGCAACATCCCCGATCCCCAAGGCCGCTACCCGATCAACCCCACGCGCCTGCCCAACAGCGCCCTCGACCTGGACGGCGCACTGTTCAAGGGCAACGTGCATTTCAACGAAGAGCACAGCCTGGGCTTCTCCTGGTCGCAGTCACAGAGCGAACGCTGGGCGCCGTTCTCGTCCACCGCCTACCCCACGCCGCCCACCGCCGCCGACATCAAGAAGTACGGCTACGAAGCGGCGCTCAAACGCTTCCTGGCCAACCGCACCACCACCGACACCACCTGGTCGACCACCTACACCTACCAGCCGATCGACAACCGCTGGGTCGACCTGGAAGTGAAGTACTCCGACTCCGACACCAAGCAGACCGACGAGCGCCTGGCCACGGCGTTCTTCCAGCCTGCCACCGGCGGGCGCAAGATGGACACCGAGTACCGCGACCGTATGCTCGCCGTGACCAACACCAGCCTGTTCGAGACCGGCGTGCTGGAGCACGCACTGACGGCGGGCGTGCAAGTGCGCCGCCACGACCGCGACACGCAGATGTGGATGCCGGGCGGCATCTACGACACGCCGCGCTACAACTACGGCCACTACCAGCCGTACTTCATGCCCAGCGGCAAGGTGCGGAGCCAGGGTTACTACCTGCAGGATGCCGTCACCCTGGGTGACGTGACCATCACCCCGTCGCTGCGCTACGACCAGGTGACCAACGAGGGCAAGCCCAACGATGCCCCGCTGTACAACAACCCGGCCGCCGGCCACGACTACAGCGACAAGACCTACAGCGGCTGGTCGCCACGTCTGTCGGTGTTCTGGAAGGTCACGCCCAACACCGCCCTGTTCGCCGACTACAGCAAGACCTGGCGGGCGCCGGTGCTGGACGAGCAGTACGAAGTCCAGGGCAGCGGCAGCCGCACAGCCACCAGCCGCAACCTGGACCCGGAGCGCATCACCGCCCTGCGCGTGGGCAGCGTGTTCGACTTCGACAACCTGGTGCTGGCCAACGACAGCGCCCAGGTGCGCACCACACTGTTTCGCAACCACATCGAGGACGAGATCTTCAAGGCCACCGGCATCGGCTGCCCACAGCAACTGGTCACCGGTGGCAGCATTGCCAACACCTGTGGCGGCGGGCTGATGTCGAACTACCGCAACATTGGCGATGTGGTGATCAAGGGCTTCGAGGTCGAGAGCTTCTACGATTCGACCTACCTGTTCGGCTCGGCGTCGTTCTCCTGGATCACCGGCCGTCACCAGGGCGCCTACACCAACCCCTGGGGCCCGGATGTGTGGGCCAAGGATATTCCCGCGCCGAAATGGATCACCACGCTGGGGGTGAAGATTCCGGCCTGGGATGCGCGGATCGGCTGGACCGCGCAGTTCGTGCGCAAGACCGACCGCCTGCCAAGCGACAAGTACTACGAGGGGCCGGCCAGCGTACTGGGTGACCGTTACTACGATCAGTTCGCCAACAGCAGCTACCAGATCCACGGCCTGTTCGCCAATTGGAAGCCGCAGCAGGCCTACCTGAAAGGCACCGAGGTCAACCTGACGGTGGACAACCTGTTCAACGAGTCGGCCCGACCAGAGCTGTCGGGGGAGAATGCGCTGATGCAAGGGCGCAATGCCAAGATCAGCGTGACGCGGTTCTTCTGATTGTCGCCAGTCGCGGTGGAGGCGAGTTTGTCGGGGCGCCGAACCACCGCGAACATTGGCGCTGAGCTTTTCGCGGGCAAGCCCGCTCCCACAGGGCCTGGCAGTACTCAGCCGGCAATGAGCCCATCGGCCCGCAACAGGCTCTCCAGGCAATGCTCCTGTATCCCATAGAACGCCTTGAGCTGGGCGATCTTCTCCAGCAGTGCGCTGTTATCCCCAGCCTGTCTGCGCTTGACCGCCAGGATCATCTTGTTCTTGTTGGTGTGCTCCAACGAAATGAACTCGAACACCTTGGTCTCGTAGCCACAGGCTTCCAGGTACAACGCGCGCAGGCTGTCGGTGAGCATCTCGGCCTGCTGGCCCAGGTGCAGCCCGTACTGCAGCATGGGCTGCAACAGCCCTGGGCTGTGCAGTTGCGGACGGATCTGCTTGTGGCAGCACGGTGAGCACATGATGATCGACGCGCCGCAGCGGATCCCGGTATGGATGGCGTAGTCGGTGGCGATATCGCAGGCGTGCAGCGCGATCATCACCTCGATGGCATCGGGCACCACGCTGCGCACATCGCCGCACTGGAACTCCAGGCCAGAATGCTCCAGCCGCGCCGCGGCAGCGTTGCACAGCTCGACCATGTCGGGGCGCAATTCCACGCCGGTCACTTGCGCTTCGCGAGCCAGGGTGTTGCGCAGGTAGTCATGCATGGCGAAGGTCAGGTAGCCCTTGCCCGAACCGAAGTCGGCGACTCGCAGCACCTGGTCGGCAGTCAGCGGCGCACTGCCCAGGGCATGCGCGAAGACCTCGATGAACTTGTTGATCTGCTTCCACTTGCGCGACATCGACGGAATCAGCGCACCTTGAGTGTCGGTCACACCCAGATCGCGCAGAAATGGCCGCGACAGTTCCAGATAGCGTTTCTTCTCACGATCGTGCCCGCCCGCCGCAGCCTCGCGCGGCACCTGGGCGCTGTGACGTTGCAACAGCGGCTTGCCCTTCTTGCTGAACCCCAGTTGCACCTCGCCTTCGGCGGTGAACAGGTGGGCATTGCGAAAGCTCTCCGGCAACAACTCGGCGACCAGGGCCTGGGCCTGATCCAGCGGCAGGTTGCGGGTGATGTCGCGGGTCTGGTGACGGTAGACCAGCGACAGGCAGGGCTGACCCTTGATCTGCACTGGCTTGGCGATGATCCGCTGCAGGCTATGGTCGGCGCCGACATGACGCGCCAGCACCAGCTTGGTCAGGGTTTCGCTGTGCAGGGCATCGCCCAGCAAGGTCAGGAACTGGGCGCGGGCGTCCGCAGCGGGGGTGGAGGAAGACATGGGAAGGGGGTGCCTCAAGATGCGCAATGGCCGGCATTCTACAGGTTTGCAGGCTTGAGTGGCTGTGCAGGCCCCATCGTCGGCCCGCACCGCCACACACTGTTCAATCCAGGATCACCAGCTGGTTGGGCAACTGGTTGCGCCGCCGCGTCGGCGGCAGGTGCTGGCTGAGCAACTCGCCGCAGGCATCGATGCATTCGACGAACCCCTGCAAGGTGCGCCCCGCGCAGACCTGCGCGGTAAAACGTGCCACCAGTTCGGCACGTGCTCGTTCGTCCAGATGCTGGGCGATGCCCTCGTCCGCCAGGATGGTCACATAGCGCTCCGCCTCGCTGACGAAGATCAACACCCCGGTAGCCCCCTCGGTGCGTTGCAGGTTTTGCTCACGAAATTGCCGCCGGGCAAGATCGGCGGCACGGCGGTGGCGCAGCACCCGTGGGACCAGCCAGCCGGCCAGGCGCGGGTTACGCAGCAACAGGCTGAAGGCGATGAAGGTCAGTACCTGGGCGACCAGCAGCCCACGCAGCCCTGGCCACCCCAGCAGCACCTGCACCAATCCGGGGAGCGCCAGCGCCAGCAGCACGGCCCACAGCAACGGCAGGTACGCATAGTCATCGGCGTGGCGCGCCAGCACCGTCACCAGCTCCGCGTCGGTGCGCTGTTCGGCACGAGCGATGGCTTCGGCAACCTGGCGTTGTTCGTATTCATTGAGAAGGGTCATGCCTTCGGTCTCTCGATCGTTCTTATAGTTGTTAGCCCGGCACGCGGTCGCGAGAGTGTATCTCATCGAGCCCCACTTATAAGGCATAATCCGCGGCGACCGCGGGAGGATGGGGGAGCGACCTGTTACACCGCCAGCGGGCCAGACAACAACAGCCGTCCGAAAAATCGGCCGCGAGCGAACCACTCGACAACGGAATTGATGATGAAACTGTCCTTGCTGGGCCTGGCCATGGGCCTTGCCAGTCAGGCGGCCGTGGCCGCCACCTCTGCCCCGCCCCTGGAAGACAAGCGGGCCTTCATCGACCATCTGATCAGCCAGATGACCGTCGACGAGAAGATCGGTCAGTTGCGCCTGATCAGTATCAGCCCGGAAATGCCGCGCGAAAAGATCCGCGAGGAGATCGCCGCCGGTCGCATCGGCGGTACCTTCAACTCGCGCACAGCGCCGGAGAACCGGCCGATGCAGGATGCCGCCATGCGCAGCCGCCTGAAGATTCCGATGTTCTTTGCGTACGACACCATCCATGGTGAGCGTACGATCTTCCCGATAAGCCTGGGCCTGGCAGCGACCTGGGACATGGACGCCATCGCCAAGGTCGGCCGCACCTCGGCCATCGAAGCTTCGGCCGATGCCCTGGACATGACCTTCGCGCCGATGGTCGACATCGCCCGCGACCCTCGCTGGGGCCGCACCAGCGAGGGCTTCGGCGAAGACACCTACCTCACCTCGAAGATCGGCCAGGTGATGGTCCGCTCGTTCCAGGGCAAGAGCCCGGCCGAGCCCGACAGCATCATGGCCATCGTCAAGCACTTCGCCCTGTATGGCGCAGTGGAAGGCGGGCGCGACTACAACACGGTCGATATGAGCCTGCCGAAAATGTACAACGACTACCTGCCACCCTACCGCGCCAGCCTCGACGCCGGTGCAGGCGGGGTGATGGTGGCGCTGAACTCGATCAACGGCGTACCGGCCACCTCCAATACCTGGCTGATGAACGATCTGCTGCGCAAGGAGTGGGGCTTCAAGGGCGTGACCATCAGCGACCACGGCGCCATCCAGGAGCTGATCCGCCACGGCGTCGCCCGCGACGGCCGCGAGGCGGCGAAGCTGGCGATCAAGGCCGGCATCGACATGAGCATGAACGACACCCTCTACGGCCAGGAACTGCCGGGCCTGCTCAAGTCCGGTGAAGTGACCCAGGCCGAGCTCGACCAGGCGGTACGCGAAGTGCTGGGCGCCAAGTACGACATGGGTCTGTTCAAGAACCCCTACGTGCGCATCGGCAAGCCCGAGACCGATCTCAAGGACTACTACGGCGACGACCGCCTGCACCGTGAGGCCGCCCGCGACGTGGCACGGCGCAGCCTGGTGCTGCTGGAGAACAAGAACCAGGCCCTGCCGCTGAAGAAGGCCGGCACCATCGCCCTGGTCGGCCCACTGGCCGATGCCCCGATCGACATGATGGGCAGTTGGGCTGCCGACGGCCGCCCCGAACATTCGGTGACGGTTCGCGAAGGCCTGCGTCGCGCCACCGAAGGCAAGGCCAAGGTCATCTACGCCAAGGGTTCGAACATCACCGGCGACAAGGCGATCTTCGACTACCTGAACTTCCTCAACTTCGCGGCGCCAGAAATCATCGACGATCCGCGCCCGGCCGCCGTGCTGATCGATGAAGCGGTCAAGGCCGCCAAGCAATCGGACGTGGTAGTGGCGGTGGTGGGTGAGTCGCGCGGCATGTCCCACGAGTCATCCAGCCGCACCACCCTGGAGATTCCGGCAGTACAGCGCGAGCTGATCAAGGCGCTCAAAGCCACCGGCAAACCCCTGGTGCTGGTGCTGATGAACGGCCGCCCGCTGTCGATCGCCTGGGAGCGCGAGCAGGCCGATGCCATCCTCGAAACCTGGTTCAGCGGCACCGAAGGCGGCAACGCCATCGCCGATGTGCTGTTCGGTGACTACAACCCATCCGGCAAGCTGGCCATCACCTTCCCGCGGTCGGTCGGGCAGATCCCGATGTACTACAACCACCTGAGCATCGGTCGCCCGTTCACCCCGGGCAAGCCGGGCAACTACACCTCGCAGTACTTCGAGGAGCCCAATGGCCCGCTGTATCCGTTCGGTTACGGCCTGAGCTACAGCACCTTCGAGCTCTCGGATCTTGCGCTGTCGAAGACCGCGCTCAAGCGCGGTGACAACCTGCAGGCCGAAGTGACGGTGAAGAACACCGGCAAGGTCGATGGCGAAACCGTGGTGCAGCTGTACATCCAGGATGTCAGCGCTTCGATGAGCCGTCCGGTGAAAGAGCTGAAGAACTTCCAGAAGGTGCTGCTCAAGGCGGGCGAGTCCCGAACCTTGACCTTCCGCATCAGCGAGGATGACCTGAAGTTCTACAATGGCCAGCTCCAGCATGTGGCCGAGCCTGGGCAGTTCAACGTCCAGATCGGACTGGACTCGCAGGCCGTGCAGCAGCAGAGCTTCGAGTTGCTGTAGACCGCTGCGGCCACTGCGCGGGCACGCCCGCTCCCACAGGGTCGGATGTGCTCTTGTGGGAGCGGGTTTACCCGCGAAGGGGCCGGCACTTTAAACAGAACGCCCGGACCCGCACCATGCCCTCACCCTTCCGCGCACTGCGCCTGGCCCTGATCATTCTGCTGATCCTGGTCGGCACTGCCCTCAGCGCCAGTTGGGCGATGCACCACGCCAAGCGCCAGGCGATGCAGACCGACGCACGCCGGGCCAGCGAGCAATTGACCCTCTACGCCAATGGCCTGCACACGCTCATCGAACGCTACCGTGCCCTGCCCGCCGTCCTGGCGCTGGACCCGGAGCTGATCGACGCCCTGCGCGGCCCGGTCGGCGAATCGCTGCAGGATGCGCTGAACCGCAAGCTCGAACGCATCAACGGTGCCGCCAACTCCTCGACCCTCGAACTGCTCGACCGCACCGGTCTCGCCGTGGCAGCCAGCAACTGGCGCCTGCCGACCACGTACGTCGGCTCCAACTATGGCTTTCGCCCCTATTTCAAGCAGACCCGCAGCCAGGGCACCGGCAGCTTCTACGCCGTCGGCGTGACCAGCGGCGTGCCGGGCTATTTCCTGTCCAGCGCAGTGAACGACGAGCACGGACGCTTCCTTGGTGCCATGGTGGTCAAGCTGGAGTTCCCCGAGCTTGAACGCGAATGGCGCCTGGGCAGCGACATCCTGCTGGTCAGCGATGCGCGCGGGATCATCTTCATCGCCAACCAGAACGGCTGGCGCTATCGCGAGCTGCAGCCCTTGACCGCCGCAGACCGCGCTGAGCTGGCCGAAACCCGCCAGTACGACAAACAGCCCCTGGTCCCTCTGCAGCACCAGTTGCTGACCCGTTTCGACGAACGCAGCACGTTCAGCCGCGTGCAGGGGCCGGACGGTAGCGCCGACTATCTGTGGGAGAGCTTGCCGCTGGCCACCGAAGGCTGGACCCTGCATCTGCTGCGCAAGCCGCAGGTCAGCGAGGATGCCCGCAACGCGGCGTTGTCTGGCGCCGCGGTGTGGTTGAGCCTGGTGTTCGCCGTGCTGTTCGTCAGCCAGCGCCTGCGCATCGCCCGCCTGCGCCAACGCAGCCGCGAAGAGCTGACGCGCCTGGTCGAGGAGCGCACACGCGAGTTGCGCACTGCCCAGGAAGGCCTGGTGCAGTCGGCCAAGTTGGCGGCGCTGGGGCAGATGTCGGCGGCGCTGGCCCATGAGATCAACCAGCCGTTGACCACCCAGCGCATGCAACTGGAAACCCTGCGCCTGCTGCTCGACCATGGCCGCCATGAACAGGCGCGTCAGGCGCTGGAGCCGCTGGAGCAGATGCTCACGCGCATGGCCGCCCTCACCGGCCACCTCAAGACCTTCGCACGCAATAGCCCAGGCGGGCTGCGCGAGCGTCTTGATCTGGCCACCGTGGTCGACCAGGCCCTGCACCTGCTCGACACCCGCATTCGCGGCGAGCAGGTCGAGGTGGCGCTGTACCTGGCGCGTCCTGCGTGGGTGCGCGGCGACGCGATCCGCCTTGAACAGGTGCTGATCAACCTGCTGCACAACGCCCTCGACGCCATGGCCGACAAGCGCTACAAACGTCTGGAGATCCGTATCGAAGCCGAGGACGAACGCTGGCACCTGAGCGTGCTCGACTCCGGTGGCGGCATCAAGGATGCCGACCTGGCCCGCGTCTTCGACCCCTTCTTCACCACCAAGCCGGTGGGCGAAGGGCTGGGCCTGGGCCTGGCGATTTCCTATGGCATCGTTCATGAAGCCGGCGGCCAGTTGCAGGTCGAAAACCTGCCTGGCGGTGCCCGCTTCAGCCTTACCCTGCCCCGCGACCTGGAGCCTGCATGTTGAATTCAGTGATCGTCGTCGACGACGAAGCCAGCATCCGCACCGCGGTGGAGCAATGGCTGAGCCTGTCCGGCTTCAGCGTGCAGTTGTTCGCCCGCGCAGAGGAATGTCTCGCGCAACTGCCACAGCACTTCCCCGGCGTGGTTATCAGCGATGTGCGCATGCCGGGCATGGATGGCCTGCAACTGCTCGAGCACCTGCAGGCGCAAGACCCTGACCTGCCGGTGATCCTGCTCACCGGTCACGGCGATGTGCCGATGGCAGTGGAAGCCATGCGCAAGGGTGCCTACGACTTCCTGGAAAAACCCTTCACCCCGCAGCACTTGCTGGGCAGCCTGCGCCGCGCCCTGGACAAGCGCCAACTGGTGCTGGAAAACCGCGCGCTGCACCAGCAGGCCGACCTCAAGGAACGGCTGCAAGCGACCCTGCTGGGGATGTCCCAGGGCCTGCAACAGTTGCGTCGGCAGGTACTGGAACTGGCGGGGTTGCCAGTCAATGTGCTGATCCGCGGCGAAACCGGCAGCGGCAAGGAGCGCGTGGCGCGATGCCTGCACGACTTCGGCCCACGCGCCGACAAACCCTTCGTCGCCCTCAATTGCGCGGCAATCCCCGAAGCCCTGTTCGAGGCCGAGCTGTTCGGCCATGAGAGCGGCGCCTTCACCGGCGCCCAGGGCAAACGCATCGGCAAGCTGGAATATGCCAACGGCGGCACGGTATTTCTCGACGAGATCGAAAGCATGCCACTGGCCCAGCAGGCCAAGTTGCTGCGGGTGATTCAGGAGCAGAAACTCGAACGCCTGGGTGCCAACCAGAGCATCAGCGTCGACTTGCGCATCATCGCCGCGACCAAACCCGATCTGCTCGACGAGGCTCGCGCCGGGCGATTTCGCGAAGACCTGGCGTACCGCCTGAACGTTGCCGAACTGCGTCTGGCGCCACTGCGCGAGCGGCGCGAGGACATCCCGCTGCTGTTCGAGCATTTCGTCCGTACCGCCGCCGAGCGCCTGGGGCGCAGCAGCACACCGCCGCTTTCAGGCGCGCAACTGGCACAACTGCTGGCCCATGACTGGCCGGGCAATGTGCGCGAGCTGGCCAATGCCGCCGAGCGCCATGCGCTGGGGCTGGGTTCATCGAGCATCGAGGTGGCGCCGGGAGGTCAGTCGCTGAGCGAACAAATGGAGGCGTTCGAGCTGCAATGCCTGCGCGCCGCGCTGCGTCAGCACAAGGGCGAGATCAAAGGGGTCATGGAGACGCTGCAACTGCCGCGGCGTACGCTGAACGAGAAGATGCAGCGCCATGGCCTGATGCGCGAGGATTTTATCGAGCGCGAATGAGCGGAATCTTGCCGATCAAAAGCTGCCAATAGGCGGGTTACCGCTCATATGGCCTGTGTCTGGCCGGTGCAAGCAGCGCGGCTGTTCGCGGGCAAGCCCGCTCTACGGATACAGTGCAGGCCTTGATCCATCGCGTTTCTGGGGCGCTGGCATGCCCAAGGATGGGGCGGCCGACACCTCATTCGGATCGTTACGCCCTCATTTGGCACAGCTTCTGCAAAACCCTTCTCAAGCCGCGGTCCCGCGCGCCTCACAAAAACAACGAGAAGGTATCCCTGATGGATAACGCCACCACCCTGCCCGCCGGGGCGGCCACTGCGCCCGCCGCGGAAAAAACCACCGCCAGTCGTCTCAAGTCGATCTTCAGCGGTTCGATCGGCAACATGGTCGAATGGTACGACTGGTACGTCTACGCCGCATTCTCGCTGTACTTCGCCAAAGCCTTCTTCCCCGCTGGCGACACCACCGCACAACTGCTCAACACCGCCGCGATCTTCGCAGTGGGCTTCCTGATGCGCCCGATCGGTGGCTGGCTGATGGGGCTGTACGCCGACCGCAAGGGCCGCAAGGCTGCGCTGATGGCTTCGGTACTGCTGATGTGCGCAGGCTCGCTGGTCATCGCCCTGACGCCGGGCTATGAAACCATCGGCGTCGCCGCGCCTATCCTGCTGGTGATCGCACGCCTGATGCAGGGTCTGTCGGTCGGCGGTGAATATGGCACCTCGGCCACCTACCTCAGCGAGATGGCCAGCAAGGAACGCCGTGGCTTCTTCTCCAGTTTCCAGTACGTCACCCTGATTTCCGGCCAGCTCATCGCCCTGGCGGTGCTGATCATCCTGCAGAACGTGCTGACCACCGAACAGCTGTATGCCTGGGGCTGGCGTGTGCCCTTCGTGATCGGCGCGCTGTGTGCGGTGGTTGCGCTGTACCTGCGCCGTGGGATGGAAGAGACCGCTTCCTTCACCAAGAAGGAGAAGTCCAAGGAAAGCCTGATGCGCACCCTGATGCGCCACCCCAAGGAGCTGATGACCGTCGTCGGCCTGACCATGGGCGGCACCCTGGCCTTCTACACCTACACCACCTACATGCAGAAGTACCTGGTCAACACCGTCGGCATGAGCATCAGCGACTCGACCACCATCTCGGCGGCCACGCTGTTCCTGTTCATGTGCCTGCAGCCGGTGATCGGCGGGCTGTCCGACAAGATCGGCCGGCGCCCGATCCTCATCGCCTTCGGCGTGCTGGGCACCCTGTTCACCGTACCGATCCTCAGCACCCTGCACACCATCCAGAGCTGGTGGGGCGCCTTCTTCCTGATCATGGCGGCGCTGATCATCGTCAGTGGCTACACCTCGATCAACGCCGTGGTGAAGGCCGAGCTGTTCCCCACCGAGATCCGCGCCCTGGGCGTTGGCCTGCCCTACGCACTGACCGTGTCGATCTTCGGCGGCACCGCCGAGTACGTGGCGCTGTGGTTCAAGAGCGCCGGCATGGAAACCGGCTTCTACTGGTACGTCACCGGCTGCATCGCCTGCTCGCTGCTGGTCTACGCGACCATGAAGGACACCAAGCAGCACTCGCGCATCACCACTGATTGATTCTGCGTTCGCTGTAATTGAAAAGGGTCGTTCCGGTGGAACGGCCCTTTTTTGCGGCCGCAAAAAAGCTCTGCTGCGGGCATTTGTACCGTTCGCGTCAGTCCTTTTTTCTGGAGGTCAGGATACTTCCAGCACTTGCTGCGGCTGACGACGCTGGTAGTAGGTGGCCAGTAGCACCAGCGCCAGCAGGATCGCGCCCAACACCATGGAAGAGCCGATCGTGCCAAAGTCCAGACCGCCTTTTTCGTATGGCTTGGTGAGGAAATCGCCCAGGGTTGCACCGAATGGCCGAGTCAGCACGAAGGCTACCCAGAACAACACCACACCAGGGATTCGGGTCCAGTAACGCGCCATAGCCACCAACACGATGGCACTGCCGATCAGCAGGGCGCCACCCGCGAAGCCCAGGCCTGAATCATCTGCGAGGTAGTCGCCCAGTGCGGTGCCCAGGGTGTTGGAGAACAGGATCGCAACCCAGTAGAACAACTCGCCCGCACGACTACGGATGCGCGTGACATCCAGTGGATTACCACTCAGCCGCCACAGGGCGAAGGTCAACAGCAGGATGCCGATCAGCAGCGCTGAACCTGCGGCGTAACCCAACCCGAGCGTGCGATCCATGAAATCGGACATGGTGGTGCCAGCGGTGCTGGTGGACAGTATCACCAGCCAGTAGAGCACTGGGTGATAGCGGCGGGAATCAAGCTGGGTGAGCAACGTCAGCAAGAACACACTGATCAACAACAGCGAACTCATGCCGTAGCCGATGTCGAGCGTCATCGACAGCAGGTCGCCAGCCGTCTCGCCCAGCGTGGTGGCGCAGATCTTCATGACCCAGAAGGCCAAGGTGATTTGCGGAAGTTTATTCATCGTGTGCCGCTCCGGTTTCTGGAATGCGGCGATGTTGAAGACGAACGTCTGAAAAATCGGTTGGAAAGGAATGAAAAAACCGTTCGGCGTCGAGAGCGACGAAGGGTTGAGTCCTTAACTCGCCATTAATTGAGGTGGAGCAACCTCCAAGCGCTGACAGAACGCTTTCGGATATTTGATATGCCGCATGCTGCGGGGTAGAGCCGACAGCTACTTATTTGGACATCTCGCGCGCAAACACATCGATTAAATTGATTATTTTACGTAATTTTTTGCGCTTTTTAATCAAATTAATCGGCGTAGCATGAGATCCATAGCAAGAACAAACCCCCTCGAATCTACTGGAGCAACGACCATGAAAAACCAACTGATCCTGACCCTGGCCCTTTCGGTCTTCGCCGCAGGTGCCTTCGCCGAAGACGGCTTTGACCGCACCAACGCCCACACCTTCGCCGCTGCACAAAGCCAATCGGCCAGCTACGCAGAAGACGGTTTCGACCGCACCGGTGGCCAACGCTTCGCCGAAGATGGCTTCGACCGCACTGGCGGCCAACGCTTCGCTGAAGACGGCTTCGACCGCACTGGTGGCCAGCGCTTCGCCGAAGACGGCTTCGACCGCACTGGTGGCCAACGCTTTGCAGAAGACGGTTTCGACCGCACTGGCGGCCAACGCTTTGCAGAAGACGGTTTCGACCGCACTGGCGGCCAACGTTTCGCCGAAGACGGCTTCGACCGCACTGGCGGCCAGCGCTTCGCTGAAGATGGCTTCAGCCGCACCAACGCCCACCGCATCAGCTGATCACTGATGCGTGTCACCCAGCCCGGCTTTGGCCGGGCTTGATCATTCCCAGCCAGCTCAAGGCTTGGCACACTAGGCGCCTCGTCCGTCCCAGAGGAAGGGCCAAGGCCCTGCGCAGATGCACTACTACGAACCCGCCAAAGGCCACGGCCTGCCCCACGACCCGTTCAACGCCATCGTCGGCCCCCGGCCCATCGGCTGGATCTCCTCCCATGATCGCGAAGGTCGCCTGAACCTGGCGCCCTACAGCTTCTTCAACGCCTTCAACTACATTCCACCGATCATCGGTTTCTGCAGCGTCGGGCGCAAAGACAGCCTGAACAACATCGAACAGACCGGCGAGTTCGTCTGGAACCTGGCCACGCGCCCGCTGGCCGAGCAGATGAACCAGAGCTGCGCGGCAGTGGCTGCAGATATCAACGAATTCGAGCTGAGCGGCCTGACACCGGCGCCCTCGAACGTGGTCGGCGTGCCGCGGGTGGGTGAGAGCCCGGTGAACTTCGAGTGCAAGGTGAGCCAGATCATCCAGCTCAAGCGCGCCGATCAGGAGCTGGTGCCCAGCTGGCTGATCCTGGGTGAAGTGGTGGCCGTGCATATCGCCGAACACCTGCTCAAAGAGGGTATCTACGACACTGCTGCCGCCGAGCCGATCCTGCGTGGCGGTGGCCCGGCGGATTACTTCGAGCTGGGCAACCTGTTCAAGATGCGTCGCCCGCAGGCCTGATCACCAGGCCAGCTCGCCCTCTTCACCGACGCCCTGCAGGCGTTCGAGTTCGGCACAGGCCGCCTCGTCAGCGGCCATTGCCGACTTGAATACCTGGCCCTCCAGGACTTTGTGAAAGCGCGGTGCCCCCCCCATGTGCAGGGCCTTGACCGCGATTGCCGCGTGGTAGCCACCACCTTCGACCGGGACCATCGCCGAAACGGCCTCGAAGCCCGGGAATTCTCTACGTGCCATTGCTGTGCTCCAGCTGTTGAACGAGGGGCGGGATTCTACTGCAGCAGGCGTTACGGTAGTGGCCTTTTCATGGGCAAGCTTGCCCGCGAGAAGTTTACCCGCGACCAACCCTCAATCGAAGGTCTGCAGGTCCATGCTCGCCACCACCCGCTCCTGCAGCAGGTCGCCGAAGACCTCGAGCGTCGGCGAAGCGAAGTAACCGCTCATGGCCTGCTGGTCCTGCCAGCTGCCGCTGAGCAGCCAGAGGTCGGCGTCAACCTGGGAGCGCTGGACGGTGAACGCCAGACAGCCTGGGCTGCGCAGCGAAGGCTCGAGCAGGTCGCGCAGGCGCATGCCGAGTTCCGCCGAACGACCGCTGCTGGCACGGATGAAAGCCAAGTGTGTGACCGGTTGATGCAAGGTCATGAACGATCTCCTTGAAGCAGGCGGGACGGAAAAGCCAGGCTGCCAAGATTAGGTCCTCGCCCGCACCCTGCGTTAGGCCATTTCTGTCTATCGATTGCCTGATCCTGCCGCAATGCAGGATCAGGCAATCGGTCGGCAGCATTTGGCTAGCGCAGGATGTTGCCCAAATCTATGCTGGCCCGGTCCCTGGAGGAATTCGATCATGACCACTGCCCTTGCCGCTCTCGACCCGACCCTGGAAAACCAGCGTCTGGAACTCGCTGACCTGATCCTGAGGCACGCAGGCGATCCCCACGGACCACCGACGGCCATCGAGCAGCTGTACCTGTCGCGCTATGAAGACAACATCCGTTCGAAGCCGGGCCTGGCCCTGCCGGCCCTCTGCGTCATGGCCCAGGGCAGCAAGAGTCTGTTCCTGGGCGATCAGCAGTATGCCTACGACCCGCTGCACTACATGGTGGTGTCGGTGACCATGCCGATCAGCCGGGTGAGGCTCGACGCCAGCCCGGAAAACCCGGTGCTTGGGCTGCGGATCGATCTGGACGCGGCAGAGATCAGCCAGTTGATTGCCGAAAACGGCCCGATGCTGGTGCCCAGCGTGCAGTCCGGGCTTGGGCTGTATGTGGAGAAGACCGATGCGCACCTGCTCGATGCCTTGCTGCGCCTGGTCCGCTTGCTCGATAGCCCGCGCGACATCCCGATGCTGGCCCCGCTGTTTCGCCGCGAAATCCTCTACCGCCTGCTGCGCGGGCCGCAGGGGCATCGCCTGTACGAGATTGCCCTGGCCAACAGCCAGACACACCGCGTGAGCCAGGCGATCACCTGGCTCAACAAGCATTTCCACCTGCCGCTGCGCATCGAGGAGCTGGCCCGGGAAGTGAACCTGAGCACCTCGACCCTGCACCACAGGTTCAAGGCCGTGACGTCCATGAGCCCGCTGCAGTACCAGAAGCAACTGCGACTGCAGGAAGCCCGGCGCCTGATGCTCAACGATGGGTTGGAGGCCGCGGTGGCGGGGTATCGGGTGGGCTATGAAAGCCCGTCGCAGTTCAGCCGGGAGTACAGCCGGCTGTATGGTGCGCCGCCGATTCGCGACATGGCGCGCCTGCGCTCGAGCGCGGGTTGAATCTGCAAGCCCCCGCGCGCCTCAGCCGGCCACCGCTGCCTGCCACTGTGCCTGGTCCACCTGGATCAGGGTCGGCCCCTTGCGCTCGACCGCCAGCGCCAGCGCGGCCTGCAACTGCGCCACATCGCCGACATGTTCGGCCG
This sequence comes from Pseudomonas putida, assembly GCF_001636055.1. Lineage (NCBI taxonomy): Bacteria > Pseudomonadati > Pseudomonadota > Gammaproteobacteria > Pseudomonadales > Pseudomonadaceae > Pseudomonas > Pseudomonas putida. Next base: position 4,991,642 of record NZ_CP011789.1, read on the forward strand.
CAGCCCCCAGCCCCTGCGCCACGGTGATGAAGTCGGGGGTGTGGATGTCCACGCCCACAGGCTCGATGGCGCGATTGACCATGTACTTCTTGATCTCTTCGTAACCCTGGTTATTCCACAGCAGCACGATCAGCGGTACCTGTGCCTCGACTGCACTGGCCAGCTCCGGCAGGGTGAACTGCAGGCCGCCGTCACCGATCAGGCACACCGACGGGGCGCGTTCAGCCACGACTTCGGCGCTGCCAAGCCAGGCGCCCATCGCCGCCGGCAAGGCATAGCCGAGCGTGCCGTAGCCGGTCGAAGCATTGAACCAGCGACGCGGACGCGCAAGGTCAAGGGTGAGGTTGCCGGTGTAGACCGGCTGGGTCGAGTCGCCCACCAGCACGGCGTCGGGCAAGGTTTCCAGTATCGCGGTAAGCAGACGGGTCTGGCTCAGGGTCGGTTGGTCCCAGCCGGCAGCCAGGTCGTTGCGCAGGCGCTCGGCACGGGCAGCGCCCCAGCGTTCGTCACGCACCGCAGGCTGCTCGGCCAACGCTGCAACCAGGGCTTCGGCAGCCAGCTTGGCATCGGCGACCAGTGCCAGCTCCGGCAGGTAGTTGCGTACGGTCTGGTCCGGATCGATGTCGATGCGCAGCAGGCTGCCGGGGATCTCGAATCCGCCCTTGAAGGTCACGTCGTAGTCGGTTTCGGCAAGCTCGGTACCAATGGCCAGTACCACGTCGGCCTCGGCAACCAGGGCACGGGTTGCCGGCAGCGATTGGGTCGAGCCGATCTGCAACGGATGAGCACCCGGCAGCAGGCCCTTGGCATTGATGGTCAGGGCCACCGGCGCCTGGAGCTGCTCGGCCAGTTGCGCCAGGGCCTCGCCTGCCGCCAGCGCACCGCCACCGGCGAGGATCAACGGACGCTGGGCCTTGGCCAGCCGCTCGGCCATCTGCGCCACCACCTGCGGCGCGGCGCCTGCACGGCTGGTGCGCACCGGGCGAACTTGCAGCAGGTGGTCGGCTGGCTCGACCAGCACATCCAGCGGAATCTCGATATGCACAGGGCGTGGCCGGGCACCGTCGAACACCGCGAAGGCGCGGGCCAGCACCTGCGGCAGGTCATCGGCACTCATCAGGGTCTGGGAAAACGCGCAAACGCCCGCCACCAGCCCAGACTGGTTCGGCAGCTCATGCAGCTTGCCGCGCCCACCGCCCAGTGCATTGCGCGATTGCACGCTGGAGATCACCAGCATGGGGATCGAGTCGGCATAGGCCTGGCCCATGGCCGTGGTGATGTTGGTCATGCCGGGGCCGGTGATGATGAAGCACACTCCCGGCTTGCCGCGCGTACGCGCGTAGCCGTCGGCCATGAAGCCGGCGCCCTGCTCGTGGCGCGGCGTGACATGACGGATCGACGAGCGCGCAAGCCCGCGATAGAGCTCCACGGTATGCACGCCGGGAATCCCGAACACATGGTCTACGCCATAGCCTTCGAGGAGTTTGACCAGTACTTCGCCACAGGTTGCCATCGTCTTTACCCTGATTCTTGTTGAAATCAGTGCTCATGGAAGCAAGCTGCGGCTACCGCGACAATGCAAAAAAACACATACTAGCCATGTCTCCAGATCATGGCTCGCCACGATGAAACGACTCCCTCCCCTCCCCGCCCTGCACACCTTCCTGGTCACCGCCCAGCACTGCAATTTCACCCGAGCCGCCCAGCATCTGCACATCACCCAGGGCGCTGTCAGCCGCCAGATCGCCGGGCTCGAGGAGCAACTTGGCTACCCCTTGTTTCAGCGCCAGGCCCGTGGCCTGAGCCTGACCCGTGAAGGCCAGGACTGGCTGCCGCGGGTGCAGCAAGTGTTCGCCCTGATCGAACAGGGCGTGCGCGAGGTTGGCGCGCGCACCGCCACCTTGCAGCTCAAGGCCCCGACCTGCGTGATGCGTTGGCTACTGCCGAGGCTGATGGAATGGCAGGCACTGCGCCCGGATGTACCGGTGGAACTGACCACGACGGTGCAGCACGGCGTGGACTTTCGTCATGAAGCCTTCGATGCGGCAGTGGTGTATGGCAGCCCGCCCGCGCAGGGCTCGCTGGTGCGCAAGCTGTTCGACGAGCAACTGACACCGGTGTGCGCCCCCTCGTTGCTGCAAGGCGGCATGCCTCTGGAGCGAGTGGAGGACCTGGCGCGGCACATGCTGCTGCACCCCTCGCGCGACGAGCGTGACTGGCGCCTGTGGCTGCAGGCGGCCGGCGCTGCGTTCGAGCCGCAGGGCCGACGCCAGCATTTCGAGACACTGGACATGGCGATGGCCATGGCCTCCCAGGGGACCGGGGTGGCCATCGGCGACTGGGCGCTGATCGGCGATGACCTGCGCAGTGGGCGGTTATGCATGCCCTTTGCACTGAAGGTGATGACGGGCAAAGGCTATTACCTGGTCTGCCCGTCGAAAAGCCTGCCGCCGGGGCTGGGCGAGTTGCTGGAGTGGCTGCAGGCACGCGCCAGTCTTTAGCCGCCCTGCGCTCCCGTCAACTCGGTACTGCGCCGCGATTCACCTGCGAAAGGCTGGCAGCGACACCTCAGTAGCCGACAGTGAAGCGCTGGCGCGTATGGGCAGGCTTTTCCAGTTCGTCGATCAAGGCAATGGCGTAGTCGGCAAAGGTGATCCAGCTCTTGCCATCGGCGCCGATCAGCAGGTGATCCTTGCCGAGCGTATAGCGCCCGCTGCGCTCACCCTCGACGAACTCGGCCGAAGGCGAAAGGAAGGTCCAGTCGAGGGTCGGCTCCTGGCGCAAGGTATCGAGAAAGCCCACGCCGGCGCTGGCCTCGGCCTTGTACGCCTCGGGGAAGTCCGGGCTGTCGATCACCCGCTGCCCCGACGGCAGCAGCAGGCTGCCGGCACCACCGACCACCAGCAGTCGCTTGACCCCGGCGCGTTTGACCGGCTCGATGATCGCCTGCGGCGCAACGGTGGAGAAGTGCGCAGCGCTCAGCACAGCGTCCACGCCTGTGACTGCCGCCTGTAGCGCAGCACTGTCCTTGGCATCCAGCGCCTTGACCGTGACACCTTCACGGCCCTGCAGCGAAGACGGATCGCGTGCGATGGCGACCACGCTGTGGCCACGGCGCAGAGCCTCTTCCAGCAACTGGCTGCCGGCGCGGCCGGTGGCACCGATGATTGCGATCTTGCTCATGGGAAACACTCCATCAGGGTTGTAAGGGGTTACCACTTCATTTCGCCTTTTGCGACCTTGGCCCCGAGCTCCAAGGAACTTTCATCGGCCAGGTTCGGATAACGCTTGCTCATTGCAGCGATCAGCGCCGCCGCATCGCGAGCCTTGGCCGCTTCGCTGTCGAAGGCGCGGATGTAGCCTGCAGTGAAGCGCACGGCATCCAGCGAACGGCTGCTCTGCCCCAGGTAGTGGCCTGGGATCACCGTGCGCGGGGCGAGTTTTTCGATGTGTGCAAGCGTTGCCAGCCAGTCGGTGTGGGATTGGGCAGACTGGGTGTCAGCCATCCATACGTGAATGTTCTCGGAAACCACCACACCACCGACCACCGCCTTGATCGAGGGAATCCAGACGAAGCTGCGGTCGGGCTGCGGGCCGTCCAGGCCAACGACTTCGAGCGTCTGCCCTTCCAGCTCGAGACGGTTACCGGCCAACACCTGGGGTACGACCAGTTTCGCGGGCTTGTCGGCGCCCATCTGCGGCCCCCAGTACGCCAGCTTGGCGTCCATGGTCTGGCGGATGTGCGCCACAGTGGCAGCGGAGGCGACCACCTTGGCGTCTGGAAACGCCTGGGTCAGGGTGTCGAGGCCGAAGTAATAGTCCGGATCGCCATGGCTGATGTAGATGGTGGTCAGCCGCTTGCCACTGGCACGCAGGCGCTCAGCCACCTGCTCGGCCTGAGCCTTGCCGAACTGCGCATCCACCAGCACAGCCTCCCGCTCGCCACTGACGATCACCGAACTGACCGGGAACAGTGCGTCATGGCCTGGGTTGTAGACATCCAGGTGCAGCGGATCGGCCGCCATTGCCTGGCCCGTCAGGGCGATACAGGCCAGCATCAGACTGCGCAGTGGAGTGAAAATCGACATGGTGAGGTTCCTGAAAGCGGGACGATGGAACACAGCTTAGTTGCCCGATCCGTCACAAAAAATGCGATGCTTGAACATAGTTTGTTTCTGAAATCGGGCAAATCATGGACCGTCTGAACGCCATGCGCGTGTTCGTCACCGTCGTCGACCTGGGTAGCCAGTCGGCTGCGGCAGATCACCTGGAGCTTTCCAGGCCTGTAGTGTCGCGCTATCTCGCGGAGCTTGAGGAGTGGGTCGGCGCACGCTTGATGCAGCGCACCACGCGCAAGCTGAGCCTGACCGCCGCGGGCCTGGACACCCTGCCACGCTGCCGACAGATGCTGGAACTGGCCTGCGACCTGCAGACAGCGGTGCGTGCGCCTGAAGATGCGCCGCGCGGCGAGTTGCGCATCAGCGTAAGCACCTCGTTCGGTCAGGCGCAGTTGGTGGATGCGGTGGCGGAGTACGTGAAGCGCTATCCGGGGGTGAAGGTGGAGTTGCAGATGCTCGATCGCACGGTCAACCTGGTTGACGAGCGCATCGACCTGGCGATCCGCACCAGCAACGACCTGGACCCGAACCTAATTGCCCGACGCCTGAGTGTCTGCCGTTCGGTGGTCTGCGCCAGCCCCGCCTACTTGCGCGAGTACGGCACGCCGCAGCAAGTCGAGGAGCTGACCCAGCACAACTGCCTGACCCACGCCTACTTCGGCCACAGCCTGTGGCATTTCGAGGTGGCCGGTGAACAGGTCGCGGTGCCCGTGCAGGGCAATATCAGCGCCAACGAAGCCCTGACCTTGCAGAAGGCCGCCCTGGCCGGTGCCGGAATCGCCATGCTGCCCACCTACCAGGCCGCCTGCGCAGTGCGTCGCGGCGAGTTGGTGAAACTACTGCCCCTGGCGCGACCGCGGGAGCTGAACCTCAATGCGGTCTACACCTCACGCAAACACATGCCCGCGACCTTGCGCAGCATGCTGGACTTTCTTGCCCAACGCTTCAGCGAAGAACCGGAGTGGGATCGGGAGTTGGATTAGTGCGTGGAGCGGCCTTGCGCCGCTGCGACGCAAATCACACCGATCTCGATGTTCGCCCCAGGCAATTGCTGCACACTGACCTATGCTTGCAAGTATCACCTGTGGTCACAGCAGGAGGTAGGCAACATGGGCATCAAATCCAGACGCTGCGTGATCGTCCTGGCCCTGGTCGCCGTGGCCGGGCTCTATGGTTCGGCCTGCTGGCGCGTCGAGCTGTTGCGCAGCCAGCCCAGTACCGCAGCCAGTTGCGCACACGAGCACTGCGTCCCGCACACCGCAACGCTGAGCGCCCTCAGGTAGCCCGACAACGCCTGTCGGTCACTCCTCGACGCTCATGTACTCCTTGGCCCAGCGGATGTAATCCTCAGGCTGGGTGTAGGTGTGCGAAAGCTCGGTGGCGCTGAGGTTCTCGGACTTGTTCTGCTGCCCGCGCTGCAAACGCAGGCAGTCGTAGGTGGCCTTGATCGCAGCGAAGTACGCCGCATGGCCATCGACCACGATGCGCACGCCCAGGCGCGCCAGGCGCTCGTCGTCACGCAGGTTCGGGTTGCCGTAGCTGACCAGCATCAGCGGCACGTTCAGGTGCTCGGTGATCTGCTCCAGTTGCTCGAAATCCTTCACCCCGACCATGCAGATACCGTCGGCACCGGCCTTCTGGTAGCTCTGGGTGCGGACGATGATTTCCTCGGTGGTCAGTACGCCGGCGTTGGTCCGGGCAATGATCGACAGCGACGAGTCGACTCGCGCTTCCAGCGCTGCACGGATCTTGCCGACGCCCTCTTCCACCGAGATCAGGTCGGTGGACTTGCGACCGAACTGGGCCGGCAGCAGGGTGTCTTCGATAGTCAGCGCCGCCACGCCGGCGCGCTCCAGCTCGATTACCGTGCGCATGACGTTCAGCGCGTTGCCATATCCATGGTCGGCATCGGCGATGAAGGGCAACTGGGCGACGCGGCCAATGCGTGTGGCCTGCTCGACGAATTCGCTCAGGGTGATCAGGGCGAAGTCCGGGGCGGCGAGCACCTGCAGGGAAGCGACCGAGCCGCCGAGGATACCGACTTCAAAGCCCAGGTCGGCAGCAATGCGCGCCGACATCGGGTCGAAGACTGAAGCTGTGTGATAGCACGAACCCGACGCGAGCAGTTCGCGGAAGGCAAAACGCAGATCTTGGTGGGAAGCCTTGGGCATGATCACTCCGCATAAACGTGAAAAGTCGAACTGGCTGACTACCGCCCCTGAACCGGGACCCTCCGCCCTGCCACAGGCATGACATGCAGAGAGTGGAATAGAAGTGCGGGATTACAGCGATGCGGAAACCTGGGTCACAATGCACCAAATGGGTGCAAACCAGTGTATTTCGGCTGCTATGAACCTGCACGATATCACGCGGCCATGCGCGTTCGTGTGAAAGCGCTTATGCCGATCGTGCATAGGCGATGCAGACAGTACATAGGAAGCTACCTAACTCAGGTTACAATCCCCGTCTCGTTCGCAGCCATTTCACTCGCCACGGGCCGCCGACGAACAGCACAATTTCACTACCTCCGACCACAAGGTGTGACCCCGTGACCGCCGCCCTGCCCCCCGCCGACTTGCGTAGCGTGCTCAGCGCGCTGATGCTGGCGATTCTTCTTGGTGCCCTCGACCAGACCATCGTCGCCGTCTCCATGCCGGCCATTTCTGCCCAGTTCAACGATGTCGGCCTGCTGGCCTGGGTCATCTCCGGCTATATGGTTGCCATGACCGTGGCCGTGCCGATCTACGGCAAGCTGGGCGATCTGTATGGCCGTCGGCGCATGATCCTCACCGGCACCGCACTGTTCACCCTGGCCTCGATCTTCTGCGCCCTGGCACAGAACATGGAACAACTGGTGCTGGCGCGCGTGCTGCAGGGCATCGGCGCGGGCGGCATGGTCTCGGTCAGCCAGGCGATCATCGGCGACTTCGTCCCGCCTCGCGAGCGCGGGCGCTACCAGGGTTATTTCAGCAGCATGTACGCCCTGGCCAGCGTGGCTGGCCCGGTGCTCGGCGGCTGGCTGACCGAATACTTGTCGTGGCGCTGGGTGTTCTGGATCAACCTGCCGCTGGGGCTTTGCGCCTGGTGGGTGATTCGCCGCGCACTGATGGGCATGCCGGTCCAACGCCGGGAAGCACAGGTCGACTATATCGGTGCACTGCTGCTGATCCTGGGCCTGGGCAGTTTGTTGCTGGGCATCACCCTGGTGGGTCAAGGGCATGCCTGGACCGCGGCGCCGGTGCTGGCCCTGTTTGCCTGCGCGGTATTGGGCCTGGTGCTGTTCGTCGCCCATGAACGCCGCTGCCAGGAGCCGCTGTTGCCACTGAAACTGTTTGGCAACCGGGTCGCCGTGCTGTGCTGGTGCGTGATCTTCTTCGCCAGCTTCCAGTCGATCTCGCTGACCATGCTCATGCCGCTGCGCTTCCAGAGCATCACCGGTGCCGGCGCCGACAGTGCCGCGCTGCACCTGCTGCCGTTGGCGATGGGGTTGCCACTGGGCGCCTTCAGCGCAGGCCGCCTGACGACATTCACCGGACGCTACAAGCCGCAGATCCTGGCGGGCGCGCTGCTGATGCCGCTGGCGATCCTCGGCATGGCCCTCACACCGCCGCAGTCAGCCTGGCTGGGCGGGTTGTTCATGCTGTTGACCGGTATCGCCTGCGGGCTGCAGTTCCCGACCTCGCTGGTGGGGACGCAGAGCGCGGTGGACATGAAGGATATCGGTGTGGCCACCAGCACCACCAACCTGTTCCGCTCGTTGGGTGGGGCGATGGGCGTGGCCTGCATGTCCAGCCTGCTGCTGGCGCTGCTGCATCTCGGAGGGCTCGAGGTGCTGGGCAACCCGTTGCTGGGCAGCCTGAAGGGCGGCGAGACGGATCCGGCGACCCAGGCGCATCTGCTGGTGACGTTCCGATACCTGCTGCTGGCCAGTGCCGGCGCGGCAGTGCTGGGGCTGCTGGCGGCACTGGCGTTGCCAGACCGGCAATTACGGGGGCATTGAAAAGGCCAGGGCCGCAAAGCGGCCCTTTTAACCCCGGCTTAATCCTGCCGGGAAAAACTTCATCACAATCCTTAACAAAGTGTCATTTGCGCAGGGCCGGGCTCAAGCGCAGCATATCCAACCCTGTGTCGACCCATTTTTGCGCATCGCGCAACAGGTCGAAGCTGTCCGGGAGCAGCAACCAGCGCCCGATCAGGCCGTCGACATAGGCGAACATGGCAATGGCCGCCCGCTCGACATCCAGGTCGGCGGGCAACTGGCCACGGCGTACCGCATTGGCCAAGGCGCGGGAAATGCCTTCGTGGCATTCGACGATGGCGCCTTGTCGCTGCTGGCGGATTTCACACATCTCATCGGTGAACTCGCACTTGTGATGCAGGATTTCATTGATACGCCGGGTCCTGGCGTCCAGTACCAGCTCGTTGAGCACTTGCAACAGCAGCTTGCCCATACAGCCGAGCGGATCGAGCTCGTCCTCGCTTTCGCTGGCACGCGCGAGATGGTCATGGGTCTCGTGCAAACTGTCGAGCAGCGCCTGGACCAGCTCGGCCTTGTTACTAAAATGCCAGTAGATCGCACCACGGGTGACGCCCGCGATCTCGGCGATATCGGCCAAGGTGGTTCGCGCAACTCCGCGCTTGTAGAAAGCCTTTTCCGCCGCCTCGATGATCTGGGCGCGGGTTTCCTGGGCTTCCTCTTTGGTTCGACGGACCATGGCAGCTCAACCTCATCTGAGCCCGGCACGAGAATCGCCTGGGCTTTGGGCCGGGTTCGCCTCTGCAGGGCAACTCCCGGATGCATTAATCACGTTTTGCGGTAGTAGCCTGGTACCACCACGCGGTATTTACAAACAACCATGAATGTAAGTATATTCGTTAGTAAGCTACTAATCCACTCGATAGCGATTTTTCTGACAAGACTCTTCCACTATTCTTGAGCTCCCCCTGCTCCTGCGACCCGAGGATCCTCATGCAATTCAAGCCAGCCGTTACCGCCCTGGTTTCCGCCGTCGCCCTTGCAACCCTGCTCAGTGGCTGCAAGAAAGAAGAAGCCGCGCCTGCAGCGCAGGCTCCTCAGGTCGGCGTCGTCACCCTGCAGCCGCAGGCCTTCACCCTGACCTCGGAACTGCCAGGGCGCACCAGCGCCTATCGCGTCGCCGAAGTCCGTCCACAGGTCAATGGCATCATTCTCAAGCGCCTGTTCAAGGAAGGCAGCGACGTCAAGGAAGGGCAGCAGCTCTACCAGATCGATCCCGCCGTTTATGAAGCCAACCTGGGTAATGCCCAGGCCAACCTTCAGGCTACCCGCTCGCTGGCCGAGCGCTACAAGCAACTGATCGACGAGCAGGCCGTCTCCAAACAGGAATATGACGACGCCAATGCCAAACGATTGCAGGCCGAAGCCTCGCTCAAGAGCGCGCAGATCGACCTGCGCTACACCAAGGTGCTGGCGCCGATCAGCGGTCGCATCGGACGCTCGTCGGTCACCGAAGGCGCGCTGGTGAGCAATGGCCAGACCAACGCCATGGCCACCATCCAGCAGCTCGACCCGATCTACGTCGACGTCACTCAGTCCACCGCCGAACTGCTCAAGTTGCGCCGTGACCTGGAAAGCGGGCGTCTGCAGAAGGCTGGCGACAATGCCGCGAAGGTGCAGCTGGTGCTCGAAGACGGCAGCACGTTCGCCGGTGAAGGTCGCCTGGAGTTCTCCGAAGTCTCGGTCGATGAAACCACGGGCTCGGTGACCCTGCGTGCGGTGTTCGCCAACCCGGACCACACCCTCCTGCCGGGCATGTTCGTGCATGCCCGCCTGCAAGCTGGTGTCAATGCCAACGCGATCCTCGCCCCACAGCAAGGTGTGACCCGCGACCTCAAGGGCTCGCCCACGGCACTGGTGGTGAACAAGGATAACAAGGTGGAACTGCGTCAACTCAAGGCCAGCCGCACGCTGGGCAACGAGTGGCTGATCGAGGAAGGCCTCAATCCGGGCGACCGACTGATCACCGAGGGGCTGCAGTTCGTGCGTCCAGGTGTCGAGGTCAAGGTCAGCGAAGCCACCAACGTCAAAAAGCCGGGCAGCCCTGAACAGGCCAGCGCCGCGAAAGCCGACGCCAAAGCGGAGTAAACCATGTCGAAGTTCTTTATCGATCGCCCGATCTTCGCCTGGGTGATCGCCTTGGTGATCATGCTGGTCGGGGCCCTGTCGATCCTGAAACTGCCGATCAACCAGTACCCCAGCATCGCGCCGCCGGCCATCGCCATCGCCGTGACCTACCCGGGCGCCTCGGCGCAGACCGTGCAGGACACCGTGGTACAGGTCATCGAGCAGCAGCTCAACGGTATCGACAACCTGCGCTACGTGTCTTCGGAAAGTAACTCCGACGGCAGCATGACCATCACTGCTACCTTCGAGCAGGGCACCAACGCCGACACCGCGCAGGTGCAGGTGCAGAACAAGCTCAACCTGGCCACCCCGCTGCTGCCGCAGGAAGTGCAGCAGCAAGGTATCCGTGTCACCAAGGCAGTGAAGAACTTCCTGCTGGTGATCGGCCTGGTGTCCGAAGATGGCAGCATGACCAAGGACGACTTGGCCAACTACATCGTCTCCAACATGCAGGACCCGATCTCGCGGACTGCCGGCGTTGGTGACTTCCAGGTGTTCGGTGCCCAGTACGCCATGCGTATCTGGCTCGATCCGGCCAAGCTCAACAAGTTCCAGTTGACCCCGGTCGATGTGCGTACCGCCGTCACTGCGCAGAACGTGCAGGTTTCTTCCGGCCAGCTCGGTGGCCTGCCAGCGATGCCAGGTACCCAGCTCAACGCCACCATCATCGGCAAGACTCGCCTGCAGACCGCCGAGCAGTTCGAGAAGATCCTGCTCAAGGTCAACAGCGATGGCTCGCAGGTGCGCCTGCGTGACGTCGCCAAGGTTGGTCTGGGCGGTGAGAACTACGCGGTCAGCGCGCAGTTCAACGGCAAGCCGGCTTCGGGCCTGGCGGTCAAGCTGGCAACCGGCGCCAACGCCCTGGATACCGCCAAGGCCTTGCGCAAGACCATCAGCGACCTCGAGCCGTTCTTCCCGCCCGGGGTCAAGGCAGTGTTCCCGTATGACACCACGCCAGTGGTCACCGAATCGATCAGCGGGGTAATCCACACCCTGATCGAAGCCGTGGTCCTGGTGTTCCTGGTGATGTACCTGTTCCTGCAGAACTTCCGCGCCACCATCATCACCACCATGACCGTTCCGGTGGTGTTGCTGGGCACCTTCGGCATCCTTGCGGCCGCAGGCTTCAGCATCAACACCCTGACCATGTTCGCGATGGTCCTGGCCATCGGCCTGCTGGTGGACGATGCCATCGTCGTCGTGGAAAACGTCGAGCGGGTGATGTCCGAAGAAGGGCTGCCCCCCAAGGAAGCGACCAAACGCTCGATGCAGCAGATTCAGGGCGCACTGGTCGGTATCGCCCTGGTGCTTTCGGCGGTACTGCTGCCGATGGCCTTCTTCGGCGGCTCCACCGGCGTGATCTACCGGCAGTTCTCGATCACCATCGTATCGGCCATGGGCCTGTCGGTGCTGGTGGCACTGATCTTCACCCCGGCGCTGTGCGCGACCATGCTCAAGCCGTTGAAGAAGGGTGAGCACCACACGGCCAAGGGCGGCTTCTTCGGCTGGTTCAACCGCAACTTCGACCGCAGCGTAAAGGGCTACGAGCGCAGTGTCGGTACCATCCTGCGCAACAAGATCCCGTTCCTGCTGGCCTATGCGCTGATCGTGGTGGGCATGATCTGGCTGTTCACTCGCATCCCCACCGCGTTCCTGCCTGAAGAAGACCAGGGCGTGCTCTTCGCCCAGGTGCAGACCCCGGCCGGTTCCAGTGCCGAACGCACCCAGGTGGTCGTCGACAAGATGCGCGAATACCTTCTCAAGGACGAAGCCGACACCGTGTCGTCGGTGTTCACCGTGACCGGTTTCAACTTCGCCGGCCGTGGCCAGAGTTCGGGCATGGCGTTCATCATGCTCAAACCTTGGGGCGAGCGTTCGGCCGAGAACAGCGTGTTCAATCTCTCGACCCGCGCCCAGCAGCACTTCTTCAGCTTCCGCGATGCGATGGTGTTCGCCTTCGCACCGCCGGCAGTGCTCGAACTGGGTAACGCCACCGGCTTCGACGTGTTCCTCCAGGACCGTGCCGGCGTCGGCCACGAGAAGCTCATGGAAGCGCGCAACCAGTTCCTGGCCAAGGCCTCGCAGAGCAAGATCCTCTCCGCAGTGCGCCCCAACGGCCTGAACGACGAGCCGCAGTACCAGCTGATCGTCGACGATGAGCGCGCCAGTGCCCTGGGCGTCACCATTGCCGACATCAACAACACCCTGTCGATCGCGCTGGGTGGCAGCTACGTCAACGACTTCATCGATCGTGGCCGGGTCAAGAAGGTGTACATCCAAGGCGACTCCAGTGCCCGCATGAGCCCCGAAGACCTGCAGAAGTGGTACGTGCGCAACGGCCAGGGCGAGATGGTGCCGTTCTCCTCCTTCGCCTCCGGTGAATGGACCTACGGCTCGCCGAAGCTGTCGCGTTACAACGGCGTGGAAGCAGTCGAGATCCTCGGTGCCCCGGCGCCTGGCTACAGTACCGGTGAGGCCATGGCCGAGGTCGAACGCATCGTCGGCGAACTGCCGTCGGGCATCGGCTACTCCTGGACCGGCATGTCCTACGAGGAGAAGCTCTCCGGTTCGCAGATGCCGGCGCTGTTCGCCCTTTCGCTGCTGTTCGTGTTCCTCTGCCTGGCAGCGCTGTACGAAAGCTGGTCGATCCCGATCGCCGTCGTGCTGGTGGTGCCGCTGGGTATCATCGGTGCACTGATCGCCACCAGCATGCGCGGGCTGTCGAATGACGTGTACTTCCTCGTCGGCTTGCTGACGACCATCGGCCTGGCGGCAAAAAACGCCATTCTGATCGTCGAGTTCGCCAAAGAGCTGCACGAACAGGGCAAGAGCCTGTTCGATGCGACGATCGAGGCGTGCCGTATGCGTCTGCGCCCGATCATCATGACCTCGCTGGCATTCATCCTCGGCGTGGTACCGTTGACCATCGCCAGCGGCGCAGGCTCTGGCAGCCAGCACGCGATCGGCACCGGGGTGATCGGCGGCATGATCAGTGCAACTGTGCTGGCGATCTTCTGGGTACCGCTGTTCTTCGTAGCAGTGTCGTCGCTGTTCGGCAGCAAAGAGCCGCACACCGACGCCACCCCTGAAACTCCACGTAATGAGGCTGGGCAATGACCAAGTCTTTGTTGTCCCTGGCGGTAACCGCTTTCATTCTCGGCGGCTGCTCGCTTATTCCTGACTACCAGACCCCGGAAGCGCCGGTGGCCGCGCAGTGGCCGCAAGGCCCTGCGTACTCGCCGACCCAGTCGGCAGACGTGGCCGCCGCCGAACAGGGCTGGCGCCAGTTCTTCCACGACCCGGCGCTGCAGAAGCTGATCCAGACCTCGCTGGTCAACAACCGCGACCTGCGAGTGGCCGCGTTGAACATCGATGCCTACCGTGCGCAGTACCGCATCCAGCGCGCCGACCTGTTCCCGGCGGTCTCGGCCACCGGCAGCGGCAGCCGCCAGCGGGTTCCGGGCAACCTGTCGCAGACCGGCGAAGCGAACATCACCAGCCAGTACTCGGCAACGTTGGGCGTCAGCGCCTATGAGCTGGACCTGTTCGGCCGCGTCCGCAGCCTGAGCGAACAGGCCCTGGAGACCTACCTGTCCAGCGAGCAGGCACGTCGCTCCACGCAGATCAGCCTCGTGGCCAGCGTGGCCAACGCCTACTACACCTGGCAGGCCGACCAGGCGCTGCTGAAGCTGACCGAAGAAACGCTCAAGACCTACGAAGAAAGCTACAACCTGACCCGCCGCAGCAACGAGGTCGGCGTGGCCTCCGCACTCGACCTGAGCCAGGCGCGCACCGCTGTCGAAGGCGCGCGGGTCAAGCTGTCGCAGTACCAGCGTCTGGTGGCGCAGGACCTGAACAGCCTGACCGTGCTGCTGGGCACCGGTGTACCGGCGGACCTGCCGGCCTCGCTGAAGCTCGACGCCGACCAACTGGCCGACGTGCCAGCGGGCCTGCCGTCCGACCTGCTGCAGCGGCGTCCGGACATCCAGGAAGCCGAGCACCTGCTCAAGGCTGCCAATGCCAACATCGGCGCAGCCCGCGCGGCGTTCTTCCCGAGCATCAGCCTGACCGCCAACGCCGGCACCCTGAGCCCGGACATGGGCGGGCTGTTCAAGGGGGGGTCGGGGACCTGGCTGTTCCAACCGCAGATCAACCTGCCGATCTTCAACGCCGGCAGCCTGCGCGCCAGCCTGGACTACTCGAAGATCCAGAAGGACATCAACGTCGCCAAGTACGAAAAGACCATCCAGACCGCCTTCCAGGAAGTCTCCGATGGCCTGGCGGCGCGCAAGACCTTCGAAGAGCAGTTGCAGGCCCAACGTGACCTGGTTGCCGCCAACCAGGATTACTACCGTCTGGCAGAGCGTCGCTACCGCATCGGTATCGACAGCAACCTGACCTTCCTCGACGCCCAGCGCAACCTGTTCAGTGCCCAGCAGGCGCTGATCAGCGATCGCCTGTCGCAGCTGACCAGCGAGGTCAACCTGTACAAGGCGCTCGGCGGTGGCTGGTACGAGCAGACCGGACAGGCCAACCAGCAGGCTTCGGTGGACTCGCCCAAAGGCTGAGTGATCCGGCAACAGCATCAAGCCCACCCTCGCGGTGGGCTTTTTGTTTTCCGGTAACAACACCCCGCCTCACACAATGCGTTCGATTATCGCCCCGTTCCACTTCCGACGAATTGCTCGCCGCAGCTCCGATCACGCACCATCCTCCACGCAACGTTGCACAAGTTCATCAATAAAGCGTCGACCTGCAGCCTCCGGCCGCAGCGCTCCGACTCGCCCATAAAAACAAGAGATCCACGACAGATGAGCATTCTGCAACCCGCACGCCCCCTGCTGCCGGGCCTTCTGGCCATGTCCTGCGCCCTCCCCGCCCTCGCCGCCGACGGCGGCTTCGTGGAAGACGCCAAGGCCACCCTCAACCTGCGCAACTTCTACATCAACCGCAACTTCGTCGACCCCGCCAAGGCCCAAGGCAAGGCCGAGGAATGGACGCAAAGCTTCATCCTCGACGCCCGTTCCGGGTTCACCCAGGGCACCGTCGGCTTTGGCGTCGATGTGCTGGGGCTGTATTCGGTCAAGCTCGATGGCGGCAAGGGGACGGCCGGCACGCAGCTGCTGCCAGTGCACGACGATGGTCGCCCCGCCGACGACTTCGGCCGCCTGGGTGTCGCGCTCAAGGCCAGGATTTCACAGACCGAGCTCAAGGTCGGCGAATGGATGCCGGTACTGCCGATCCTGCGCTCTGACGATGGTCGTTCGCTGCCGCAGACCTTCCGCGGCGGCCAGATCACCTCCAGGGAGATCACCGGGCTGACCCTGTACGCCGGCCAGTTCCGTGGCAACAGCCCGCGCAACGATGCGAGCATGGAGGACATAGCGCTGTTCAGCCGCCCGGGCTTCACCTCCGACCGCTTCAACTTTGCAGGGGGTGAGTACAGCTTCAACGACAAGCGCACCCTGGTCGGCGTGTGGGACGCCCAGCTCAAGGATATCTACCGCCAGCAGTACTTCAACCTGGTGCACAGCCAGCCCTTGGGCGACTGGACCCTGGGGGCGAACCTGGGCTACTTCATCGGCAAGGAAGACGGCGCCGAGCGTGCCGGCAAGCTGGACAACCGCACCGCCTCGGCCATGCTTTCGGCGCGCTATCAGGGTCATACGTTCTATGTCGGCCTGCAGAAGGTCGGCGGCGATGACGAGTGGATGCGAGTCAACGGCACCAGCGGCGGCACCCTGGCCAACGACAGCTACAACGCCAGCTTCGAGAATGCCAAGGAGCGCTCCTGGCAACTGCGCCACGATTTCAACTTCGCCACCGTCGGCATCCCCGGGCTGACCCTGATGAACCGCTACATAAAGGGCGACAACGTGCATGTCGGCAGCATCACCGATGGCAAGGAGTGGGCGCGCGAGAGCGAACTGGCGTACGTGATCCAGTCCGGTACGTTCAAGGACCTGTCGGTGAAATGGCGCAACTCCACCATGCGCAGGGATTTCAGCACCAACGCCTTCGACGAGAACAGGCTGATCGTGAGTTATCCGTTCAGCCTGTTGTGAAAGTCGCGCCGCGCTTGGGGGGCGGGCTTACCCGCCCCTCTAAATAACAAAATAAGCTAAACAACTAACTAAACCATCGTTGACGGAATAAGCAACAAGGTCTAAAACGAGCCCTCTCTACTCCGCAGAATCTCGATATGGACCTTCGCCAACTGCGCTATTTCATCGCCCTCACCGAGTACCGCAGCTTCGTCCGCGCTGCCGAAGCCATGGGCATTACCCAGCCCGCGTTCAGTCGCGCCATCCAGGGCCTGGAGCAGGAGTTCGGCTGCGCCCTGGTCGATCGCGGCAACAAGGCGCTGCAACCGACCCCCGAAGGCCAGGTGGTGCTGCAACATGCCCGGCGCCTGGTTCAGGGGGCCGCACAACTGAGCAACGACGTGCTGCAGATGACCAAGCTCGACGCCGGCGAACTGCATTTCGGCAGCGGCCCAGCCCTGGCTGCACGACTGGTGCCCGACGCCCTGCAGCAGTTCATCACCCAGCATCCGGGGATTCGCACCGAGCTGCTGGTGGACAATGCCGAACGTCTGGGCCAGGCCCTGCGCCGCGAGCAGATCGAGTTTTTCGTCGACGATATCCGCCCCTTCGAGGCCGACCCCAACTTCCACACCGAGCCCCTCAACCCGCGCCCGGGCCTGTTCTTCTGCCGCCCCGGCCATCCGCTGCTGGCCAAGGACAGCCTGTCGACCAACGATCTGTTCGCCTACCCCCTGGCCAGCGCCCTGCTCACTCCCGGTGTACGCAAGCGCCTGGCCAATCTCAGCGGACGCAGCGACTTCATCCCACACCTGCAGACCGAACACCTGGCAGTGCTGCGCAGCGTGGTGCTGGCCAGCGATACCCTCGGCAGCGCCAGCGAGGAAGCCGTGGCCGAGGACCTGGCCGCGGGGCGCCTGGTACGCCTGCACTGGCGCAACCTGCCGCCGGGGCTGGAAGTGCTGAGCGTGCGTTGCGGGGTGATCAGCCGCAGCGGCTATCGCCTGTCACCGGCAGCACGGGCGATGATCGATACCTTGGTCAGCCTGGATGCGCGGCCATCTCCCGCAGTCTCGGCGCATCGAGGATCAGCACTTCGCCATAGCCCAGTTGCACCACCCCCGCCTGCTCCAGCGCCTTGAGGATCTGGTTGATGGTCTGGCGCGACAGGGACAGCATCAGCGCCAATTGCTCCTGCGACAATTGCAGGCGCCATTGGGCAACATCGCGCTCGCCATAGCCTTCGGCGATCTGCAACAGCCGATGGGCCACACGCGGCCCCGCGGCCAGCAAGTGCTGCTGCTCAAGCGCGACGAACACCCAGCGCAGCTTGTGACTCATCAGCAACGCCAGGTCGCGCCAGTGCTGCGGATGTTGCGCCAACCAGTCGAGCAGCGCTGCCTGAGGGATCCACAACAGCTGCGTGACACCTTCGGCAAAGGCATCGTGGGTGCGTGGCTGGCCGTCGAACAAGCTGATCTCGCCGAACCAGTAAGGCGGCTCGACCAACGTCAACAGCGCTTCCTTGCCCTCACGGCTGACCGCGCCGACGCGCATGGCACCCTCCAGCACCGCATACAAACCGCAGGGCGGATCACCACGCTGGAACAGGCACTGTCCGGCCGCCAGCTCACGTGAACGCGCCAATGCCAGCAGGCTATCCTGAACCTGAGCGGGCAACTGCCGAAACCACAGGCCGTGGCTCAACTGCGCACGCCAGGCTTGGGGGTTGTCCATGACACCTCCTCTGAACGGACTCTGTCGGCCAGGCGACAGACGACGGCGGATGAACGGGGCAAGCTGTCGCTACCCCTGATGGAGGAACAACAATGAAAAACCTCGTCGAACACCTGAGTCAATACGCGGCCTATCATCGCGACCCGCGCAACATCGCCACGCACTTCGTCGGCATTCCGCTGATCGTGCTGGCGGTCAGCATCCTGCTGTCACGACCCGGCTGGCCTGTTGCCGGCATCTGGCTGTCGCCAGCGCTGCTGGTGGCGGCAGCGTCGGTGTGGTTCTACCTGCGCCTGGACCTGCGCTTCGGGCTGGTGATGGGCGTGTTGCTGGGGCTGTGCCTGTGGGCAGGCGAATGGCTGGCGCTGCAAAGCACCGGGCTGTGGCTAAGTGCCGGGCTCGGGGCCTTCGTGCTGGGCTGGATCATCCAGTTCGTCGGGCATGCCTACGAGGGCAGGAAACCCGCCTTCGTCGACGATGTCAGCGGCTTGATCATCGGGCCACTGTTCGTGGTTGCAGAACTGGCGTTCATGCTTGGGCTGTGTGCCGGTCTGAGGCAGCAGGTGGAAGCCAACGCCGGGCCGGTAGCGGTGCGCGGGAAGAAGGCGGCGGTGTAGACGCTGGAACAGTGCTGAATTCTTCGCGGGCTTGCCCGCGAAGAATTCAGTGGGGAGCTATGGCCTAGGCCCGCGACTCGACCCCAAGCTCATCCCACACCGACTCGGCCAGGTGGAAGGTCGCATTGGCCGCCGGGATCCCGCAATAGATCGCGCTCTGCATGATCACTTCCTTGATCTCCTCGCGGGTCACGCCATTGTTGCCCGCCGCGCGCAGGTGCAACTTGAGTTCCTCGTTGCGGTTCATGCCAATCAACATGGCGATGGTAATCAGGCTGCGGGTGTGGCGTGGCAACCCCGGACGGGTCCAGATATCGCCCCAGGCGTGGCGCGTGATCATCTCCTGGAACTCGCCATTGAAGTCGTTGAGTTTCTCCAGGCTGCGGTCCACATGGGCATCGCCCAGCACCGCACGACGCACCTGCATGCCAGCGTCGTAACGTTGTTTCTCATCCATGGCGTACTCCTCAGCGGGCCAACAGGAAATCGAGCACGCGACGGCTGAACGGCTCGCCGACCTCGACATTGGACAGGTGCGCAGCCAGGAAGCCGGTGTACTCGGCGCCTGCCACATGCTCTTGGATGTACAGGCCACCCGAGGGCGGCGTTACCGCGTCGGCCTCCCCGGAAATCACCAGCAGCGGCGCGCTGATCGCTCCCAACTGATCGCGGAAATCGGCATCGCGCACCGCTCCGCAGTTGGCGGCATAGCCCTGTGGCGAAGTGGTTGCGAGCATGTCGGTGATGCGCTTGACCTGATCCGCGTGCTCGCTCGACCACGCCGGGGTGAACCAGCGCTCGATGGACGCATCACGCAACCCACGCATGGCCTCGGCGCCGTCGCGCAAGACCATTTCGATGCGCGGATTCCAGGTTTCAGGCGATCCGATCTTCGCCGCCGTGTTGCACACCACCAGACGCTGCAAACGCTCACCTGCATTGATGCCGAGCCACTGACCGATCAGGCCGCCCATCGACAACCCACAGAAATGCGCGCGCTCGATCTGCAGAGCATCCAGCAGCGCCAGCACATCACGCCCCAGTTGTTCGATGCTGTACGGCCCTTCGGTGACCAGCGAATCGCCATGACCGCGCGTGTCGTAGCGCAGTACTCGAAAGTGCTTGGTCCACAGCGGCATCTGGGTATCCCACATGTGCAGGTTGGTGCCCAGCGAGTTGGACAGCACCAGCACCGGGGCGTGCTCGGGGCCTTCGAGTTGGTAGTTCAATACGCCATCGGCCAGTTGCAAATGCGCCACAGCGGTCTCCTTCAAGCAGTGAAACGTTGATGTTCGGCCACAGCACGCGCCACCCAGACGCGGGCCTGGCCGAGGTAATGGGCAGGGTCGAGCAACTGGTCGAGCGCTTCGCCAGACAGCTGTTCGGTGACCTGTGGCTCGTCGCCGAGCACGGCACGCAGGTGGCGCTGTTCGGCCACCGCGCGCTGGCAGCATTGCTCAAGCAGGTGATGGGCCTTGTCGCGCCCCAGACGCTGGGCCAGCACGATGCTCACCGCTTCGGCCAGCACCAGGCCTTGAGTCAGTTCAAGGTTGCGGCGCATGCGCTCGGCGTCCACCTCCATGCCCTCGGCGATCAGTTGTGCCTGGCGCAGGGCGCCGGAGACCAGGCAGCAGATGTCTGGCAGGGTCTCCCATTCGGCATGCCACAGGCCCAGGCTACGCTCGTGCTCCTGGGGCATGGCGGCGAACAGCGTCGACAGCAGCCCCGGCACGCGGGTCGCGGCGCCGATCAGCACCGCTGCACCCACAGGGTTGCGCTTGTGCGGCATGGTCGAAGAGCCGCCCTTGCCCGGCGCAGCAGGCTCGAACACCTCGCCAGCCTCGGTCTGCATCAACAGGCTGATATCGCGACCGAATTTGCCCAGGCTGCCGGCAATCAGGCCCAGCACCGAGGCGAACTCCACCAGGCGGTCGCGCTGGGTGTGCCAGGGCTGCTCGGGCAAGGCGAGGCCAAGTTGTGCCGCCAGCGCCTCGGCCACCGCCAATGCCTTGCTGCCCAGTGCCGCAAGGCTGCCAGAGGCCCCCCCGAATTGCAGGCACAACAGGCGCGGACGCAGCTCCTGCAAGCGCTGGCGGTGACGGGTCAACGCCCCGAGCATACCGGCCAGCTTCATGCCCAGCGTCACAGGCGTGGCGTGCTGCAGCCAGGTGCGCCCCACCAGCGGCGTGTCGGCATGCAGCAAAGCCTGGCGTGCGAGGGTGTCGGCGAGCTTTTCCAGATCTGCCTCGATCAACCCCAGGGCATCACGCAGTTGCAGAACCAGGCCAGTGTCCATCGCATCCTGGCTGGTAGCCCCCAGGTGCACATAACGCTCGGCCTCCGGCACGCCACTGGCAACCACCTTGCCCAGTGCCTTGACCAGCGGGATCGCCGAGTTGCCAGCCACCGCAATGGCCTGCGCCAGCGCTTGCACGTCATAGCGCTCGGCCTTGCATGCCGCCTCGATGGCTGCCACCGCGGTGTGCGGCACCAGCCCTGCGTCAGCCTCGGCGCGCGCCAGGGCAGCCTCGAAGTCGAGCATGCCCTGCAGGCGGCCATGGTCGCTGAACACCTCGCGCATGGCCGGGGCGGTGAAGTAGGCATCGAACAGTTGGTTGCTCATGCAACGTCCTTAGTGATCATGGTGCAGGTACGCCGCCTGCTTGGGCAGGCGCAGGCTGAACAGGAAGGCCACCGCCATCATGGCGGTCACGTACCAGTAGAAAGTGTTCTCCATCCCCAGCGTCTTCAAGCCCAGGGCGACGTATTCGGCCGAACCGCCGAAGACCGCGTTGGCCACGGCATAGGCCAGGCCCACACCCAAGGCACGCACCTGAGGTGGGAACATCTCGGCCTTCACCAGGCCGCTGATGGAGGTATAGAAACTGACGATGCACAGCGCGAGGGTCACCAGCACGAAGGCCATGAACGGGCTGGTCACGGTCTTGAGCGCCATCAGCAACGGCACGGTGAACAGAGTGCCCAGCGCGCCGAACAACAGCATCGAGTTACGTCGGCCGATACGGTCGGACAACATGCCGAACAGTGGCTGCAGGATCATGAACAGGAACAGCGCGCCAGTCATCACGAAGCTGGCGCTCTTGGCGTTCATGCCGGCCGTGTTGACCAGGTACTTCTGCATGTAGGTGGTGAAGGTGTAGAAGATCAACGAACCGCCAGCGGTATAGCCCAGCACCGTGATGAAGGCTGCGGCGTGGTTGCGGAACAGGCCACTGACGCTGCCGGCATCTTTATCCTGGCGAGTCTCGGCACTGCTGGTCTCTTTCAGCGATCGGCGCAGCATCAGCGAAATCAGCGCGGCGACGGCGCCGACCACGAACGGAATGCGCCAGCCCCAGGCGCGCAGTTCTTCTTCAGTGAGCAATTGCTGCAGGATCACCACCACCAGCACCGCCAGCAACTGGCCGCCGATCAGGGTGACGTACTGGAACGAGGCGAAGAATCCACGCTGGCCGCGCAGGGCCACCTCACTCATGTAGGTCGCGGTGGTGCCGTACTCACCGCCGACCGACAGGCCCTGGACCAGCCGCGCAAACAGCAGCAGTGCCGGCGCCCAGGTACCGATGCTCGAATAGGTCGGCAGGCAGGCGATCAGCAACGAGCCTGCGCACATCATCAACACCGAGATCATCAACGAGTTCTTGCGCCCGTGACGGTCGGCCAGGCGGCCGAAAATCCAGCCACCGATGGGGCGCATCAGAAAGCCTGCGGCGAACACACCGGCTGTGTTGAGCAACTGCACGGTGGGGTCGTCGGAGGGGAAGAACGCCGGGGCGAAGTAAATGGCGCAGAAGGCATAGACATAGAAGTCGAACCACTCCACCAGGTTGCCGGAAGATGCCCCGACGATGGCGAAGATACGGCTTTTGCGCTCTTCGCCCGTGTAATGGACTGCGGTCATGGCGTGCTTACTCCTCGAGGGTTACCATCAATTCTAGACATACCCGGTAACACTCTCGTTCCGCTTGGGGGCTGACCATTAGCCTTATGTCTTGCAGGTCCGGCCTCTTCGCGGGCAAGCCCGCTCCCACAGGATGGCGTGAGCGGCTTGCACACGAAGAGGACGGCACAGGTCAAACCCGCTCGATGGCCAGCGCCAACCCCTGCCCCACGCCGACACACATGGTTGCCAGGCCCTTGCGCCCGCCGCTCTTCTCCAGGTGGTGCAGCGCCGTCAGCACCAGCCGCGCGCCGCTCATGCCCAGCGGATGCCCCAGGGCGATCGCTCCGCCATTGGGGTTGACCTGAGGCGCATCGTCCGCCACGCCCAGCTCGCGCAGCACCGCCAGGCCCTGGCTGGCAAAGGCTTCGTTGAGTTCGATCACATCGAAATCAGCCACGGCGATACCCAGGCGCTCGGTGAGCTTGCGCACAGCAGGCACGGGGCCTATGCCCATCACCCGCGGCGCCACGCCGGCGCTGGCCATACCCAGGACACGGGCACGTGGGGTCAGGCCGTGTTTCTTCACCGCATCGGCCGATGCCAGGATCAGCGCCGCGGCGCCATCGTTCACACCCGACGCATTGCCAGCAGTGACGGTCTTGTCCGCGCCATTGACCGGCTTGAGCCTGGCCAGCGCTTCCAGGGTGGTGTCCGGGCGCAGGTGTTCATCCTGCTCGACCAGGGTTTCGCCCTTTTTGTGGACGATACGCACCGGCACGATCTCCTCGGCGAAGAAACCTGCTGCCTGGGCGGCGGCGGCCTTCTGCTGGCTGCGCAGGGCGAAGGCATCCTGGTCAGCACGCGAGACCCGGTGATCGTCGGCAACGTTGTCGGCAGTCTCAGGCATGGCATCGACACCGTACTGAGCCTTCATCAACGGGTTGATAAAGCGCCAGCCGATGGTGGTGTCTTCGAGCTTCATGTTGCGCGAGTAGCCACTCTCGGCCTTGCCCATCACGAACGGCGCGCGCGACATCGACTCGACGCCACCAGCGATGGCCAGCTCCATCTCGCCACTGGCGATGGCGCGAAACGCCGTGCCGACCGCATCCATGCCCGAGGCGCAGAGGCGGTTGAGGGTCACGCCGGGAATGCTCTCGGGCAGGCCAGCCAGCAGCAGCGCCATGCGCGCGACGTTGCGGTTATCCTCGCCGGCCTGGTTGGCGCAGCCGAGAAACACTTCGTCGAGCTGATCCCAGCGAACCTGCGGGTTGCGCTCGACCAGCGCCTTGAGCGGCACCGCCGCCAGGTCGTCGGCGCGCACACCAGCCAAGGCGCCACCGAAACGGCCAATCGGGGTACGGATCGCGTCGCAGATGAATACGTCACGCATCAGGCTTCTCCTGCGCTCTGGCCATGGGCTGCTGCAGTACGGGCTTCAAGATCACGCAGGGCGGTCAATTCTGTCTCGCTCGGCTCGGCGGTGGCCTGCACGTCATCGGCAAAGCGAATCGCCCAGCCGGTGGCGGCGACGATCTGTTCGCGGGTCACGCCCGGATGGATCGAGGTAACGACGAATTCGTGGGTGCCGACTTCCGGCTCCATGATGCACAGGTCGGTGATGATGCCCACCGGCCCCTCGCCGGGCAGGCCCAGGCGCTTGCGCGAATCGCCGCCCTCGCCGTGCCCGACCGAGGTGATGAAGTCGAGCTTGTCGACGAAAGCGCGCGGCGACTGCTTCAGAATGATCAGCACCTGCTTGGCGGAGCCTGCGATCTCTGGCGCACCGCCCGCGCCCGGCAGGCGAGTCTTGGGCGCGTGGTAATCACCGACCACGGTGGTGTTGATGTTGCCGAAGCGGTCGACCTGGGCGGCGCCGAGGAAGCCCACATCGATACGACCGCCCTGCAGCCAATAGCGGAAGATCTCGCCGGTCGGCACCACGGTGTCAGCGGTCTCAGCCAACTCGCCATCGCCGATCGACAGCGGCAACACACTCGGTTTGGCACCGATCGGGCCAGACTCATAGATCAGCACCACGTCGGGCGACGAGGTCAGGCGCGCCAGGTTGGCGGCCTTGGACGGCAGGCCGATCCCCACGAAGCAAACGGCGCCGTTACGCAGGCGACGGGCCGCGGCCACGGTCATCATTTCGGAGGTGGAGTAGCTCATTGTTCAGCCTCCAGCTTGCGCTTGAATTCGGTGAAGTCGGTGGTACCGCGGATGTAGGTGTCGATCCAGGCCGTGAAGGATTCGCGGTTGCGCGCGATCGGGTCCCAGGCCTGGTAGAAGCGGTTGTCACGCTCGTAGTAGCCATGGGCGTAGGACGGATGCGCGCCGCCCGGTACCAGGCACACTGCACTGAGCGCCCAGGTCGGCAGTACGCAGGCGTTCATCGGCGCTTGCAGGTCGTCGACGATTTCCTCGACTGTGACGATGCAGCGCTTGGCGGCCAAGGCCGCTTCCTTCTGCACCCCGAGGATGCCCCACAGCAGCACGTTGCCCTTGCGGTCGGCTTTCTGCGCGTGGATCACGGTGACATCCGGGCGAACCGAAGGCACGGCAGCCAGCACTTCGCCCGTGAAAGGGCAAGTGACCGACTTGATCAGCGGGTTGACCTTGGGCAGGTCGGAGCCGGCGTAGGCACGCAATACCGCGAACGGCAGGCCGGAGGCGCCGGCAACGTAGGCGTTGGCCAGGTCGGCATGGCTGTGCTCTTCGATCTCGATCGCGTGCGGCCATTGTTTCTCCACGGCGTCGCGCAGGCGATGCAGCGAGCCGACCCCCGGGTTGCCGCCCCACGAGAAGATCAGTTTGCGCGCACAACCGGCACCGATCAGTTGGTCGTAGATCAGGTCCGGGGTCATGCGCACCAGCGTGAGGTCGCGTTTGCCCTGGCGGATGATTTCGTGACCGGCGGCGGTTGGAATCAGGTGGGTGAAACCTTCGAGGGCAACGCTGTCGCCGTCGTGGACGAACTGCTTCACGGCATCATGAAGCGAGAGGATTGCTGCCATTGGAGACTCCTGGTCAGGCTGAGTCGGGTTTGAGTGCAGCGTCGCTGCGATGGGCTCAGATTAAGGAGACCGGGGGTGGGGAAACAATCCGATAATCGACCTTTTGTGCGGTTATCGAACGGTTTGAATGCGTTACCGGTGATGACGAGTGGCGACCTTTTCGCGGGCAAGCCCGCTCCCACAAGGGAGTAACTGTCTTGCTCAAAATCTAAAGGCCAGCCCAATCCCTAGACTGCCCCAAGGGTTGGATTTGTGTCCAACTTCCTGGGGGCAGTCCCAATCCCTGTGGGAGCGGGCTTGCCCGCGAAAAGGCCACTCCCCCAATGCCTGATCAGGTGGCGTCAGCGTGACTCACCAAGCCTTTGACGATAACCCCGACGGTCGCCAGCGCCGCCGGCACCAGAAGCGCGGTCAGCACCTGCTCGAAGGTCCAGCCCAGCCCCAGCAGCGTCGCCCCGCTCCAGGCTCCGAGAATCGCGCCGAAACGGCCAATGCCCAGCATCCACGACACCCCCGTGGCACGCCCCTGGGTCGGATAGAATCGCGCTGCCAGCGACGGCATCGCCGACTGTGCTCCGTTCACGCACATCCCCGCGACCAGCACCAGAATGGCCAGCAACGTGATGTTGCCCAGGCTTTGACCCACCGCGTAGGCAAACACCCCGGCCAGCAGGTAGAAAATGCCGATGACCTTGTGCGGATTGAAGCGGTCCATCGCCCAGCCCACCGCCACGGCGCTGAGTACGCCGCCGAACTGGAACAGCGCACCGATGAAGGCTGCTGTTTCAAGGCTGGCGCCACTGTCGCGCATCAGCGTCGGCAGCCAACTGGTCAGCAGGTAGACGATCACCAGGCCCATGAAGTAGGTCAGCCATAGCAGCACCGTGCCCAGGCCATATGTGCCAGAGAAAATGACCGCGAAGACGTTGCGCGCAGCCACGGCCTTCTGCTCCGGCACGCTGAAGCTCGCGGCCTGGGCAACCACGGCCGGAGCGATCGGGGCAAGCGTCTTGCGCACCTTGTCGGTGCCGCGATTGCGCACCACCAGAAAACGCGCCGACTCCGGCAACCACACCAGCAGCACCACCGCCAGCAGCAACGGCAGCACACCGCCCAGCACCAGCAGGCTGTGCCAGCCGTAGGCTGGGATAAGCTTGGCAGAGATGAAGCCACCACCGGCCATGCCCAGGTTGAAGCCGCAGAACATGCTGGTCACCAGCAGCGACTTCAAGCGCTCCGGGGTGTATTCGGACAGCAGGGTCGTGGCATTGGGCATGCCAGCGCCCAGGCCGAGGCCTGTCAGGAAACGCAGCACCAGTAGTTGATCGACATTGCTGGCGTACGCCGAGGCCAGGCTGAAACCGCCGAACACCAGTACCGCGCCTACCAGCACGCCCTTGCGACCGAAGCGGTCTGCCAGCGGCCCGGAACCCAGGGCGCCGAAGACCATGCCAATCAGTGCGGCGCTCATTACCGGGCCCAGGCTGGCACGGTCGATCCCCCACTCCTGGGACAGCGCCGGAGCGATGAACCCCATCGCTGCGGTGTCCAGGCCATCGAGGAAGACAATCAGGAAGCACAGGATCACCACCCGCCATTGATAGCGGGACAGCGGCTGGTCGTTGATGAACGACTGTACATCGAGGCAGTTGCCGACAGCAGTTTGCGGTTTGTTCATTGTTGTTATCCAGAAGATGGGCGCAGGTACACCGCTGCGACCAATAAGGCGCAGGGCTAAAGAAACCGGTACGGGCGTTGAAATCAGCTGGGTAACGATGCAACTGCGCAAGGCAGCGAGGGGACAGTGGTCATGGGCTTGTCTCGTGTTGTTATTGTCCGGTCGGCAGCGCCGAACGTTGCGAGAAACATTAATCAGCACCTGCGGCGGGCGCAATTCACGAGGAACGACATTGTGCGTTTATCGCACAAGAATAGTTCTACCGCTTGTCCACCTATTGCGGCGGCGCGCCATCCCAGACGCTCAACCGAACAACTGATGGCAAAGATCTCGGCTGGCCGACAACAGTATGGGCAAGAAGCGCTGTTCCAGTTCGTTGCGCGTCACCCGTCCGACGTGGGTGCTGACATTCAGTGCTGCCAGCACTTGCCCTGAAGCGTCATAGATCGGCACGGCGATCGAGCGCAACCCCTGCTCCAGCTCCTGGTCGACCACACACCAGCCCTGGGCGCGCACCTGTTGGATACAGGCGAACAGCGACTCGGGATCATGCAAGGTGCGGCTGGTTCGAGCCTTGAGATCGGCGCGCTCGAAGTACTCGCGCAGGCTGGTGTCGTCCAGTGCCGCCAGGAGGATTCGGCCCATGGAGGTGCAATAGGCCGGTAGGCGGCCACCCACCGACAGGTCGACCGAAATCAGACGCTCCACCGTCGCCGAGCGGGCGATGTAGAGAATGTCGTCGCCTTCGAGGGTCGCCATGTTCGCCGCTTCGTGCAGTTGCTCGCTGATACGGTCCAGGTAGGGCTGGGCCGAGACGGCCAGCGGCGTCGAGGAGAGGTAGGCATGCCCCAACGTCAGCACCTTGGGCAGCAACGAATAGGTACGTCCGTCGGAAGTGGCGTAACCGAGTTTGATCAAGGTGTGCAGACAACGACGCACTGCGGCGCGGGGGATTTCCGTGCGGTGGCTGATCTGGGCAATGGTCAGGTGGCGCTTGCGCTCCTGGAAGGCCTGGATCACCGCCAGCCCCCGGGCCAGAGAGGTCATGAAGTCGGGGTCGCCGGTGAACGCCTGAATGCGCTTGGCCGGCGATGCGACGATCGGCGGTGCCAGGGAAGGCGAGACGGCACGCTGCGGATCGCTGGGCGTGGAAGCGTTGGTTTCATCGTTCATCGGCAGACCTCAAAAAAAACGGCGCTTCGTGCGATTATCGAACAAGCGGCCGATAATCGCAATTGACCGCCGACACGTTTGCTTATACCTTTCTCATGCCCTTGTGGCTTCTTTGGAGAGACTGGTCAGGTACCCACCGTAGAAGACTAAAGGCAGCGGCCTCGCTTACCAGCGAGGCCGTTTTCATTTCTGCACTGTTTATCCGAACTTTACTCGGTACGTCGCCTCCAACTTCCCAAGTACAACGGGTCAACTTCCCACTGCACAATCAGGCTCGAGTAAAGGCCGTGGCCATTGGTGATTCGACGGTTATAATTCGGCGCTCGGGTCTGTATGCACGCTGGGAAATGGATCCACGCGCATCGCGTGTTACAGCCCCGTACCGAGAACCTCTTCAATTTATCAGGTCGATACTGTGACGAAAGATGAACTGCGCGCCGAACTCGAGCGCCAGGCAGAACGTTACAAGGATGTTTATGGTGGTGAAGTCACCACTTATGCTGCCCAACCGGAACCGGAACGCAAACCCTGGCGCAAACGTGCCAGCCTCCTTGACCAAGCCTTCTCCGAGGAACTGGAGAAGATGGAAAAGGAACGGCGCCCCGAAGAGCCTTGAGCTCAGGGCGTGATCGCAATGCGCCATGGCGCTGAACGCCATGGCGCCGTGCGCTTTTTCTGCAATCGACGATGATGAAATGGAATTACACAAATTTCATACAATCGTTTGAATCCTGCGAAGCCCTTCAATTGATCGCGTATTCGCTGCATTTCAACGAAATTAACGGTTTTTTATTCGTCGATTTCGCTTTGCTCCCTACCGTCGAACCGGCATGGCGGCTTTAGAAAAGCTGCCATCTGTCTGTCACGGGTGCATCGATTGCCATGGTTTTCTGGCATAATCCGGCCCCCCTACGACCGCCAGAAAACCTTCATGATCGATTTATTCAGCGGACTGGATGCCTGGGTAGCCGTGAGCCTGGTGCTCGCCCTCACCTTCGTGCTCGCATTCGAGTTCATCAATGGCTTTCATGACACCGCCAACGCGGTAGCCACCGTCATCTATACCAAAGCCATGCCGCCGCACCTGGCCGTGTTCTTCTCGGGTGTGTTCAACTTCCTCGGGGTTCTGCTCGGCGGTGTCGGGGTGGCCTATGCCATCGTGCACCTGCTGCCGGTCGAGCTGCTGATCAACGTGAACACCGGGCATGGCCTGGCCATGGTCTTCTCCCTGCTCGCCGCCGCCATCACCTGGAACCTGGGAACCTGGTATTTCGGTATCCCGGCGTCCAGCTCGCACACCCTGATCGGCTCGATTCTCGGGGTTGGCCTGGCCAACGCACTGCTCAGCGACATCCCGCTGGGTGACGGCGTGAACTGGCAGAAAGCGATCGACATCGCCATGTCGCTGGTGGTCTCGCCCATGGCCGGCTTCGCCGTTGCCGCACTGGTGCTGATTGGCCTGAAATGGTGGCGCCCGCTGTCGAAGATGCACAAGACCCCGGACCAGCGCCGCAAGCTCGACGACAAGAAGCACCCACCCTTCTGGAACCGCCTGGTGCTGGTGATCTCGGCCATGGGCGTGAGCTTCGTGCACGGCTCCAACGACGGCCAGAAAGGCATTGGCCTGATCATGCTGGTGCTGATCGGTATCGTCCCGGCCAAGTTCGTTCTCGACCTGAACAGCACCACCTACCAGATCGAGCGCACCCGCGACGCCACCCTGCACATGAGCCAGTTCTACCAGCGCAATGCCGCCACGCTTGGCGAGTTCCTGGCGTTGGGCAAGGCCAAGTCGAACGACCTGCCGGAGCAGTTCAGTTGCAACCCGCAACAGACCGAGCCAACCATTGCCGCGCTGCAGACCTCGCTCCAGGGCGTGACCGACTACCGTGACCTGAACGCCGAACAGCGTGTGGAAGTCCGTCGCTACCTGCTGTGCCTGGACGACACCGCGAAAAAGGTCGGAAAACTGCCAGGACTGGATAGCCGCGAGAAGGCCGACCTGGAAAAACTGCGCAAGGACCTCACCGCAACCACCGAATACGCCCCGTTCTGGGTGATCGTCGCCGTCGCCCTGGCCTTGGGCCTGGGCACCATGGTCGGCTGGAAGCGTGTGGTACTGACCGTTGGCGAGAAGATCGGCAAGCAGGGCATGACCTACGCCCAGGGCATGTCGGCACAGATCACCGCAGCTTGCGCCATCGGTATGGCCAACGTGTTCAGCCTGCCGGTCTCGACCACCCACGTACTGTCGTCGGGTGTTGCCGGGACCATGGTCGCCAACAAGAGCGGCCTGCAAGGCGGCACGGTGAAGACCATCCTGCTGGCCTGGGTACTGACCCTGCCAGCCTCGATGGGCCTGGCGGCTGGCCTGTTCTGGCTCGCCTCCAAAGCGATCGGCTGACACCTGCAGCATTGAAAAAGGCGCCCGCGACGGCGCCTTTTTCATGCCCTGGGGAAACTCAGCGCTTCTTGCCTCCCAGCAAAGATCCCATCAAGCCTCGCACCAGCTGCCTGCCCAACTGGTTGGCGGCCTGGCGCACCGCCGACTTGATCGCCTGCCCTGCCGCACTCTGCAAGAATTCACCCGCCTTGTCCGCCAGGCTGTCTGCGTCAGCCTTGGGCTGAGGCGCCGGTTCCACCGGCTCGCCCTTGCGCTGGGTCAGCAGTTCATAGGCCGACTCACGGTCGATCGGCTTGTCATAACGCCCTGCCAGGGGCGACTGCGCGATCAGTGCACTGCGCTCCGCCGGGGTGAGCGGGCCGATCCGCGATTGCGGCGGCGCCACCAGCACGCGCTGGACGACCTCAGGTGTCCCCTTGTCCTGCAAAGTACCCACCAGCGCCTCGCCGATCCCCAGCTCGGTGAGCACCGTCAGGGTATCGAAGGCAGGATTGGGACGAAAACCGTCGGCCACGGCCCTGAGCGACTTCTGCTCCTTGGCAGTGAAGGCCCGCAGCCCGTGCTGGATGCGCAAGCCCAGCTGCGCCAGTACGGCATCGGGCAGGTCGCCCGGGGACTGGGTAACGAAGTACACCCCCACACCCTTCGAACGGATAAGCCTCACCACCTGCTCCAGACGATCCTGCAGGGCCTTGGGGGTCCCGTTGAACAGCAGGTGCGCTTCGTCGAAGAACAGCGCAAGCACCGGCTTGTCGGCGTCGCCGCGCTCCGGCAGTTGCTCGAACAGCTCGGCCAGCAGCCACAGGAGGAAGGTCGCATAGACCTTTGGCGCCTCGTGCACCAGGCGGCTGGCGTCAAGCAGGTGGATGCGCCCGCGGCCATCGCTATCGACCCGCAGCAGATCCTCCAGTTGCAGCGCCGGCTCACCGAACAACGCCTCGGCCCCCTGCTGTTCCAGCGTGGCCAGGCGCCGCTGCAAGGCTTGGGTCGAAGCGGTGGTCATCAGCGCGCTGTCCTCGCCCAGCAGCTGTGGGTTGTCCTTCAGATGGCCAAGCAGCGCCTTGAGGTCTTTCAGGTCGAGCAGCAACAGCCCCTCGCGGTCGGCAACCTTGAACGCCGCATAGAGCGCCGCCTGCTGGCTGTCGGTCAGTTCAAGCAGGTTGCCCAGC
Organism: Pseudomonas putida; assembly: GCF_001636055.1. Lineage (NCBI taxonomy): Bacteria > Pseudomonadati > Pseudomonadota > Gammaproteobacteria > Pseudomonadales > Pseudomonadaceae > Pseudomonas > Pseudomonas putida. The sequence continues at coordinate 5,023,666 of NZ_CP011789.1, forward strand.
AGCAACGGGCCCATTTCGCTGAGGGTAGTGCGCAACGGATGACCACTCTGCCCGGCGATGTCCCACAGGCTCACCGGGTAGGCCTTGGGCTGGTGGGCGAGCCAAGGCATCCCGGCAATGCGTTCGGCCACCTTGCCCTGGGGCGAACCCGCCGCCCCCAGGCCACACAGGTCTCCTTTCACGTCTGCCGCGAACACCGCCACACCCGCGTCGCTGAACACCTCGGCCAGACGCTGCAGGGTCACGGTCTTGCCGGTGCCGGTCGCTCCGGCGACCAGTCCATGGCGGTTGGCCAAGCGCATGGCCTGGCCGACTGGCAAGCCGTCTAGACCGGCACCTACAACGATTTGCGAAGAATCCGACATCTTATTTCATCCTCTTCTCAAGCTTTGCCTAAAAGCGGCCGATATGCAGAGGCGATATTGACCCGAAATACAGGACACAACCCACCAAGGCTCACCGGATTGTTGCACTGTTTTCTGCTGTGCTTCGTGCGAGCGACCCGATAAAACCTTAGCGGACCCGACGACGTCATGAACAAAAGCCTTCGTTTCAGCCACAAGATTCTCTTGGCGGCCTCTCTGATCGTGATACTGGCCTTTGCGCTGTTCACGTTGTACAACGACTATCTCCAGCGTAATGCCATTCGCGCCAATCTGGAGAGTTACCTGGCAGAAATGGGCCAGTCCACGTCCACCACGATCCGCCACCTGTTCGAAGGGCGGATCCGGCTGGTGGAAAACCTTGCGCAGAATATCGCCCAGCATCCGGCCGATGCCGAAACCCTGATGGGGCAACAGGCGCTGATCTCCAGTTTCCTCACGGTCTACCTGGGCAAGGTCGACGGCAGCTTCAGCGTGCGCCCCGACAGCAAGATGCCCGACGGCTACGACCCGCGCGTACGCCCCTGGTACAAGGACGGCATGGCCGCCAGCGGCCCTCTCCTCACCGAACCCTACATCGACATGACCACCAACAAGATGGTCATGGGCATCCTCGACAAGGTTTCCAGCGATGTCGGCGTGGTCGGGGGCGACCTGGCGCTGGACGGCCTGGTACAGATCATCAACTCGTTGAACTTCGGCGGCATGGGCTACGCGTTCCTGGTCAACGACCAGGGCAAGATCCTGGTGCACCCGGACAATGCCCTGGTGATGAAATCGCTGTCGGAGGCCTTCCCACAGAACACCCCGAAACTGTCCCGCGAGTTGACCGAGGTGCAGGTCGACGGCCAGGCGCGACTGCTCACCTTCACCCCCATCCAGGGCCTGCCTTCGGCCAACTGGTACATCGGCCTGTCGGTGGACAAGGACAAAGCCTTCAGCATGCTCAGCACCTTCCGTAACTCGGCGGTGATTGCCACGCTGGTAGCGGTGGTCATCATCATCGCCCTGCTCGGCCTGCTGATCCGCGTGCTGATGCAACCGCTGCACACCATGACCCGTGCCATGGAGGACATCGCCGAAGGTGAAGGCGACCTGACCAAGCGCCTGAACATCCATAACCATGACGAGTTCGGTGTGCTCGGCAGCGCATTCAACCGCTTCGTCGAACGGGTGCACAGCTCGATTCGCGAAGTCTCCTCGGCCACCGAGCAGGTCAACGAAGTGGCGCTGCGGGTGGTCAGCGCCTCCAACTCCTCGATGCTCAACTCGGACGAGCAGGCCAACCGCACCAACAGCGTCGCCGCCGCCATCAACGAGCTGGGCGCCGCGGCCCAGGAAATCGCCGGCAATGCCGCACAAGCCTCGCAGCATGCCAGCTCTGCCCGATTGCTCGCCGAAGAAGGGCAGCAGGTGGTCGAGCACAATATCCAGGCGATGAACCGCCTGTCGGCGCTGATCGTCAGTTCCAGCGCGCATATCGAGGCCCTCAACGACAAGACCGTCAACATCGGCCAGATCCTCGAGGTCATCACCAGCATCTCCCAACAGACCAACCTGCTGGCGCTGAACGCGGCCATCGAGGCCGCCCGTGCCGGTGAGGCCGGCCGCGGCTTCGCGGTGGTGGCCGACGAGGTGCGCAACCTCGCCCACCGTACCCAGGAATCGGCGCAGCAGGTCCAGGGGATGATCGAGGAGTTGCAGGTCGGCGCCCGCACCTCGGTCGAGACCATGGACCAGAGTCAACGCCACAGCCAGGACGGCGTGCAAATCGCCAACCAGGCCGGCGAGCGCTTGGGCAGTGTGACCCAGCGCATTGGCGAGATCGACGGCATGAACCAGTCGGTGGCCACCGCCACCGAGGAACAGACCTCGGTGGTGGAGTCGATCAACATGGACATCAACGAGATCAACACGCTCAACCAGGAGGGCGTGGAAAACCTGCAGGCCACCCTGCGCGCTTGCTCCGATCTGGAACAGCAGGCCGCGCGCCTCAAGCAACTGGTGGGCAGTTTCCGCATCTGACGCCTCAGGGCTGCGCAGCACCTGTGGGAGCAACTGTCTTGCTCAAAATCTAAAGACCAGCCCAATCCCCTGTGGGAGCGGGCTTGTCCCGCGAACACGGGCGTAGCCCGTGCCAGGCAGCGCGGTGTCTTTTTCGCGGGTAAACCCGCTCCCACACGTACGGCGTTCGGATTTACGCCGGTGTTGCGCTCTTGCACTGAGGCAATTCCACATCCTGCCAGGGGGTGCCTGTTCTTAGCATCGCATTGAGTCGTACGATGAAAACTCTCATGCAGGCCACAATCGCGACCTTGGCTGCCTTGCCCCTTTCACGCAGTGCTTGGTACTTCGCCTTGAGCGAGGGGTTTTGCCTTACGGCCACCAAACACGACATGTACAACGCGCACCTTATCCCGAAACGGCCTCCCGAGATCGAGCGCTTGCCTACGGATGTTCCACTGTCGTGATTGAAAGGTGCCACCCCAACCAGCGAGGCTATTTCTCGGGCCTCCACATGGCCCAACTCCGGCAGCAGCGTCACAAGCTTCCCAGCCGTCACCAGCCCGATACCTTTGACCTGGACTAGTTGAGCAATTCGTTCATCACCCAGCCCTTCGGCATGCAGCTTGAGCTCATGCTCAATCTGTCTGATCTGAGACCTGAAGTGCTGGAGGTTGGACTTCAGGAAGCGAGCGACCACCTCAGACTGAGCCTGTTTCAGGCGCCGCCGGTCGTCGTCTCGCTGCTGGACCAGACGATCACGCTGCTGCAGCAGCTCGCGCAGCAACGCCCTCTGCGGACTGACCTGCAGAGTAGGTTTATCGGGGATAACTTCGGCGAAATGCGCCAATACCGCTGCATCGATGGCGTCGGTCTTGGCTTTGATATTCATGGACTCGGCAAACGACCTGGCTCGCCTAGGGTTTACGCGAATGACCTTGTAGCCAGCGCTCTGCAGAAAGCTCAGCACCTCACGCTCGTATCCGCCTGTCGCCTCCAGCAGGACACGCTTGACCTTGAGGCCTCGAAGGCTCTTCTCCAATACCTCGAACCCTGCCTGATCGTTGGTGACATTGATCTTGAGGCTCTGGGGACGCACCGCTATGTCCAGCGTGCGACTAGAAACATCGATACCCACAAAGGAAACCATCACCAAAATCTCCTAGACTCAACAGAGTGAGAGGACTTTGGCTTGGCCCACGCTTGTGATTCGAGATCAAGGCCGCATCCAACTGTTCGGGCTCTCGCCAAAGTGGAACGGTGAATGGCAGCTTGTGCTCCCACTCGTGCTCAAGGCACACGCGGCATTCAGCTTGCCATTCACCGCTCTCACTCCAGATTCTAATCCCCTATCAAGACACAAGCGGCGGGGCGTCCCGACTCGCCCGCTCCCGCAGCGGGCAAGTCGGGATGCCCCGCCGCCCAATCCCGATCGAACAAACTATCCTTCATAAAGGTCAACCTTTAGGCGCGTCACCGTCGGTCTGTTACCGCCGGATGACAGACCCGAAGACGATCCCGGAGGGATGCTGATCGTGCACATCGCTGACATCACCATGTTCTACGCCCCGGCCAGCGGTGGTGTACGGACCTATCTTGATGCCAAACACCATCGCCTCGACGCCATGCCCGGCGTACGCCACAGTCTGCTGATCCCCGGCCCCAGCGCCCGTGATGCCAATGGCATCTACCAGGTGCCAGCCCCGCCCTTGCCGTTCGGCAAGGGCTACCGTTTTCCGGTACGCCTGACGCCCTGGTGCAACGTGCTGCGCCGCCTCAAGCCTGACCTGATCGAGGTCGGCGATCCCTACCTCACCGCCTGGGCCGCCCTTGAGGCGCGACGCAAGCTGGACGTGCCGGTGATCGGCTTCTATCACTCCGACCTGCCATTGCTGGTCAGCAACCGCATGGGCAACTGGTTCACCCCCAATGTCGAAGCCTATGTCAGCAAGCTCTACGGCAATTTCGACCGGGTGCTGGCGCCGAGCCAGGTGATGGCCGACAAACTGCGCCGTCTTGGCGTGCGGGATGTGCATGTACAGCCCCTGGGGGTCGACCTGAATACCTTCCACCCCGACAGGCGCGATCCGCACCTGCGGGCCCAGCTCGGCCTTCCCGACACCACTCGTCTGCTCGTCTTCGCCGGTCGCGGCTCGCGGGAGAAGAACCTGCCAGTGCTGCTCGAGTGCATGGGCCACTTGGGTCGCCATTACCACCTGTTGCTGGTCGGCTCGAACATGCCGGCCAACGTGCCGGACAACGTCAGCGTGATCGACCACTTCTGCCCCGCCGATGAAGTGGCCCGCCTGCTCGCCAGTGCCGACCTGTTGCTGCACGCCGGCGACCAGGAAACCTTTGGCCTGGTGATACTCGAGGCCATGGCCAGCGCCACACCGGTGGTCGCCGTGCGCGCCGGGGCTTTCGGCGAGATCGTCAACGACCAGTGCGGGCGCCTGTGCCAGGCCAACGACAGCCAGGCAATGGCCGGGGCAGTGCGCGAAATCTTCGAAGCCGGCGTGCGCCCCCTCGGCGCCCAGGCCCGTCGCCATGTGGAGCAGCATTACTCGTGGGACAGCGTGGTCGATGGCCTGCTGCTGCACTACCAGGCCGTGCTTGGCCTGTCGCCACAGGTACGCGCCCATGCGTGAAGCGCCCGCCGATTCGCGTAGCCTGATGCTGGTGCTGCACGATGTGGCGCCCGAAACCTGGCCCGACTACCGTCCCTTCGTCGAAGCCGTCGATGCAATGGGCGACGTGCCCATGACCTGGCTGGTGGTCCCGGACTTCCACCACCGCAACGCATTGGCCCGTTCCCCCGACTTCTGCCGCCTGCTCGATCGGCGCCTGGCGCGCGGCGACGAATTGGCGCTGCACGGCTTCTACCACGCCGACGATGGCCCTGCCCCACGCGGGCCTGCCGAGTACTTCATGCGCCGGATCTACACCCATGAGGGCGAGTTCTATGCGCTGGAGCAGCGCGAAGCCCTGCAACGTCTGGAGGCGGGCCTGGCCCTGTTCGCCAGCCAGGGCTGGCCGGTCGCAGGCTTCGTCGCGCCCGCCTGGCTGATGAGCGAAGGCACCCGCCAGGCCCTGCGCCGCCTGCCGCTGCGCTACACCAGCACACCGCAGCACCTTTATCGGCTGCCGGACTTCACCGCGATCGAAGCTCCTGGGCTGGTCTGGAGCGCCCGCAGTGCATGGCGCCGCGGTATGTCACGGGTGCTCTGTGATTGGCAGGCTCGACGCTGGCGCCAGGCCGAAACCCTGCGCCTGGGCCTGCATCCGGTGGATATGCGCCACGCCAGCGCACGCAACTATTGGTTGCGTACCCTGCGTGAATTGATCAAGCAAGGGCGTGAGCCTCTGACCAAATCCGCCTGGCTGGAGCGCAGGATCTGCCCATGAACCGCCTCGCCTGGCTGGGGCTGGCATTGGTGCTCGCCGTGCTGGTGCCGGGTTTGCTCGGCGGCAGCCAACTCTTGCCGCGCCTGCAGACGTTCGACCCGGGGCTGATGGCAACGCTGCTAGGCATGATCCTGCTGTGCTGGATCATCAACGCCGTGCGCCTGCGCTTGCTGCTCGGCCAGCAGGGCGCGCAACTGGGCAGAGTACGCAGCCTGGGTGTGGTGATGGCGACCGAATTCGCCATCTGCACTACGCCCGGCGGTAGCGGAGGCCCTTTGACCCTGATGACACTGCTGGCCCGCGAACGCATTGGCCCCGCCCGCAGTGGCGCAGTGTTCGCCATGGATCAGTTGAACGACCTGCTGTTCTTCTTCTGCGCCATGCTGGCCATCGCCGGCTACGCCCTGTTCCACAGCTTGGGCCGCAGCCAGGAAAGCATGTTGCTGGGCAGTGCTGCCTTGCTGTGTGGCGTGCTGGCGGCAATCGTCGTGCTGCTGCGCTGCCGTCGTGGCGTGATGCGCTGGAACGGCCGTCTGCTGCAACGCCTGGGTTTGTCGAAAAGCCGTCGTCGGCGCTGGGCACGCAGGCTGCTGCGCTTCATCCGGGCACTGGCCGAAACCTGGCGCCTGCCCAAGCGCACGCTGGCGCTGGTATTCGCCCTCACCTGCGCGCACTGGAGCTTGCGCTACAGCGTGCTGTATCTGGTATTGAGGGGGCTGGGGGTGGAGCTGTCGTGGATACCGAGCTTCCTGGTGCAGATGCTCTCGCTCAGTGCCGGCCAATTCAGCCTGCTGCCGGGCGGTGCAGGGGCCGCCGAGCTGACCTCGGCGACCCTGCTGTCGCCACTGGTGGGCAGCTCGACAGCGGCGGCGGCGATCCTGATCTGGCGCGCAGTCACTTATTACTTCTATCTGCTCGCCGGGGGGCCGGTGTTCGTCTGCCTGCTGGCGCGCCCGTTGCTGGAGCGCTGGCGGCGTCAGGCGGGTTGAGTTGCTCCCAGAGCTCGGCGGCACCTTCGAACTCGGTACCGTCTTCGTCGCTCAACGCCTCGGGATCGTAGCGCGCCAGGCAGCCTTCACCGAGTGTCGGCGGAGGCTGGGCGCCAGCCTTGTCACGCGGATCGGCCATCTGGGCGGGCTCCGGTCAGTCGAAGACCACGGTCTTGTTGCCGTGAACCAGCACGCGGTCTTCCAGGTGGTAGCGCAAACCGCGCGCCAGCACCATTTTCTCCACATCACGACCGAAGCGAACCATATCCTCGATGCTGTCGGCATGGTTCACACGCACCACGTCCTGCTCGATGATGGGACCTGCGTCCAGCTCTTCGGTGACATAGTGGCAAGTGGCACCGATCAGCTTCACACCGCGCAGTGCAGCCTGGTGGTAGGGCTTGGCGCCGACGAACGATGGCAGGAAGCTGTGGTGGATGTTGATCACACGCCCCGCGTAGTCCTGGCACAACTGTGGCGGCAGGATCTGCATGTAGCGCGCCAGCACCACCACATCAGCACCATGCTCGGCAACCAGGCGCGAAACTTCGGCGAAGGCCGCGGCCTTGTCCTTGGGATCGACCGGCACGTGGAAAAACGGAATACCGTGCCACTCGACCATGCTGCGCAGGTCGTTGTGGTTGGAGATCACGCACGGGATATCGCAGTCCAGCTCATCGGTGTGCCAGCGGTGCAGCAGGTCGGCCAGGCAGTGCGACTCGCGACTGGCCATCAGCACCACGCGCTTCTTCTGCGCCGAATCGGTGATATTCCAGCTCATCGAGAACTCTTCGGCGATCGGCGCAAAGGCCTCGCGGAAGGCCTCGATACCGAATGGCAGCGATTCGGCGCGGATTTCATGGCGCATGAAGAACCACCCGCTCTGCTCGTCGGAATGGTGGCTGGCTTCGTTGATCCAGCCGTTGTACAAGGCCAGGAAGTTACTGACTTTTGCCACGATGCCGACACGGTCGGGGCAGGCAATCGTCAGACGATAGGTGCGCATGGATCAGACTCCGGAAAACTTCGCAAAGGCGCACATTCTAGCCATCTGCCGTGAAAAAGGCAGTAACCATTGGCCTGTGTGGCGGCTCAATGCCGACCAGGCCCCTCCGCGGGCTGGCGCATGAGGTGAGAAGATACGCATAACGCAATATGTAAATTTTTCTTTACCGACGCATTCTTATTGTTGCGTCACAATGATTCGACATTTGACACCCTTATTAATTGTTTACTTGCGGGTATCGCCTGTCTATTATTGGCCCACTGTCTCTCTGTACATTCACCAAGGAACACTCCATGTCCCTGATCAACGAATACCGCGCCACCGAAGAAGCTATCAAGGAACTTCAAGCTCGCCTCGCCAACCTGTCGCAAGATGACAAGCTGAAGAAAGAGCTGGAATTCGAAGGCAAACTGCGCGCACTGATGGGCGAATACTCCAAGTCGCTGCGTGACGTGATTGCCCTGCTCGACCCGGAATCCAAACTGAGCAAGGCCCCGCGTGGCGCTGCCAAGACCACCAGCACCAAACGTGCTCGCAAGGTCAAGCAATACAAAAACCCGCACAACGGTGAAGTGATTGAAACCAAAGGCGGCAACCACAAGACCCTGAAAGAATGGAAAGCCAAGTGGGGTGGTGACGTGGTTGAAAGCTGGGCAACCCTGCTGGACTGATCCAGACAATTGCGTATGGCTTCAACAAAAACGCCGGCTCATCGCCGGCGTTTTTATTTATTCTGCCAACCCATAATGCATTCGCAGTTTCCCGGCATGCGCCAGCCAGGCCTCCAGCACCTGCCGCCCGGCATCGTCCGCATTGGCCAGACTCGCCTGCGCCGCCTGCTCGAAATCGCCCAGGGTGTTGGGCGCGCCCAGCTGCGGATCGCTAAGGCGCTGCTGGCAAAAGCGATGCCAGCGTTGTTGCTCCTGTTCGTTCAGCGTGTCGATAAAGTTGCGCGCTCGATAACGGAACAATAGCTCGGGCATGCGCGCATCATCGAACATCCAGTGCCCCTGCCCCAACTGTCGCGGCTCGCTCAAACGAACTTGCTCGCACAGGCGACGATCACGATCCCCGAGAAATCCCTCGTACAACTGTTGCTCAGGATCTTCGCTGGGTGAGAATTCATCAGCGCTGTAGACGTTCTCCAGCTTGTCCCGCCACGCGTCATGCTGCTGCATCAATTGTTCGGCGCGAGACTGAACAAGCGACATATCAAGACCCAGTCGCTGTTGATCGACCGGGCGCAATACGTTCAATGGCGCCACCACCGGGCACTTGTTGATGTGCACCAACTTCAGCGGAACCGGCAATTCGCCGTCAGCCAACTCCTCGCGCCGCGTGTACAAACGCGAACGCAATACCTCGGCACTTTCCCTTATTAAAGGCAAGGTTTCCATGTGCAGGTCGCACACAATCAGTGCATTGCGATTACGCGGGTGCCAGGCCAAGGGTAATACCACCCCCAGGTAACTACGTTCGCTGGAGAAGCGCCCGGAAATATGCACCAGCGGCTGGAGCAGGCGAATCTGCTCCATGACTTTGTGCTTGCTACGCAACTGGAACAACCAGTCATAAAGTTTGGGCTGGCGTTGGCGAATCAGACGAGCCAACGCGATGGTGGCCCGGACATCGGACAGGGCCTCGTGGGCATGACCGTGGTCGATGCCGTTGGCCTTGCTCAGCAACTCCAGGCGCAGGCTGGTGCGTCCGTCCTGCTGCGGCCAGACGATGCCCTCCGGGCGCAGGGCATAGGCGGTACGCACTACATCGATCAAGTCCCAGCGGCTGTTGCCACCCTGCCACTCACGGGCGTAGGGGTCGAAGAAGTTGCGGTAGAGGCTGTAGCGAGTGACTTCATCATCGAAGCGCAAGGTGTTGTAGCCTGCGCCACAGGTGCCGGGGCGCGACAACTGTTCATGCACCCTGGTCATGAACTCCGCTTCCCCCAGGCCTTTGGCGATCAGTTGTTCAGGGGTGATACCGGTGACCAGGCAGGCGGCGGGGTGCGGCAGGATGTCGTCGGAGGGGCGGCAATACAGGTTGACCGGTTCGTCGATCTCGTTGAGCTCGAAATCGGTGCGTACGCCTGCAACCTGCAGCGGCCGGTCGCAGCGCGGATTGATACCGGTGGTTTCGTAGTCGTGCCAGAAGATGCTGGAGCTCACGGTGTCGTCCTGTACAAAGTTCGCGGACGAGTCTACCGGAGGAACGCCTTCAGGCCGACTCGTTCATCGGCCTGAAACTGAAGAAGTCGCGCAGTGAGCGCACGAACTCCTCGTACTCGCGCGGCGCCTGTAACAGCATGAAGCCGGCATCGTAATGCCCCGGGGTCTGGTCCTCGCGGCTCCACAGGCAACTGGCTGTGAGATTGATGAACTGATGGCCACCGCCTGCAAGCGGCACACGCAACTGCAGCTCGAAATCCGGGCCGACCATGATCGGGAGCTGGCTGATCACCATGACCCCATCCTCGGAGGCATTCCCCAGGTAGCCAATCTCCTGATCGGTCAACCGGTTGAAGACCTTGAGCACGTAAGGCAGTTGATGACGATCGATCTGACGTTCGATGAACATGATTCTCCGTACCCTATGCCAGGAAGACCAGGTACTGGCGGTGAGCGTTACACCTACTTTACAGCCTAGCTTAGCCTGAGCGGCGGCCCGGATGAAATCATTGTCACCTTGGTATTAACGCAAAGGGGTAGTCGGCGCAGGGCGGGTCACCGCAGGCTCACCACGCAGATGGCCAAGCTGCTCCAGGGTCTGCAGGCGCGCTTGGGCACGGTAGGCATACTCGTTCTGCGGGTAGCGCTGAATCAGGAACTGGTAGGTCTGGGCTGCATCGACATAGAGTTTCTGCCGCTCCAGGCACTGGCCACGCAGCATCGCCACTTCCGGATGGATGAACGGGCGGGCACGGCTGGTGCGATCGACCTGCGACAGCTCCAGCATCACGCGCTGGCAATCGCCACGGTCGTAGGCACGGTAGGCGTTGTTCAGGTGATGGTCCATGGACCAACGGGTGCAGCCGACGACACTGGCCGCCATGGTTAACACGATCAGGGCTCGCATGGGAATTCTCCTTTGATGGGCAGTATATCGGCCTTCGCCCCGATTTCTTCAGCGCGCCGATGCACGCTTCATCCCACAGACGCCCGGCGGCAAGCGTCTACCTGTAACCTGCTGCTTGTAGGGTGCTGCCGACGGTGCAACCGCCCTCTCGCCAACCTGCAAGGTAGTGCAACGGAACAATGACTACAGCTCAATTGAGGAGTAGCCTTTCGCTGCGCTTCACTATAGGAGTCTGTGCATGACCATCCGCCGTACCAAAATCGTCGCCACCCTGGGCCCCGCCAGCAACTCGCCGGAAGTGATCGAACAACTGATCCTCGCCGGCCTGGACGTGGCACGTCTGAACTTTTCCCACGGCACTCCGGACGAGCACAAGGCCCGCGCTCGCCTGATCCGCGACATCGCCGCCAAGAACGGCCGCCACGTCGCACTGCTGGGCGACCTGCAAGGTCCGAAGATCCGTATCGCCAAGTTCAGCAACAAGCGCATCGAACTGAAGATCGGTGACAAGTTCACCTTCTCCACCGCCCACCCGCTCACCGAAGGCAACCAGGATATCGTCGGCATCGACTACCCCGACCTTGTCAAGGACTGCGGTGTAGGTGACGAGCTGCTGCTCGACGACGGTCGCGTGGTCATGCGCGTCGAAACCGCTACTGCCGACGCGCTGCATTGCGTGGTGATCGTCGGTGGCCCACTGTCCGACCACAAGGGCATCAACCGCAAGGGTGGCGGCCTGACTGCACCGGCCCTGACCGAAAAAGACAAGGCCGACATCAAACTGGCCGCGGAAATGGACCTGGACTACCTGGCCGTCTCCTTCCCGCGTGACGCCAAGGACATGGAATACGCACGCAAGCTGCGTGACGAAGCCGGCGGCAGCGCCTGGCTGGTGGCCAAGATCGAGCGTGCCGAAGCCGTTGCCGACGACGAAACCCTCGACGGCCTGATCGCTGCTTCCGACGCGGTGATGGTTGCCCGTGGCGACCTCGGCGTGGAAATCGGCGACGCCGAGCTGATCGGCATCCAGAAGAAGATCATCCAGCACGCGCGCCGCAACAACAAAGCGGTGATCGTAGCGACCCAGATGATGGAGTCGATGATCCAGAACCCGATGCCGACCCGCGCCGAAGTATCCGACGTGGCCAACGCCGTGCTGGACAACACCGATGCGGTGATGCTGTCGGCCGAAAGCGCCGCCGGCTCGTACCCGATCGAAGCGGTGCAGGCCATGGCGCGCATCTGCCTGGGCGCCGAGAAGCACCCGACCAACCAGAAGTCCAGCCACCGCCTGCACACCACCTTCGAGCGCTGCGACGAGAGCATTGCCCTGGCGGCGATGTACACCGCCAACCACTTCCCTGGCGTGAAGGCGATCATCGCCCTGACCGAAAGCGGCTATACCCCGCTGATCATGTCGCGCCTGCGCTCGCATGTGCCGGTCTTCGCCATGTCGCCGCACCGCGCGACCCAGGCCCGCGTTTCGATGTTCCGCGGCGTCTACCCGATCGCCTTCGATCCGGCTTCGCTGCCGGCCGACAAGGTCAGCCAGGCGGCTGTCGACGAGCTGCTCAAGCGTGGGCTGGTCGAACAGGGTGACTGGGTGATCCTGACCAAGGGCGACAGCTACCACACCATCGGTGGCACCAACGGCATGAAGATCCTGCACGTCGGTGATCCGCTGGTTGGTTGATGCCCAGGCCGTGGCAACGGCCTGAGGCGCCCCACAAAAAAAGACCGCTCTTCTGAGCGGTCTTTTTTTGGTAGCCCGCGATAGGCCGCGGTGCTGCAAGACCGTCAGGCATGCTCGACGAACACGTCAGCCAATACCTGATTTCTCGGCACACCGGCGATGAACAGTCTGCGCGCGAAGCGCTCGACACTTGCGGGCGATCCACAGAGCAAAGCGATGGTCTGGCGAGAGGTCGGACGCAAGCTGGCAAGCGCCTCCTCGAGATGTTCCTGCAGCACGCATTCGGCATCGATGCCATGCATCTGGTGCAGCGCGGGTTGCAGGTAATGCCCGGCAGCGTCGCGTGCCACATGCATCACCTTGATTTCTGCCCGATGGCCTTGACGCAAAGCCTCTCGCACAACGCCCCACAGCGGGGCAAGGCCGGTACCTGCCGCCAGCAACCACAGCGGCCGCTCCTGCCAGTCGGGGTCGTAGTGCAGCGCGCCCCCTCTGAGCTCCCCCAGAACCATCTGGTCGCCAATTTTCAAGCCCCGCGCCTGGTCGCAGAAGGCGCCTGGACGTCGGCAGTCGATATGAAATTCGAGAAATTCATCCTCGCCCGGCAGGCTTGCCAGCGAATAAGGTCGCGCCACCGACCCCAGCCATAGCACCAGATGCTGGCCGGCCCGATAGCGCAAGCCACGCTCGGGTCGCAGCCGCAGACGCAACACATCGCCCAGCCAATCGACCTCAATCACCTTCGCAGGCAGGCCGTCGGTCAAGGGATCGAAAACGGCAACCCGCATATCGCCGGCCACCCGGCATTGGCATGCCAATCGCCAGCCCTGCTCACGCTTGTCGTCCGGCAAGGCTTCGGGCCGGGCGTCCTGCGGCTCGCCATCGACGCAACGCACCAGGCAGGCGTGGCAACTGCCGGCCCGGCAACTGTAGGGCACGTTCAGGCCGGCGCCATTGAGGGCGTCGAGCAGGTTGCTGCCGGTTGGAACGCTGATGCAGCGCTCGCCCACACGAAGATCGGGCATGTACGAAGGGTCTCCTGAAGTCTGTTGCCATTGTACAGAGCGCCAGCAAGAACGATGCCTGGCAGCGGCCGACCATGGTCCAGACCACTCGCAGGTGTTTCCCACTGGCAGCCGCGCTATACTGCCGCGCCCTTTTTGTGCCGGCCTGACCTGCCGGTGCGCCTTGCAAGGCCTTTCGACGCGCTGGTCGGCTGTGTCGATGCCTTTACGAATGTTCCCGTCTTTAAGAGGAGCGCGCTGCATGACCGTGATCAAGCAAGACGACCTGATTCAGAGCGTTGCCGACGCCCTGCAATTCATCTCGTACTACCACCCCGTCGATTTCATCCAGGCGATGCACGAAGCCTATCTGCGTGAAGAATCGCCCGCTGCCCGCGACTCCATCGCCCAGATCCTGATCAACTCGCGCATGTGCGCCACCGGCCACCGCCCGATCTGCCAGGACACCGGTATCGTCACCGTGTTCGTGCGCGTTGGCATGGACGTGCGCTGGGACGGCGCGACCATGAGCCTGGACGACATGATCAACGAGGGCGTGCGCCGCGCCTACAATCTGCCGGAAAACGTCCTGCGCGCCTCCATCCTGGCCGACCCGGCCGGTGCCCGCAAGAACACCAAGGACAACACCCCGGCGGTGATCCACTACTCCATCGTGCCCGGCGACAAGGTCGAAGTCGACGTCGCAGCCAAGGGCGGCGGTTCGGAGAACAAGTCGAAGATGGCCATGCTCAACCCGTCCGACTCGATCGTCGACTGGGTGCTCAAGACCGTCCCGACCATGGGCGCTGGCTGGTGCCCGCCTGGCATGCTGGGCATCGGCATCGGCGGTACAGCAGAGAAAGCCGCAGTCATGGCCAAGGAAGTGCTCATGGAGTCGATCGACATCCATGAACTGAAAGCCCGTGGCCCGCAGAACCGCATCGAAGAGATCCGCCTGGAGCTGTTCGAGAAGGTCAACCAGCTGGGCATCGGCGCCCAGGGCCTGGGCGGCCTGACCACCGTGCTCGACGTCAAGATCATGGACTACCCGACCCACGCCGCTTCGCTGCCGGTGTGCATGATCCCCAACTGCGCCGCCACCCGCCACGCCCACTTCGTGCTCGACGGCTCCGGCCCGGCAGAGCTGGAAGCGCCGTCGCTGGATGCCTACCCGGAAATCGTCTGGGAAGCCGGCCCGAGCGCACGTCGTGTCAACCTCGACGAGATCACCCCGGAAGAAGTCGCCAGCTGGAAACCGGGCGAGACCATCCTGCTCAACGGCAAGATGCTCACCGGCCGCGACGCTGCGCACAAGCGCATGGTCGAGATGCTCAACCGTGGCGAAGAGCTGCCGGTGGATCTGAAAGGCCGCTTCATCTACTACGTCGGCCCGGTCGATCCGGTCGGTGACGAAGTGGTCGGCCCTGCAGGCCCGACCACTGCCACGCGCATGGACAAGTTCACCCGGCAGATCCTCGAGCAGACTGGCCTGCTGGGCATGATCGGCAAGTCCGAGCGCGGCCCGACCGCCATCGAGGCGATCAAGGACAACAAGGCCGTGTACCTGATGGCCGTTGGCGGCGCCGCCTACCTGGTGGCCCAGGCGATTCGCAAGTCCAAGGTCCTGGCGTTCGCCGAACTGGGCATGGAAGCGATCTACGAGTTCGACGTCAAGGACATGCCGGTCACCGTCGCGGTGGACAGCAATGGCGAGTCGGTGCACATCACCGGCCCTGCGCTGTGGCAGAACAAGATTGCCCAGAGCCTGGCTGTTGAAGTGAAGTAAGACTGCTTTAATCCCAGGCTGAAACAGCAGCGCCCCGTTCGCGGGCAAGCCCGCTCCTACAAGGAACGGGCTTGCCCGCGAACGGGGCGCTGCCGTTTCAGCACAGGATCACAGCAACAGATCCTTGAGCCAGAACGACAGCGTCTTGTCTGACTCATCCGCTTCATCAAGATCGCGCCAGGCATACGACGCACGCATGGACGGCTGATGCAGAAAGCCACGATTACGCCAGAAACCATGTAGCGGCTTATAGTCGTCGGGTCGTCGCGGATGGCCATTGGGCCGTTCGACGGCGCTGAACGCACAGTAATGAAAGCCGCCCAACTTGTGCGCATAGGACTCACGCTCGATGAAAAAACGCACACCCAATCCCCGCCCGCGATAAGCCGGCAGCAACACCGACTTGCCGAAATAATAGACTGTACGCGGATCGCGCCCCTGCTCGAGAAACGGCTGGCGCAACGCCTCGCTCTTGTCACTCAGCGGCAGACCGGTCGAGGCACCGACCACCCGCCCCTCGTCCACTGCCAGGATCGCCAGGCTGCACTCGCAGTCGATGTAGCGGCGAAGCGCATCGGCCTCGCACTCCGGCGTACCCTCGTATAGGTAGGGAAACTCGCGTAGCAATGTCAGGCGCAGGCGAGCGATGTCATCGATGTAAGGCGCGATGGCAGCGCCGTGGAGCAGGCGGATTTCCATGCGGGGCGATCGCTCTGTCGATGTGGGTGACGCGCCCGGCCAAGCCGGGCCTGAGGGGAAACCCTAACATCGGCTGCGCCATGCGCCCTTTCCCCTGCGCGACGGGTATTTCTCCAGAACCGCTCGAATCAGCCGATACGCGTGCCCAGCACCTTGAGAAAAGCCGCCAGCCACGCCGGATGCGCCGGCCATGCCGGTGCCGTCACCAGATTGCCATCCACATGCGCCTGATCGATGGCGATATCCACGAACCGTCCTCCGGCCAACCGCACCTCCGGTGCGCACGCAGGATAAGCGCTGCACTCACGCCCTTCGAGCACCCCGGCCGCCGCCAGCAACTGTGCGCCATGGCACACCGCCGCGATCGGCTTGCCCGCCTGGTCGAATTCCTTGACCAGTTTCAGCACCCGTTCGTCCAGGCGCAGGTACTCCGGCGCCCGCCCACCGGGGATCAGCAGCGCGTCATACCCTTCGGCACGCACCTGGACGAAATCGAAGTTGAGGGCGAAGTTGTGCCCAGGTTTCTCGCTGTAGGTCTGGTCGCCCTCGAAGTCGTGGATGGCCGTGCGCACGGTCTGCCCGGCGATCTTCTCGGGGCATACCGCGTGCACTGTGTGGCCGACCATCTGCAAAGCCTGGAACGGCACCATCACCTCGTAGTCCTCGACGTAATCGCCCACCAGCATGAGAATCTTCTTCGCCGTCATCGCATTCACTCCTTCGTTTGCAGGGAACAATCACTGCACGATAGTCCGCTTTGTCCATGACCGATATACGGCGCAGGTCTCAGTTGCGGCGATCCAGCAGATTGACTACCAGACGATCCAGCCAGCCCCAGATCCGCTGCTGCACCCGCCGCCACAGCGGTCGGGCCTTCCAGTGATCCAGATCGACCTCCTCGCTCACGGCGAAATCCCGCGTGAAGCTGGCCAGCACCGCTGCGGTCAGCGGCGGGTCGAGGGCCTCGACGTTGGCTTCGAGGTTGAAGCGCAGGTTCCAGTGGTCGAAGTTGCACGAGCCGATGCTGACCCAGTCGTCGACCACGGCCATCTTCAGGTGCAGGAAGCATGGCTGGTATTCGAAGATCCGCACCCCGGCGCGCAGCAAGCGAGGGTAGTAACGATGGCCGGCATAGCGCACCGAAGGGTGGTCGGTACGTGGCCCCGTGAGCAGCAAGCGTACGTCGATGCCCTTTTGCGCCGCCCGGCGCAGCGAGCGGCGCACGCTCCAGGTTGGCAGAAAATACGGCGTCGCCAGCCAGATGCGACGCTGTCCACTGTTCAGCGCACGGACCAGCGAGTGCAGGATGTCGCGGTGCTGGCGCGCGTCGGCATAGGCCACGCGGCCCAGGCCCTGCCCCTGCGCTGGCATCTTCGGCAGGCGCGACAGGCCGAAGTTCTCGGGCGGGCGCCAGGCGGTACGACGGTGGTTGGCGTGCCACTGGCGGTCGAACAGCACCTGCCAGTCACTCACCACCGGCCCCTCCATGCGCACCATCACTTCATGCCACTCGCTCGCCTCCTGACCCGGTGTCCAGAATTCGTCGGTCACCCCGGTACCACCCACCACCGCCCAGTGCTCATCCACCAGCAGCAGCTTGCGGTGATCGCGGTACAGGTTGCGCAGGCCCCGGCGCCAGCGCAGGCGGTTGTACAGCCGCAGCTCGACACCGGCGGCCTGCAAGCGTTGGCGCAGTGCCGAAGGGAAGGCCAGGGCGCCGTAGTCGTCGAACAGGCAACGCACGCGCACGCCGCGCAACGCGGCCGACTCCAGGGCCTCGACCACCGCATCGGCACAGGCCCCCGCCTCCACCAGGTACAGTTCCAGATCGACCTGGCGCTCGGCGCGCACGATCGCCGTGAGCATGCGCGGAAAGAATTCCGGGCCGTCGATCAGCAGTTCGAACTGGTTGCCATCCCGCCAGGGGAAGACTGGCCCTGGCATGTCAACGTGCGGTGAAGATCAGCACCGCATTCACCGGCACCGACGGGTTGATGGACTTGAGCTTGGCGAACTTGCGCAGGCTTTCCAGCCCTGGCAGCAAGCCGTAATCCTCGGCCCGCAACAGTAGCGGCTCGAGGGTCACCACCTGGAAGCGCCGCTCATCGAGGCGGGTGGCCAGCAGCAGCGCGTTGTAGTTGTGGGACTGGCCGTGCAGGGTCACGGTCAGTGGCAGGCGCAACTCCAGCTGGGCACCGTTGGCCAGGTCGTTGATCGGCCGCAGGTCGAGCTGGGCCTTGACCGTCGCTTCGGGGAAGCGCTCGACTTCGAACAGGCCGTCACGCATGCGCTCGTCACGCAGCGGAATACCGCTACTCACCGAATCCATCTCGATGCTCAAGCCAGCCACACCCTTGCGGTCGATGGTGCCGTGCAACACCAGGAAGCGGTGCACCTCGGCAGTATCGCCGTTCTTGCCGGTGATGAACGACAGGCGCGAGGACTCGCCGTCCAGGTGCCAGTTGGCATGGGCGGGCAGACACAGGGCCAGTAACAGGGCGGGTAGCAGGCGGAGCAAAGTGGACATGTGAAACCTCGTGAAGCAAGGCCAGCCACCTTACCCTGCGGGCCTTCACGGCAGCAAGCGACAACCCTCGCGAGGCCCCTGCCAGGCAGCCTGGCTAAGCCGTCCCAGGCCTTCGGCGCGCACGCTGCGTGCGCGGCTGTCCTCTTCCAGGCGCCCCAACGGCAGGTACTGCTTCACATAAGCCCGGCAATAGGCCTCGTCAAACCCCATGACGAAGCGGCACGAGCAGTACTCCTTTGCCGAATACGCCGGGAGAATGCTCGGAAAATCCGACAGGGCCTGACGTTCGCTCCATCCCCAGGCCAGCAGGACCAGCAGCAGCACCAGCAAGACCCGCTTCATGCGCCCTCCTTCGCCAGCACGGCCAGCACGCGCTTGAGCAGTTCGTTGTGGCTGTAGCTGCCGTCGCGGTCGTCGCCGTAGCGTACGATCACCAGCTTCTGCGTGGGCAGCACGTACAGCGCCTGGCCCCAGTGACCGAGGGCGGCGAAGGTGTCGGTAGGTGCGTCCGGCCAGGGCGTCGGGTTGCCCGGCAGTGGCTGGTTCAGCCACCAGTGCCCACCGGGGTTGGCATCGCTCGGCACCGGCTCGGCATGGGTGAACAGGGTGCGGTTGAAGGCCACCCAGTCGGCAGGGAGCAGTTGCCGCTCACGCCAACGCCCGTCGCGCTGCATCAGCAGGCCGATGCGCGCAAGATCGCGAGCACTGAGGTAGAGGTAGGAGGAGCCGACATAGGTACCCGCAGCGTCGCGCTCCCACACCGCATGCGTGATGCCAAGCGGGGTGAACAGCGCCTGCCAGGGATAGTCGGCGTATTGATCCGGCGCGAGCATGCCGCGCAAGGCCGCCGCCAGCAGGTTGCTGTCGCCGCTGGAATAGGCGAAATGCTCACCCGGTTTCTCGGCTTGCGCCATGCCTGCGGTGTAGGCCGCCATGTCGTTGCGTCCGCGGGTATAGAGCATCGCTACTACCGAGGATTTCAGCGGCGCATATTCATAATCTTCCTGCCAGGCCAGGCCGCTGGCCCAGTGCAGCAGGTCGACCAGGCGCAGTTGCGGATGGTCACGCAGGGCGGGGTAATAGCGGGCGGCCGGATCATCGAGCTGGAAACGCCCTTCGCCGCGGGCAACACCCAACAGCGTGGCCAGCACGCTCTTGCTGATCGACCAGGTCAGGTGCGGGGTATCGGCACTTGTGGGGGCGGCGTAGCGCTCGTACAGGATGCGACCGTCACGAATGATCAACAGCGCATCGCTGCGCACACCGCTGCGAACGGCATCGTCGCGCAGCGGGAAGGCATAGGCGTCGACAGCCTGCCAGTCGTACTGCGTCGGATCCTGCTGCCAGTGGCTGCCCGACCACTCCTCGGCGAACACCGGCAGGGCGATCAGCCCGACAATACCCAGCACCACCTTCAGTCTGCCCATCGATACCTCACGCGCGGTCAATCGGCGGAGCATGCCTGGGCTTCATGACAATCCTGCAGCAGCCCAGGCCTTGGCCAGGCGCCTTTCCCGGGTCGCAGCCGCCAGCGCCAGCAGCCCCTGGTCGCGTTGCCAGAGCTGCATCCAGTGTTCGGGTCCTTCGACCAGGGCCTTGTCGATATCGACCCGCAGTGCCTGGAACTGGGCGAACAGACCGGCCAGCAACAGATGACACCCCACGCTGTCGGCGCACTGCCGACTGGCCTCGGCACAGGCGGCGAGCAAGCCGATCAGGCGCAGGCGCAACACCTGCGGCCAGGCGCACTCCTGGGCAACGCCATGCAGCCATCCGAGCAGTGCAGTGAGTACGTAGAGATCTTCCAGAGAGCGGAACGGTTTGACATAGGCATCCCAGCCATCACCGGCCAGCAGTTCGCAGGCCGCGCGCTTCAGTTCGACACGGGCATGGCCGACCTCGGGCATCAATGGCAGGGTCGGCAACGCTTCGAGGGTCACGCCGGGCTCACCGGGGTAGACCACCGCCAGGCTCAGCCGCGCGCCCTCGCCCTGCGCTTCGCTGCGGGCCGCCACCAACAGCCATTCGGCGTCGAGGCCTGCGGTGACGAAATCCTTGCGACCACTCAGCCGCAAGCCGTCGAGGCGGGTGTGCATGTCCGCCGGACGCACACTGCGCCGCTCGGTGGCGCACAAGGCCCCCAATCCAGCAGGCGCGCTGGGCCAGAGCACACGCAAGGCTGCCTGGTAACCGACCAGAAAGGCCAATCCCGGCGTATCCATCGCGCGCCCACCCAGCGCCGCCAGCTCGAACGGCGTGACAGCGCCCAGGCGCTCCAGCGTGGCCGCGTAGGTCTCGCCCAGGGTGGCCGCCAGCGCCTGGCGCAGCGGGTCGTTGAGTCGTTGCAACCAGGTCATCGAATGCTCCTCGTGGGGGGTGTCACGCAAGCATCACCAAAGATTCACGGAGGTGACACCGCGCCTACCTAGGCTGACTTTGCACAACAAAGCCGACCGGCCGCAACCCTATTTGGCTGGCTTATGGAGACTCGCAATGACTCGGATCGCTCGCTCTGGCGACAACAGCACTGAACGCCGTCTGCAAGCCGAACGCCTGGTCGGCGCTGCGGCCCTGCAGGAAGCACAGGCCCTGCGCTTCAAGGTGTTCAGCGCCGAATTCAAGGCCAAGCTCAAGGGCGCCGAACTGGGCCTGGACATGGATGACTACGATATCCACTGCCGCCACATCGGTGTGCGCGACCTGGCCACCGGCCAGTTGGTCGCCACCACCCGCCTGCTCGACCACCAGGCCGCCAGCAGCCTGGGCCGCTTCTACAGTGAAGAAGAATTCAGCCTGCATGGCCTGCTGCAACTGCAAGGTCCGATCCTGGAGCTGGGCCGCACCTGCGTCGACCCCGACTACCGCAACGGCGGCACCATCGCCGTGCTTTGGGGCGAGCTTGCCGAAGTGCTCAACGAAGGTCGCTACAGCTACCTGATGGGCTGCGCCAGCATCCCCATGCAGGACGGTGGCATCCAGGCCCACGCAATCATGCAGCGCCTGCGCGAACGCTACCTGTGCAACGAGCACCTGCGCGCCGAGCCGAAAAAGCCGCTCCCCAGCCTGGCCCTGCCGAACAACGTGATCACCGAGATGCCACCGCTGCTCAAGGCGTACATGCGCCTGGGCGCGAAGATCTGTGGCGAGCCTTGCTGGGACGAAGACTTCCAGGTCGCCGACGTGTTCATCCTGCTCAAGCGCGATGACCTCTGCCCGCGCTACGCCCGCCACTTCAAGGCGGCAGTCTGATGCCGGGCCTGCGGGCCTGTGCCCGCCTCCTGCGTCTGGTGCTGGTGCTGTTGCTGGGAATGGCCATGGCCAGCGTCATCGCCCTGGGCGAACGCCTGGGCGTGCACGCCTCCCTTGAGCGACGGCAACGTTGGACCTGCCTGTTCATGAAACGCCTGATCGGCGCCCTGCCCTTCGAGGTGCGGGTCGTCGGTGAACTGCCGCAGCGCTCGATGCTGTGGGTCAGCAACCACGTGTCTTGGACCGACATCCCGATACTGGGCATGCTCACGCCGCTGTCGTTCCTGTCCAAGGCCGAGGTACGCCAATGGCCGCTGGCCGGCTGGCTGGCGGAGAAGGCCGGCACCTTGTTCATTCGACGTGGCGGCGGTGATGCCCAGCGTCTGCGCGAACAGATCAGCGAGCAACTGGGCCAGGCCCGACCGCTGCTGATCTTCCCTGAAGGCACCACCACCGATGGCCGCGCCCTGCGCACCTTCCACGGACGCCTGCTGGCCGGCGCCATCGACCAGGGCACGCCCGTGCAGCCAGTGGCGATCCAATACCTGCGCAACGGTGAACCGGACCCGATCGCGCCGTTCATTGGCGATGATGACCTGGTTTCGCACTTGATGCGCCTGTTTGGCCGGGAGCGGGGGGAGGTGGTGATTCACCTGCTGGCGCCGGTGGAGAGTCAGGGCAAGGAACGTGCGGCGCTGGCGTTCATGGCGCAGCAGGCGATTCAGGTGGCGTTGTTCGGGGTCGAGGACGTCGAGGTGGCGGTGCCGCGTCGGCAGGCCAGGGCGGCCTGATTGCTGGGGTGGGTCGACCGGCCCTATCGCGGGGCAAGCCCGCTCCCACAGGTACCCCACTGTATCCAAAAACAATGGGGTACCTGTGGGAGCGGGCTTGCCCCGCGATAGGGCCCTGACAGCCCTCAAACCCTCAACGCCCCGTAGCCGCAAACACCTGCAACTGCGGGTAGAACTCGCGAAAATCCGCCAGCAACGGCTCATACAGCCGCTCCAGCTCATCCATCACCCCAGCCATCCCTTCCGGCCGCGACAAGCGCCGGGCAATGCCATTGAAGACCTGCTCCAGCGTGGCGAAATCACCATAGGCTCCCAGCCAGTCATCCGCTGCCATGAACGGCGCAATGCGTGCCAAGCGCCCCGGCAACTGAGGCTCGGCCAACAGTACCCGGTAAAAGCTATCGGTAAACTGCGCCAGCGGCTGATCGGCGTAATCCGCCCAGTGCCGTGCCAGGCAGTGATCGAAGAACACGTCGAGCACAATCCCGGCAAACCGCCGACGCTCCCGCGGGAAACGCGCCAGCGCCGCCAGCACCAGCGGGTGGCTGTCGGTGTAGCGATCGATCTGTCGATGCAACCGGATTGCCGCCTCCAGCTCAGGCGCAAAGCGCCCTTCGAGCGGGCCTTTGACGAAATCGCCGTACAGGCTGCCGAGTAGTTGCTGCGGCGCGGGGCCGCCAAGGTGCAGGTGTGCGAGGTAGTTCATGGCGGCATTCTATCACCGTGGACACTTATATCGTTATAACGCGATATAGCGATTTCAGCTGAGCTCAGAACCTCTTCATATTTGTATATCGCAAAATACCGATTTATATTTCGCCCTATCGCGATATACCGCTACACACCACGAGCCCAACCATGCCTCTCGACCTCGACGAAATAATAAAAGCCCTGGCCCATCCGGTCCGCCGAGACATCCTCAACTGGCTGAAGAACCCAGCGGCGCAATTCCCCGACCAGCACCACAGCACCGAATTCGGCGTCTGTGCCGGGCAGATCGATCAACGCTGCGGCCTGTCGCAGTCGACCGTCTCCGCCCACCTGGCCACCTTGCAGCGCGCAGGTCTGATCAGCAGCCAGAAGGTCGGGCAGTGGCATTTCTTCAAGCGCAACGAGGAAACCATCCAGGCCTTCCTCGAGCAGATGAGCCAAGAGCTCTGACAAGGACCTTGCAATGCCCCTTTCACTGTTGATCCTGGCGCTGAGCGCCTTTGCCATCGGCACCACCGAGTTCGTCATCATGGGCCTGCTGCCCGATGTGGCGCGCGACCTGGGGGTGAGCATTCCCGGCGCCGGCTGGCTGGTGACCGGCTACGCCCTGGGCGTGGCGATCGGAGCGCCGTTCATGGCCCTGGCCACGGCCCGTCTGCCACGCAAGGCGGCATTGGTGGTGCTGATGGGCGTGTTCATCGTCGGCAATCTGCTGTGTGCAGTGGCCAGCGACTACAACCTGCTGATGTTCGCCCGCGTGGTCACCGCCCTGTGCCACGGTGCCTTCTTCGGTATCGGCTCGGTGGTCGCGGCCAGCCTGGTGCCGGCCAACCGCCGCGCCTCGGCCGTGGCCCTGATGTTCACCGGCCTGACCCTGGCCAACGTGCTCGGCGTGCCACTGGGCACCGCCCTGGGCCAGGTCGCCGGCTGGCGCTCGACCTTCTGGGCCGTGACCGGCATCGGCGTGATCGCATTGATCGGCCTGATCCGCTTCCTGCCCCTGCAACAGGATGCCGAAAAGGTCGACATGCGTGCTGAACTCGCCTCCCTCAAGGGTGCCCGGATCTGGTTGTCGCTGAGCATGACCGTACTGTTCTCGGCCTCGGTGTTCGCCCTGTTCACCTACGTCGCGCCACTGCTCGGTGATGTTACCGGCGTATCGCCACGCGGCGTGACCTGGACCCTGGTGCTGATCGGCCTGGGCCTGACGCTGGGTAACATCCTCGGAGGCAAGCTTGCAGATCGCCGCCTCGCCGCCACGCTGGTGGGCGTGTTCGCCACCATGGCGGTGGTCTCCACCCTGTTCAGCTGGACCAGCAACGCGCTGGTGCCCGCCGAAATCACCCTGTTCCTCTGGGCCACCGCTGCCTTCGCCGCCGTTCCGGCGCTGCAGGTCAACGTGGTCACCTACGGCAAGGATGCGCCGAACCTGGTCTCGACCCTGAATATTGGCGCTTTCAACCTGGGCAACGCCCTGGGCGCCTGGGTCGGCGGCAGCGTCATCGCCCATGGCCTGGGCCTGACCAGCGTACCGCTGGCTGCAGGTGCCCTGGCTGTCCTGGCGCTGATCGTCACCCTGATCACTTTCAACCAGCGCGGCGACAACGACGCCGAACTGGCCGCTGCATCCAACTGACCTACGCGAGGCTTGCGATATGACCACGCTTTTCGATCCGATCACCCTGGGCGACCTCGAGCTGCCCAACCGCATCATCATGGCCCCGCTGACCCGCTGCCGTGCCGACGAGGGCCGCGTGCCCAACGCACTGATGGCCGAGTACTACGTGCAGCGCGCCAGCGCCGGCCTGATCCTCAGCGAAGCCACTTCGGTCACGCCGATGGGCGTCGGCTATCCCGACACCCCCGGCATCTGGTCCAACGACCAGGTCCGTGGCTGGCTCAACGTGACCCAGGCCGTGCATGGCGCCGGCGGGCGCATCTTCCTGCAACTGTGGCACGTGGGGCGCATCTCCCACCCGTCGTACCTGAACGGTGAGCTACCGGTGGCCCCAAGCGCGATCCAGCCCAAAGGCCACGTCAGCCTGGTGCGTCCGCTGAGCGACTACCCGACTCCACGTGCGCTGGAAACCGAAGAAATCGCTGACATCGTCGAGGCTTACCGGACCGGTGCCGAGAACGCCAAGGCTGCTGGTTTCGACGGCGTGGAAATCCATGGCGCCAATGGTTACCTGCTCGATCAGTTCCTGCAGAGCAGCACCAACCAGCGCTCCGACCAATACGGCGGCTCGCTGGAAAACCGTGCCCGCCTGCTGCTGGAAGTGACCGACGCGGTGGTCGGTGTGTGGGGCGCCAAGCGCGTTGGCGTGCATCTCGCACCACGGGCCGATGCCCATGACATGGGCGACGCCGACCGCGCCGAGACCTTCACCTACGTTGCCCGTGAACTGGGCAAGCGCGGCATCGCCTTCATCTGCTCGCGGGAAAAAGAAGCCGACGACAGCATCGGCCCGCTGATCAAAGAGGCGTTCGGCGGCCCCTACATCGTCAACGAACGCTTCACCAAGGCCACCGCCAACGCAGCACTGGCCAGCGGCAAGGCCGATGCCGTCGCCTTCGGCATCCCGTTCATCGCCAACCCAGACCTGCCAGCACGCCTGGCAGCCGATGCGCCGCTGAACGAGCCGCACCCCGAGACGTTCTACGGCAAAGGGCCAGTGGGCTACATCGACTATCCGCGTTTGTAATGCGCGCCGCAGAGAATGAGCCTTGCCGGCTCGTTC
Organism: Pseudomonas putida; assembly: GCF_001636055.1. Lineage (NCBI taxonomy): Bacteria > Pseudomonadati > Pseudomonadota > Gammaproteobacteria > Pseudomonadales > Pseudomonadaceae > Pseudomonas > Pseudomonas putida. The sequence goes on from NZ_CP011789.1 coordinate 5,049,726, forward strand.
TCTGCCGCCAGTCGACCCGACGCATTTGGCAGGCCCAGATAAGGATCCGGTCGGATCACGACCATTGACATTGACTGTCGCGGCGCAAGCCCGGCACGTACTACCTAATATTTTTGCCAGTTTCCAATCAGCCGTTCACACCGTTGAATAGGACGTCACGCAAACCCGCGCCCGCACCGGGAGTAGATGATGTCGACAACGCCGCACCTTCATGCACAAAACGCGCTACTGCCCCGCCCCACAGTGGACTATTCCGTAAGGGGGGAACTGGACCCCGAAAAAGTCCCCGCCGGTGGCACCTCGCTCCGGGTACCGGCAACGGCAGACACCCAGGTCGGGGACACGCTCCATGCGTTCTGGACTGGGCCGGAAAACGACGAGAACGACTCCCTCACCGACTACATTCCGATCAACCAGGCAAATGCGGGGCGCGAGATACCTTTTCCCGTCCCGAAAAGATTCGTCACTGCCAGCGAGGGAAAACAGGTCGGGGTGAAATACGAAATCGAACGAGAACGACAGCGCCTTCCCTCGGAAGAACTGGTCCTGAGGATCGGCAGTACACAGGTCCACTACCCCCGACCTAGCGTGGTACAGGCGCCTGGGGACAGGCTCGACCCCATGGTGGCACAGGACGGAGTCGAAGTATTGGTCACTTATCCCGACATGCGGACAGACCAGACCATCACGATGTACTGGCAAGGCACACCTGGCGCAGGGACCCCCGATCCACAGTCCAAACCAGGCAGTGGATCGGGAAGCCAGTCCTTCGATACTCTCGCCTCGGTGGTGGGCGCAAATGTCGGTAAAAGCGTGACGCTGTACTACAGCGTTGTCTCACCAGGCGCAGACCGAATCGAGTCAGCCCGGACGACACTGACGGTATCACCCTTCGCCGATACCGACCTCCCCTCCCCGGACGCGGACGAAAGTCGCAACGGAATACTCGACCTCAGTACCTTCGCCTCGGATGCCAACCTCATAGCCTCACCCTGGCCACTGATTGCCGTCGGACAACGCTGCTGGATGGAAGCAAAGGGCGAGAACAGCGATGGCTCAGAGTACGCCAAACCTGTTGCTATCGGCCTGTCCATCACACCATCACACCTCTCCGATGGACTGCGCTTGCCACTGGCGCGCAGGGACCTGGAGGGCTTGCGTGATAACAGCACCTTGACACTCTCGTTACGGGTCACCTTCGACGGAGCCAATGATCCCGCTTCGTCCCAGGCATTTCCCATCATGAATCTGCGGGTGGTGATCAAACCGGCAACGGCCCTGCCTGCCCTGGCCATCGTCCAGGCAGTCGGAGGCAAGCTCGCCCCCCTGCATGCTCTAGGCTCGGCAATCGCGAAGATCCGTTACCCCGGCATGCTCCCGAGCGACACACTGGTGCTCTATTACCAGGAGAGTCCAGGAACATACGTCCCCGTGGAAGGCTACGCATCAGGCAGCGCCACCCAGACTCAGTACATGACCGTTCCACATGCAGTGCTAGCATCGCATTTGGGGCGCTCACTGGTATTGAACTACCGGCTGATTCGCGCCGACCCCACTATTCCCGAGGCCAGCAGCCAGGATTTAACGCTGGAGGTACTGCCCTTTTCGCCAGAAATATTACGCGCTCCAATGCCAGAGCAGGCCACGGATGGGGTACTGGACCTCAAACGCTTCACAGCAGATGCGGCATTGGTGCTGGAGGATTGGTTCTTCATGGCTGCAGGGCAACGACTATGGCTTACTGTCAGCGGCACGCTGGCGACGGGAGGCCCTTTCAGTCGACAACTTGCCGAGGCGCACGTCATAACGGCCGAACAGGCGGGGCTGGCATTGGTCTACAAACTCGAGAGACGTGATCTGGCCTCACTCGAATCGGGCAGTGAACTGCGCTTCGAAACCTGGGTGAACTTCGAAGGCAACGATCGGAAGACACGCGCATTGGCCTTTCCGGTGTCGACAGTCACGGTCCGTCAGTAGTCCCTGAGGCAAGAACTCGAGCCCGCGCACCCAAGTCAGTGCGCGGGCTCGGGCGTTTTCAGAAGTTGTAACGCAGGCCAAGATTCACACCGTAGGGCTGCTCGATGTTTTCGCCGTTGCTGTACTGGAACTCGCCGTGCAATTGCAATACCTCGGACACCTGAGCCGCCAGGCCTACGGCAAACTCCCCACGGGTGCCGGAAAGATCGTTGCTGAAGCGGTTGTCATTGACCCTGACCTTGTTGCCCTTGATGAACTCATGAGCCGCAGCTGCTTTCACATAGGGCTGCAGGGTTGCGCCACCCTCAAGCTGAATGTTGCGCCCGAGTTGGGCACCCAACTTGCCCAGTACCGAATCGGCACCCTCACTGCGCGCTCGCAAACCGTTGTCCAGTGAGTAACTGTCAGAGCCAACCCACAGGGTCGACAATTGGGTGAAGGGTTCCACGTACCAGCCGTCGTCGAGCTTGATGTGCTTGCCGACTTCGATCGAGGCGCCCAGGCCACTGTTGTCGTAGCTGCCTTTGGCTCGCACGCCATCACTCATGATTACGTCGCCGCGATTGTCGAAACGGTTGTACTTGATTACGCCATCGACGTAATAGCCGGCGTCGGACATCCAAGTGGTATAGGCACCCACATAGTAGCTCTTGACCTTGCCGGACGATCCCAGGCTGAAGTTGAGATCGGACTCGCTGTAACCACCCATGACCCCGACCAGCCAGCGTCCATCGTGGCCTGGCACTGCTCCGTCGGCACCGATGCTCAGGCCGCTCTGGTTCTGCTGATAGGCGACACCACTGCCCGCGGATGTATTGAAGCGATTACCATAGCTGCGCATCCAGACACCCTGACCCTGCCCCAGGCGCAACTCGCCCATGCGGGTACGCAGCGATGACAGCTCGCCATACCAGACGGTCGGTGCCGCGCTGAACAATCCGAGTACTACGCGAGTGCTTGGGGTGACGATCGGGTCGCCATCGTCGGCAAGCTTCTGCACCAAGTACCAATTGTCATCGGTTTCACCTTTTTCCAGGGTGTAGACGAACGCGCCGCGGTCGACCTCATGTTCCAGGCCAAACTGTGCACTACCGCCCCCGGTCTGGACCAACAGCTGCGGCTGGGCACCCGCCTGGGGTTCGTTGCCGGTGCTGCTGACGCTCAACTGGTGATTGCCATTCGCTTCATTCCTCACCACCAGTTTGTCGCCTTCGGACTCGGCCAGATCGACCTTCATCACGAACACGCCATTGCCCGACAAGCTATCGACCGTCAGTGTCTTGAAACCCTCGGATACCGTGCCATCGGTATTGAGCACTACCCTGCCGCCATTGAGCGAAAGGTCCTTCACACCGTCCGTCTGCAGTTGACTCAGGACCCAGGTGGCATTGTCGATTCCCAGGCTTCGCACGTTGGTCATGTTGCCGGTCAACGTCGCCTGGTTGCGCAGGGTGATGTCTGCATTACTGGTGGAATCGACCACGATATCACCTTGAAGAGTGCTGTCGTCGACCACGAAGTCTGCCGTCATGCCACGATTGACTTCGAGAATGTTGCCGTTGCTGCCCGAGAGCTGACTCTTGTTGCCAACCAGGATGTGCGCTGTGCCCTTGTTGCCGTTGCCACTGTCCCTGACAACGATGGCGGCACCGTTCTGGCCGACCACGGTGGAACTGTCGAGGTTGACCCGCGCCTCGGGCGCGGCAGTGTTTCGGTCCTGGCGTATTTCGATACCCGAAGTTGCGCCGGTGATAGCCGTACCTTGGGAAGCGTTGAGTGTCGAACCCAGTACGAATGCTCCGACGCCGCCGGTCCCGGTGACGGAGGTTCCAGCCAGGTCCAACGTACTCCCACCTGAAAAACTCAAGCCGTTCTGACCAGTGATGCTGCCGCCGGTGGCACTCATCGTTGCGGCTGAAGATCCGCTCGCACCATAGGTACCACCAGTGACCGTCGCATTGTTCAGACGCGCCGAGCTGCCATCGTTCAAAGCAAGGCCGGTGGCTGGACCTCGCCCTTGTATCACGCCTCCATCGACGACCACCTGGGAACCATTACGCGCCTCCACATCAAGAATGCTGCCGCTCGAGCTCACCTCAAGGCGAGAGCCGTTGAGCAACAAATAGAACTCGGATTCCGGAACGTCCACCCGGGCACTTTCCCCGTCGAGGGTCTTTGCATGGGCGATGCCGTTAACAGTCATCGCAACCAGGGTAGCGACGAAGGACAAGTGTGATTTGTGCGAGTTGAGTGTCATGCTTGGCTTCCTGTGTTGAGTCGCCGTCCTGATTACGCTGAGCGCAATTGAGGGCTGCGGATCGCCTCCCCACCCTCAGGCCCAGGTGCAGTCGAGCCTGAGCAGATCATGGTGAAACGCTGGATGGCCGCGAATTATCCAAATCCTTTCCCATCAGCTATGTAGGATTTTCCCTATATTTTTAACCTCCAATCGCTTCAGGGCTGCACCGCCTGGTCTGTAGACAGGTATGTGAAGGGATCACCCTTACCATACTGGCTCTCATCCAGCCGGATCACCGGCACCCAAAGATTGGTACGGGTTTTGTACTTTGTCTGGTACACCTTGGCGTCCGCCGCTCCCCCGGCCTTGCTGGCAATGTAGTAGAAGGCTTCGATAGGCAATCTATCGCCGATGTTCTGAGGCCAGGTCTGGATGAGAATTTCGTTCCAGCCATAAGTCATGTTAGGTAAAGGTGTAGCCCTCGCTTGCAGCGAGGCCAAGAACTGGGAAGCTACCTGCGTACTAAGTGAGCATTGGTAGGCTGAACTAGGCACGCCACGCGCATGATTGACCCATTGTGCTGCCGTGGTAACGTTGATCGCCGCGCAGGAACTCTGGTCGACGGCATCAAGGGTACGTCGCAGTCCGCATCCATTGTTATTGGCGTTCGTCGAAGTGCTTGCGTTGTAGGGGTAGATACAGCGCAAGGTCTGGGCCTTGCCTTGCGCGATGGCAGTTTCCTGATCCGTGAAGATGAAACCACTGCGTCCATAGAGACCAGGCGTATGGGAATCCATACGAATGAACGAAAACGACACGGACCCCAGGTTTACCGATCCAGGACTTGGATTCCATGGATCGAACGCGTCGTTGGTCGTGCCCCGCGTTATCACACCACTGCAGTAATAAGCTGGCGTGTTGCCGTTGCAGGCGGCTGGCACCGCCCGATAACGTTCATTCAAGCGTGCCGCGACGATCTCTCCAGGGGGCAATGCGGATTTGATGATCTTCAGATCCAGGGGCGCGGAGATCACCAGAGGATTACCGCCACGTCCCAGACTCGCGGTAATGCGCACGGCCTTGTCCAGGTCCTTGACGACAGCATCCTTGTTGACCTGGAAAAGGATATCGCCTGTGCCGCCATAGCGTTGCGTGGGCAAGTCCAGACGCTCTACCCCTTGCCAGCGCATACCTACGATGTCGTCCTTCTGCAAGCGTTGAGCCTGCACCTTGATCGGTGTACTCGCTGCGATCCGATTGAGGTCAAGCTCACCCTGCACCGCCTGCTCGGCGATGGGTGCTTCAAGCGGCGACTGCGCCAATATCCGTGCACTGACCGCCTGGGAAATGCGCAGTGGATTACCATCCCCTCCCACACTGGCAGAGATCATCACCGCGCTACCGACATCACGGCTGACAGCACTCACCGGCACCTTGAACGTCACAGGCCCCAGTTTGCCGATCCTCTGCACCGGCAACGTAGTGGTTTCACGTCCCTTCCACCTGAGGCCAATGGTGTCCCCTACCTTCATTGTGGGGTAGTCGACGTTGACCATCGCGTCATCGTTGCCAGAGCGATAGTCTCCCTCGGCATTGATCCCGACCAGCTTCGGCGCAGGAATCTCGAAAGGCAGCGACTGCACCACCTGCACATCGAGCGGACTTGAGATGATCAATGGCGAGCCAGGTACACCGACGCTGGCGGTCAACCGAGCGGTACTGCCAACATCGTTCTGGGCCACACTTCTAGGCACTTTGAATACGAGCGCACCCACCTGTCCGACGGTCTGCAATGGCATATCACGCAGCTCTTTGCCTCGCCAGCGCAACCCGACCGTGTGGCCTACAGCCATTGACGCATAGTTCACATGCACGCTGAGCTGATCACCGAAATTGTCAAGGCCGATAACCTGCTCACGGCCCTCGACCAGAATCGGCGCCGGAACATCGAAACGCGCGAGTCCCACCTGCTGGCCAAGGCCGGTGTTTTGAGCATTACCCGTGCAACCCGCCGCTGCCAGCAGTACGGCGCTGCTCATGACTATCCAGATGTTGCCTTTCAAGGTGTCACTCCTTGATCCGCGGGGTTGTATGCGAACGGCGCAACCTGGTTACTGAAGTTGACCGAGATCACCGGAACCCAACGCTGCGTCTTGTCCCGGAACTTCTGCTGGAAGGTTTTGGCATTGGCCAAGCTCGCCGCCTGTCCGGCCTTGTAAAAGAACGCCACTATGGGAAGCTTTTGCCCAGCACCAACTGGCCAGATCTCGATCATCAGTTCGTTCCAGCTGTTGTTGAGATTTGGCGTAGGATTGCGCCTGGCCTCCAGGGAGAGCTCGAACTGCGCCGGAACCTGTACGCTCAACGAGCATTGCCGGGACTGCCCGGGGATCGTCCGGGTGTAGGCCTGCCATGTGGCGAGAGTGGTCGCCGGAGTGGGCGTCATGGCACAGGTGCTCAGATCGGTGGGGCTGGTACTGGGAATACCGCGTGAGCCGCAACCTTTGGTGCCGGCCTGATCTACACCAGTCGAGGCATCGAAGGGATAGATGCACAGCGGCTGCACCGGCTTGCCCAGCGCTTGGGCGTCGTCAAGGCTGGCGAAAACGAAGCCCGCTAAACGATACGTATCACGGACCACTGCATCCTTGCGCATGTAGGAGAATGACGTGGCACCGATTCTTGTCTGGTTGGGGCTCGGAGCCCAGGGATCGAAGGCGCCATTATCTACCGAACGCACCAGCACGCCGTTGCAGTAGAACGCCGAACGATTGTTGCCACAGGCACCAACGCTGTTATAGCGTGCATCGAGGCTGGCAAGGATATCTGCCCCGCTGGGCTGGACGATCGTCAACGTGAGTGGGGGCGAGACCACGATCGGTGTACCGTTGCCGCCGCGGCTGGCCGTCAGCAGAACATCGCCATCTTTATCATTCGCGAACACGCTGCGATCGATTTGAAAGGTAACAGGACCAGGGCCGGTAGCGGTAGCGATTGGCGTGTAATGCTCCGCCTTGCCCTTGACCAGGATCCTTACCGTCGAGCCCGAGACCGTTCCCGGATCATCGAAGACCACCGTCACCTTGTCCGCCACGTCGTTGAGGTCCAACCGCCCAGGGGTTGCCTGGGTCACCACGGGCGCCGACAAGCTAGACCGCTCGCCAACAACCTTGACGCTCACCCCTTGGGAAATCAGCAATGGCCCACCTGCGCCGACGCTGGCGGTCACCACAGCGGCACTGTCCTTGTCGTCGGACATCTGAGTGGTGGTGATACTGAGCCTCGCGGGTTCTACCTTCTGCACCTTGAACACCGGGCTCCAGTGAGACTGCTTGCCTTTCCAGAGCAGCCGTATCGTGTCGTTCACTTTCATGCCCGGGTAATCGACAACGACCTGTGCATCGCCCTGGCTCAGGTCGTATTCGCCATTGGCATTCAGACCGCTCACGACAGGCGTGGGGATGGGTAAGGCCAGGTTGGTCTGTACCGCCACCGTCAACGGATCGGAAATGATCAGCGAGGGAAGTCCATTTCCTCCCACGCTTGCCGTCAATACAGCCGTGCGACCGTCATCCTTGGCGACCTCCGCCCTGGGTATCCTGAAGACCTGAGTGCCAACCTGGGTAATCCGTTGGGTCGGAGCATTGAACTCGCCGGCACCTTTCCAGCGCAAGCCGACAACATGACCCACCGCCATATCGGGAAAGCTGACATGAACCGTCACGTAGTCGGTGAAGTTGTCCAGTCCCAGTGTATGCCGACGGTTGATGACCTGCCCTTGAACCAATAACGGCGCAGGAACGGTGAAGCCCGCTGATGCGACACCGCTAGCAAAAACCGAGCTCTGCGTGTCATCCGAGGCCGTGCGAATTGTGCTACAAGCGGCCAGCGCCCAAATGCCCACAAGCATGAGCAAGCTACGAACGCATCGCATGATGTTCATCATAAGAACTCCTAAGGTGCGGCAACACTCACCCCTCCAGAGCCTTCACTGGGTCAGAGGGGGTGAGTTGCTTCTGGCCTCGCGGGTAATGGCCGTCTAGAGCTGCAACCGCAACACTTGCGAGAACAGCAGGCGCTCCGTAGGCAGTTGCCGAGAGATGCTGTAGTTCACCAGCACTGTTTTCCCAGCGTTTTCCGTGACCCAGGCTTGATCGATCACGAACGGGTTGCCGTTCGGGTTCACCAGCTGGGTGTCTGTTTCCCTGAGCACCGCGCCATCCCAACGCACCTTGACCGTATGATTCACGGCAGCCTGGGCATAACGCACCGTGAGCGTACGGCTGGCAGCGGTATAGGTAGGCGGGCCGAGCAGGATCGGCTGGCGCGCGACAACCAGCGACAACACCTCGGAAAATTCCCGGCTTCCAACACCACCGCGTATGACGGTGTAGTCGAGCGGGACGGTCTGCCCGATCGAATCGATCAGTTCCATTCTCGGCACCTGGAATGTGAGATCAATCAACGCCCCCACGGTGACGATATCTGAGCGCCAGGTCGAACGCGGGTTCTGCCAGCGCAACATCACCGTATCCCCCGCAGCCATGCCAGCGTACTTGCGCACCGTTACCCTGACACTGGATGCGTTGTAGAAGTCGTTCATGTCCAGTTGGTCTTTGTTCGGGCCAGTGGCCTTCTCGACCTCCGCAACCGGCAGCCCCTTCTCAACGACCTTGACCCGCGTCGGCGGAAAGCCCTGCGAGTTGGGCAAGTCATTGATGCCTTCGAAGTTCACCTGAAGCGTCAGACTCAGTTCCGCATCCAGCTTGAGCAGGTTCAACTGGGCGCGCTGAACCGTGAGTTCGAGTTTCCCTTTGCTGACATCAGTGGCGCTGAGGGTCACATTGGTCCTGAAGGCGTGCTCGTAGTCTCCACCCGCTTTCAACGTACCGCGCCCTGTAAGCCAGTATCGCTGCCCCTGAGCGGCGAACGGCCAGAGTTCGACATCCAATTGGGCGTCACCCGTGAAGCTCTTGAGGTCAAGCTCGCCATTGGCCGCCTGCTTGAGCACGGGCGTCTTCAGGTCGGTCGATTGCAAATACTGGATTCTCAGCGACAACACCTTCGAGTCCAGGTCACGACCAGAGCGCGTGCGTGTGTAAGTGACCTCGACCGTCTTGCCGATGTTCGCCCCTACAGCCGAGGCCGGCACATCGATATTGACGAAGCCCGCCGTGCGTCCATCGACAGGCGCAATAGTCGGCGTCCCAGGCCCTGATACTCCAACCCACTTCAAGGCGATCCGATCGCTTTGCAGCATTTGCGGATACTCGACCTTCACTACTGCTTTGGTCCGTGCCAGTATCGGATTGAGTGCACCTGCGGCTGTCGCACCCTCAACCCCAGGCTCAGGCAGTTCGCCAGCACCTGTCCCACGCTCGATATTCACTGTTGCCAGCGGAAATGCCTGAGTGTTGGGCTGATCGTTCACACCCTCGAAATTGACCTTGAAGGTGAGGTCGAACGGTTTGCCCTCCTCAAGCTTTTCGAGTTCACTGCGATAGAGATTGGGTAGCTGCAATCCTTTGGTCACGGCATCCTGCGGAACCGTCACGTTGGTTCTGAACAGGTAGGTATAGGGAGTCCCTCCCTTCTCGGTGCCCTTGCCTTCCAGCCAGTAGCGCTGGCCTGCGGCGATGAAGGGCCAGGGCTCGACCAGGAACGTTGCCGGCCCGGTAAAACTGTCCAGGTCGAGCACACCGTTGCTGGCCTCCTTGACGACAGGAGTATCGAGATCAGTCGGCTGGAGATAGTCGATCCGCAGGTCGAGCACTTCGGATTCCAATTCCGTACCATTGCGCTTGCGCACATAGTGGACTTCGACTGATTTGCCGATATTGGCGGCCACTGCGGTAACCGGCACTGGGATGTCGACGAAACCGTTGCTGCTCCCGCCGACATCAGGCAGCGTCGGCGTTCCCGCACCTGCGCTACCCAGCCATTTGAGCTGGATGGTGTCTGTGGTCTGCATGGACGGGTAGGCGACTCTCACCCTCGCCCCGTTGAGCGCGGCCATCGGATCGAGTACGCCCAAAGCCGCATCCTCGACCACGGGCGCGGGCAGTTCCCCATTACCTGCGCCTTCTTTGACAATCACCTCCAGTACCGGGAAGCCCTGCGTCTGCGTCAGGTCATTGATACCCTCGAAGTTGACTTTGAGTGTCAAGCGCAGAGGCTTGTCCAACTCCAGCTTTTCAAGCTCTGATCGGGCGATTTGCGTAATGACCAGGCCAGTGCCCACTTCAGCCGCTGTGACTGTGACGTTCTGTCGGAACAAGTGCTCATAGGCAGCGCCGCCCTTGAGCGTACCAGCGCCCTCCAGCCAATAACGCTGTCCTGCAGCGATAAACGGCCAAGGTTTGGCACGCAAGGTAGGATTCCCAGCAAAGCTGTCCAGATCCAGCTCTCCATTGGGCGCTTCATCGAGCGTCGGGCGCTCCAGATCCCGAGACTGAAGATACTGGACACGCAAGGGCAGCAGTTGCGAGGGACGCGTGGAGCCATTACGTGTTCTGGTGTAACTCACCTCGACGGTCTTGCCGATGTTGGCTCCGACCGCGCTCGCCGGCACATCGATATCGACATAGCCACGCGAATCGCCAGGAACCGGACTGATCGACGGCGTCCCCACGCCTGATACGCCCTTCCAACTCAGCGCGATCTGGTCATTGGCCGACATTTGCGGATAGGTGACCCGCACCCGCGCACCCGCGCGCGCGGTGATCGGATCCAACACGTCCCCAGTGGTGCCGCTCACGACAGGCGGGGGTAGATCTCCTGTACCCACTCCGCCTGTCACCACCACTTCGCAAGGGGCGAACGCCTGGGCGTTGAACGGGTCATTCTCGCCTTGGAAATTGACCATGAGGTTCAAGGTGAACTTTTTATCGGGCGCAAGCTTCTCCAGTTCGTTTCGATACACCTCCATTACCAACCCACGGCTGACCTCCCCCGCAACAACTGGGATATGAGATCTGAACTCGTGTCGATAAGCGCCCCCGTCAGCGCTCTCGCCAGTCCCTACCAACCAATAACGCTGGCCTGCTGCGATAAAAGGCCAAGGCCCGACGCGCAGGGAGGGGCTGCCCTGGAACGTATCCAGATCCAACTGCCCATTGTTGTCATGATCGAGTTCAAGATCGCTCAAGACGCTGGTATCAAGGGCATCGACTACCATCTCCAGTACCTGCGACGGGGTGGGAACCCCATCCCGGATGCGAACAAAACTGACCTGGACCGTGCGACCGATGCTTCTGCCCACAGTGGCAGCCGGGATCGGTACATCAACGAAACCCTTCGCGTCGCCACCGACCTCTGGCACCGACGGGGCCCCCACGCCAAGCCATCTGACCTCGATACGATCACTCGCTTGCATGCCTGGATAGCGCACCGTCACATGAGCACCATTTCTTGCTTGCATGGGATCGAGTTTGCCACCGGCAGCCTCCTTGACTTCGGGAGGCAGCAATTCGGTGGACAGGGCCCGAATCTTCAGCGCAAAGATCTCGGAGTCCAGTTGCCGGTTCATCATCCGGCAGAAGACGTATATATCCTTTTCACTGTTGCGGATGATGTACTTCGAGTCGATGGTGAAATCCTGGTCCTGCTGAGCCTGATTGGCACTAAGGCTTCTGCGTTCGTAATACGTGTCGTCACCCTCGGTCTGTGTAGGGCCGACCCAGGACATCTCAAGCTCATCACCCGCCGTGAACAAACCTTTGCGGCATGTCACCGTGGTGCCGTTGGGTACATCCACAGGATCCAGCACATCGCCTTGTGCGTGGAGCACATCTGGACGCGGCATGGTTGAGCTCTCTCTCACCGTCAGGCTCTGCTTGTCAGAGGCGGATCTGGCACCACCGACACTAGTGAGCGTGTAGTAGAGCTCGAGCGAGCCCCCAGCGATGTGCTGGACAAGGGTTTTATCGAACAACTGCTCGATGGGATTGCCCACCTGGACGCCCTGCACGGTGACCTCTTTGTAGTGATAACTGATACCCCCGGAGCGGGTCCTGCCCACCCACTCGATGAGCAACAGGTCACCCTCTGCCATGCTGGTGTACTGTTCAATCCTCACATTGACCCCTTGCGGGGGCACCTTAACAGGGTCCAGTACCGAATCCTCGGCTTCCAACACTTTGGGCGGCCGGAGCGAAAGACGCCCGGTGACCCTGATGCTGGTGTTGCGAGATACCGGGTTGGCGCCACCGACGAGCTGGTATCTCAGCCGCACCTGGCCCTGTAGCACCGCAGCCACTGCGGCTTTCGGCACTTTTACAAAAGCCCCACCGGGCAAGTCCTGATCCACGACTGTATGGGGGATATTGACTTCAGGCAGCAACTGCCCCCCTGCACCCTCACCCTTCCAGTTGAGGACCAAGAAATCGTTGACCTTCATACCCGTATAAGGGCCGAGCACCACGTCCAGATCTCCAGTCAACGCCTCGTAGTCCACACGCCCCTGAGCGTCGGCAGCTGGAACGTGGGGGGCATCCAGCGCACCACTGCCCAGATCCACCTCGCCACCGGCCGAGGGTGACCATTTCGAGCGGTTGTTGACCTCGTCGCGGATCTCGTAGCGCACCACCAGTTGATCGGTTTCGCCAGCGCGCTCGATGACATCCTGATCAACGTGGATCTCGAAAGACTGAACGCCAGGGGGAACATCCTTCTGCAGTATCTGACCGTGCCAACTGAGCCACACGGTGTCTCCCACGCTCCGGTTCTGGTAAGAGCCGATGATGACATCGACACCCTTCGTCGCCTGCTCGGCATCGATCAGAGAGGGGATGCCTTGGGGAGGCGTGAGGTTTTCGTTGATCTCGGTGGTGGGGTCCGGATCGGTGCCGCCCGGAACCGCACGCTTGACCACTACATCCAGAGGCGTGGAGGGGTCAGGTACTGGCGCGAGGGGATCTTCCCAGGTGTAGTGCACGCGCCCGCTGCCCTCTGGTATGCGGGACGGCGCTACCAGAAATGTCATTTGGGACCCATCACTGGGAACATAAGCCTGGGTGTCCAGCAGAATATCGTTCCAGTACAGCTTGATGATGTCATCTTTTTCCAGATGCACCGCAAGTATGGTTACGGCGAGCGGACGCTGCTCATCGTCCAACAGATAAAGGCCCAGCCCACGGCCGTCATGGGCAGCAGGGATAACCGGCGGCGGAAGAACTGGAGGGGCCCTGCGTGTCGACTGCACCGAAGGGTGGGATCGATATTGGCTCATTTGCAACTCCTGACGCTGGCCACCGAATCTACTGGCGGCCGCGTTTGTCAGATACGCTCATCGAACGGTGGCCTGCATAAACCTGCAAGGCTTTTCAGTAGGCACAATCGATCTACGGTGCGGGGATCGGACAAGTGGGCGCTCCACTTTCACGGACCGATACAGGCGTCCGATTAGAGTCGGACTTCACTGGGATCAAAGGCGTGAGAGACGGATTGGTGGCTGTGTAATGAGGTGTGGCGGAACCACGGCACACTTTGAACGCCCACGCTCGCGCGATCTGGACGTCGATATAGCCGTCATCGATGTGTTTTTGCACGACGGTGATCACAGGCAGGGTTTCGGTCGCCTCTGGGATATCCGCACCCGGAACAGCCCCCACTGAGGTGTCTGCGCTCAGATAAACTTCGATCAGGTCACCGACCGCCATGTTGACGTAGGCAGGGATTCGCAACGGCAGGTCAGATGCAGCTTCTGGACGCCCAATCGCACCATTTGAATTCAAGCGAGTGAATACCGGTGGAGGCGGAGGGTTCCCACCGCCCGGCAGATCATCGCCGTTGAGCACATTCACGTCTTGCGCCGGCGAGAGCGAGGCGTTTTGCTCCCCACCTGCGCCGAATTCGCGGGCGACCGTGTACTGCATCGCTACCGTGCCACTGCCTTCGGCCTGGAGAAGGGCAGAGGGCACGACCCGTTCAAGAGCGTCGGAGCCCGCAGCTTCTGCAGCAGTAACCGGGGCCAGTGATTGAGCAGGTTGTGCGCCCCACAGCAAGGCCAAGATATCGCCGGCCTCGAAAAGAGGCTTGCCGTCGACCGTTTCAGGAGAAATGAACAGCATCGCGTCAACCTTCAGGTCCTCAGGCGACAGCTCGTTCGTGCCACCCGAAGCGCCCCCGACAATATCCGCAGGCTTGAGGTTTTCATTTTCAGGGGTTTCCGGATCAGGGTCCGGGCCTCCTGGGACTCTCAACTCGACTTCGACAACGGCAGGTGTGTCCGGTTGGCCAATGAGGGATCCGCTGCGCCAGAGCTCGTAGGTGACGTTGACCGAGCCGGATTGGACGTCACGGATGAGCAGGTTATAGAGCAACTGCACTTCAAGCAGAGGTTCAGTTGTCGGGATGCTGGTGATGGTCGCGGCATCGGCCCGTTGCGAGCCCCAGATGACAATGATCTGATCGCCGACCGTGGCCTCATCGAACAAAGGAATCTGTACCACCACCCCTGCCCTGGCATGCTCATCCAGAATCAGGCCTTCACTGTCGTAAATCGGTACGATCGGCGTTGGCAGAGGAGTGGCGGGGACGTTCTCCAGCAAAAGCTCAAGTGTACGAGTCTGCGACACGATAGAACGGTTGCCTGCCTTGTCCACGACTTGATAGGTGAAGGTGATAGGCGTCAAGTCCGGCAGCGTCTGCAGCTTCGCGAGCTCAAACTGTGCATCGGTGTACCGGTTTGCCCCGAGGACGGTGAAAGGGCCAAATGTCACAGGTGTCGCACCGTCAGTGGCGGTGACAGTAATTTGATCTCCCGCCTCTTGATTAATATAACCCTTGATCTGAGTCGGCAGCAGGTCCGCTACGAAGTCGGTAAGGAGAATTCGATTACGAGCTTCGACCGCAGTAGGGAACTCGATCGCTGCAAGCGTTTCGGGGGTGCTGCCACCAGGTGGCAACTTATCGATGCGCAAAGGGCGAGTTGGGCCAGGATCGGGGGTAGTGTCCGGATGAGGAATATTGACATAGCCGAGGGTGAAAGTTACGTCTTGCTCCGGTGTGACCGAGCTCCAATGGGTGGCGAGGAAAGTTAATGAAAACTTGAACTTCGGATCTGCTTGCTCTGCAGCGGTGATGATATGACGCGCTTCCGGGCCTGTGAGTTGGGTGCCGTTCCACGTCAAGATCAGTTCATAGCCATCTTCGCTTTCAGGCCAATTAGGAATAAGCACCTGAAGGTCGCTACCTTGAGCCGCCACGGGAAGTATCACATCGTCGATCAAGCCCGCGATTTCCATCGGGTTGAGGTCCAGAACCCCTGGGTCTTGGGTGAGCTTGACAGAGCGGGCACCTGGCCTGGCCTGGACACTGCTTCTTTCCACGAACTTGGTGTATCCGGTCATGATGTAACTCCATAGAGTCGGTTTTTTTGTGAAACGACGGTGCGCTGGACTGCAGTAGTCATTTCGAGAAGTCTGAAAGTTTCCAAATACAGGCACACCGCTCTGCCAGTGAATCCGTGCCACGTATGCGCAGTAAACTCAGCAGTAGGAATACGTGAACACTATGCGGAGCAAAGCACGGTGGATAATTGGACTAAACATAGTTACTGGCCCCATCGAGGGCGCGCCATATTCCAACATGCGCTGGCTGTTTCCCTATCGCAAAGTCGCAAGAAAAATCTAACAAGAACCGGAGCCCTGCACACCTGACAAAATTACTAGGTGCCCGACAACTCGACGGTGGCATTCACCTGTCATATTTATCAGTTGCTCGGATAGACACTTTTACCTAGGGTCTTCGCAGTACGGCATGAGCGTCGCACTGACAGGGCGCGAACAGTCCCATCAACCTTTCAAGAGACCCGCTATGCATTCGCACCCAGTCACCCTCAACCTGAGCCTACTGGCAGCAAGCCTGGCTATTGGTCACGCAGCACTGGCGGACCCAGGGCCAGAAACAGCACAGGCGCTGCAGGCCCGCTACCATGAGACCCCCGTCAACTGCGGCAGCACCAACAAGCCCCGCTTCCTGTGCGCTGGCGTGATACTTCGAGGCACAACCCAACTGACTCAGGAAAAAAGCTGGAACCCGACGCCCGAAGAGCGAAACAATGGCGGCACCGCCTACATGTATCTGGCCAAGGATGCCACCTTCAACCGCCTGGCCTTCAACGACACCAACGGCTACATGATCTATCCTGGAGACGCCCGGCCCGCAGGTATCCAAGCCTTGCAGGTCCTGTGCATCTTTCCGGCCGACGGAGGGCGGCAAACACGCCCAGAGAAGGGTTGCGGGCCGTCGCAAGAGGGGGGCGCCAGCAGTCGCCCCTGCCATCTACAGGGCATCACTACAGCCCAGGGCTGGCTTGCCAACTACGGCAATCATCCCGCCAGGCAATGCGGCTTTTCGGTCGCCAATGGGCTTGGACAGATCGCGGTGAGCGGGTTCAATGCCGCAGTGGAGGCCACCGGGCTTCTGCCAGCAACGCCTTACAAGCAGAACAACGAACTGCGCGCAGAGACCTGGGATATGGACATCCCGACCCGCCTGCCGATCCAGGCGTTCTTCTACCTGCACGACAGGCCGCTGGGGTTGCACAAGGCGCAGCAGGATCAACGTGCGTTCTATCAGGAAACCGGTAACTTCGTCCCCATCATCACATTGACATTGCCACAATCTGGACGCGATGCCCGTTTCGATTATGTCGAAGCGTCCCAGGCCAGACTGGGTGATGTGATCTGTGCGCGTTACTTCGTCTCTGGGCACTGGTTCGAGCGCAGCGATGTCAATCCGGGACGTAAAGAATGGGCGCTTGGACTGGTTCCGACAGATTGCGCCAGAGCAGTGAAAGCAAACCCTTCAGCGGACGCGGAGAACGCCGCAGATCAGGAAATGCGTCAGAAATTTAGCAATGATTGGCAGTGGGTACAAAATGACAATGGCAGCATGACACAACAGATGATCTGCCACATGCGTATTGCCCACGACAAACCCGAATGGAACCTTGAGCCGTTCCGACCGAACCGGCCCCTGGAAGACTACCTCAAGGCCGGTTGCAATCTGCTCTGAAACGTTACGCGGTCAAGGCCGCGCGTTGATCTGCTGCTGCAGGTTCTGGATCTGGCTCTGCAAGGTGTTGAGGCTGCGGGTGGTCTGACCACGGAAGGCATCGAACTCCTGCACCGACGCGCCACCAGCAGCCGCGCTGGCTGGACGGTTGTCCGCCTGGCTCTTGAGCACCAGCACATCCTGCTCCAGGCTCTCGATCGCAGCGCCTTGCTTCTTCACTGCAGCCACCTCGCTGCTCAGGCTCTTGAGCTGGCCATCGAGCTTGCCGCCATCGACCTGGCCCGACTTGAGCGCCGCCAATTCGGTATTCACGGCCTTGAGCTGCGCCTGCAACTGGGTCTGCAGTTCGGTCACCGCCTTCTGCTGCTCACGGGTATCGGCCAGCACCTGCTCCAGGCGCTTGCCCAGATCGCCGGCCTGACCAGCGACGCCTTCCTGCTGCTTGCTCTGCTCGGCAAGGCTGGCCTGCAACTGGCGAATCTGCAGTTTCAGGGCTTCGCTGCCAGTGCTGCTGTTCGACTCGCTGGCATCGACCTTGCCGCTGATCGCCTGCAGGCGGCCGGCAGCTTCCTCGCTGATGCGGGCGAAGCTCTCCTGAGTGGCCACCAATTGCTGCTCCATCAGCGAGATCTGCTGGAAGCTCCACCAGCCGAGCCCGGCCAGGGCGATGAACGAGGCCAGCAGCAGCGCCCACAAAGGGCCGCTGCTGGCCGGGCGCGCGGCTTTCTGGCGGCCGCGGGCCACGTGAGCCGGAAGCAGTTCATCATCGTCAGGCGTACCCGCCCTCAGGACCGGCACATCATCGAAATCATCGTGGGCATCGTTGCGCATGGGTAGGTTCGACCGCACTAATAGCAAAGAGACATATTATAAACCGCCCGGGCGGCGCACTGATGACCATCTTCCGCCCGACAGGTTCACTGCTGCCCCGGAAGGTGCTTCCACCAGCCGCAGAATTCATCCAGCGCGGTCCACAGGCTGACCTTGGGGCGGTAGTCGAGATTATGCCGGGCGCGGCTGATGTCGAGGGTGAAATCCTTGCTCATCACCTGCATCGCGGTACGTGTCAGGGTGGGTTGCGGCCGGCCGGGCCAGAGCATGCAGGCAGCCTCGTTGACAGCTGCGAGGCTGTAGGCGAGGCGATAGGAGCGGTAGCGGGTGACTTGCGGCAACTGCATCTGGCGCATTACATAATTGACCACGTCCCACAGTGGCAGTGGCTGGCCGTTGCTGATGTTGTAGGCCTGGCCCAGCGCCTGCTCTTCGGCGAACAGGGCGCTGAGCAGCGCCTCGTTGAGGTTGTGCACGCTGGTGAAGTCGACCTTGTTCAGGCCATTGCCAATGATCGCCAGACGTCCCTTGCCCTGCATGCGCATCAGCCGCGGGAAAATGCTCGCATCACCCGCGCCGGTGACGAAGCGCGGACGCAGGGCGAGCACTTCGAGGCCGAACTCCTGGGCACCGAAGACTTTCTGCTCGGCCAAGTGCTTGGTCAGCGCATAGTGATCGTGAAAACGCCGCGGCACCTGGTCCTCGCGAATGTCCAGGCGCGAGCGGCCAGTGAAGTAGATCGACGGCGACGACAGGTGCACCAGGCGCCGCACATGTTCTTTGAGGCAACCTTCGACCACGTTCTCGGTGAGCACCACGTTGCCATGATGAAAATCCTGATAACGCCCCCAGTTGCCCACCGCCCCCGCGCAATGCACCACGGCGTCGACGCCCTGGCACAGACGGCGCGCCACCTCGGCGTCGCCCAGGTCGCCTGGAATGAACTGCGCCCCGCGCTTGACCAGGTGCTCAACGCCTTCGGCACGGCGGCCGTTGACCCGCACCTGCAGGCCCTGCTCCAGGGCAAAACGCGCAAAGCGCCCGCCAATGAAGCCGCTCGCGCCGGTGACCAGAATTCGCATGTAAGACTCCGCCTTGCCAGATTACAGATGCAGTTGACGCCGCCCGTGCCTACAACGGCACCAGCCAACCTGGCGCCGCCTGGCGCAGGTGTTCTGTCAGTTGTGCGAGCAGTTGCCCGCCGTTGCGCCAATGATGCCAGTACAACGGCACATCGATGGGAGTATCGCTGCAGATTTCCACCAACTGCCCACTGGCCAGTTGTTCGCGGGCCTGCAGTTCAGGCACCAGGCCCCAACCGAGCCCGGCTTCGGTCAGACGCAAAAAACCCTCGGACGACGGGCACAGGTGATGCAGGAAACCGTCCTCGATCCCCAATGACGCCAGGTAGCGGTGCTGCAGGAAATCGTCAGGCCCGAAGACCACCGCCGGTGTACGGGCCAGCCGCGCCACCTCGAACCCCTGCGGAAAATACCGCGCCATGAACGCCGGGCTTGCCAGCGCGCGATAGCGCATCGCCCCCAACGGCTGGCTGCGCGCACCCGCCACCGGGCGCTCGCTACCGCACAGGCAGGCCGCCACCTCGCCGGCACGCATGCGCCGCAGACCGACTTCCTGATCTTCGACCACCAGGTCCAACAGCAAGCGTTGCCCGGCACAGAAATCCCCCACCGCCCCGGCCCACCAGGTCGCCAGGCTGTCAGCGTTGAGGGCGATACGCAGACGTTCGGGCATGCCCTCTTCATCCAGCGCCGGGACCTGGCGCTGCAGGTCACGCTCGAGCAGGCGCACCTGCTGCACGTGGTTGAGCAACTGGCGACCGACATCGGTCGGGCTCGGTGGCGTGGCACGCACCAGCACCGGCTGGCCGACACGCGCCTCCAGCAGTTTGATGCGTTGCGAGATGGCCGACTGCGAAAGCCCCAGTACCTGGGCGGCGCGCTCGAACCCGCCTTGTTCGATCACGGCGGCGAGGGCAGCGAGCAACTTGTAGTCGAACATCGATTTTCCTAATGCCGGATGAGTACTATTTGTTTTTCTTATACAGCGCCCTTGCCGACAATGGCCAGCATCTTCTTGTGAATCCGCGTCGCCCTTCAAAGGTGGCGCCCGTGGAGTGTTCCCGTTATGTGGCAGAGTTACCTGAACGGCATGCTGGTGGCCTTCGGCCTGATCATGGCCATCGGCACCCAGAACGCCTTTGTCCTGGCCCAGAGCCTGCGCCGCGAACATCACCTGCCGGTGGCACTGTTGTGCGTGCTGTGCGACGCGATCCTGGTCGCGGCCGGAGTGTTCGGCCTGGCGACGGTGCTGGCGCACAACCCGACCCTGCTTGCCGCCGCACGCTGGGGAGGTGCGCTGTTCCTGATCTGGTATGGCGCCAAGGCCCTGCAACGGGCCTGCTCCAGGCAGAGCCTGGAACAGCAGCAAGGCCAAGGCCTGCGTTCACGCCGGGCAGTGCTGCTCAGTGCCCTGGCGGTGACCCTGCTCAACCCCCACGTCTACCTGGACACCGTGCTGCTGATCGGCTCGCTCGGCGCCCAGCAGACGGTGCCCGGGGCCTACGTCGCCGGAGCGGCGAGCGCATCGCTGGTGTGGTTCTTCACCCTGGCCCTGGGCGCCGCCTGGCTCGCACCCTGGCTCGCACGCCCCGGGACCTGGCGGCTGCTGGACCTGATGGTGGCGGTGATGATGTTCGCCGTCGCCGCGCAACTGATCCTCGGCTGATTCCCCACTGGTCGCCGGGGCCCAACCGCTCTGGAACCTCTATTCCCTATAGTTGTTGCGTGGTTATGCGCGGGGGCTGGTGCTATGATCCAGCCCTTGCGTCGCAAAGAGTACAAACTCGCCGACGCTCATCGGGCCGCCCGTGATCGGCCTTGCGCAAACCGCAAACAGACCTGAATCAGGAGATCCACCATGGCTTTTGAATTGCCGCCGCTGCCCTACGCCCACGATGCCCTGCAGCCGCACATCTCCAAGGAAACCCTGGAGTTTCACCACGACAAGCACCACAACACCTATGTCGTGAACCTGAACAACCTGGTCCCAGGCACCGAATTCGAAGGCAAGTCGCTGGAAGAAATCGTCAAGACCTCCTCGGGCGGTATCTTCAACAACGCAGCTCAAGTCTGGAACCACACCTTCTACTGGAACTGCCTGGCACCGAACGCCGGCGGCCAGCCGACTGGCGCCCTGGCTGAAGCCATCAACGCTGCCTTCGGTTCCTTCGACAAGTTCAAGGAAGAGTTCACCAAGACTTCGGTCGGCACCTTCGGTTCCGGTTGGGGCTGGCTGGTGAAGAAGGCTGACGGTTCCCTGGCCCTGGCCAGCACCATCGGCGCCGGCAACCCGCTGACCAGCGGCGACACCCCGCTGCTGACCTGCGACGTCTGGGAACACGCCTACTACATCGACTACCGTAACCTGCGTCCAAAGTACGTCGAGGCGTTCTGGAACCTGGTCAACTGGAAGTTCGTTGCCGAGCAGTTCGAAGGCAAGACCTTCAAGGCCTGATTCGTTCAGCGCTCTGAAAAACCCGGCCCTGGCCGGGTTTTTTTGTTTCCCGGGTCCAGGAAACGGAAAAACCACAGCTAATTTTCAAGCCTCCCGCGCGCCCTCTCTTGCTCCCCCTCAATAGCGCGCTAACATCAACCTTCTGGAAAGTTGATGCAGGACATTCAAGTCGCAAGGCCGCATAACCGATACAGTACTCAGGGTGCATCCAGCGACGGGCCCCTCGCCTGCCGCGGCAATCGGTCGATAGTGTATTGCCAAGGTTGATGGCAAAATAATGGCATGCGCATGGATTAAGGAAACCCCATTGAAGCTGGAATTTCGGAACAGCTTGTCGGTCAAGTTGCTCAGGGTCGTGCTGCTGTCGGCGCTCGCGGTGGGCGTCGTTCTCAGTTGTGCGCAGATCGTCTATGACACCTACAAGACCCGCCAGGCCGTCAACAACGATGCCCAGCGCATCCTCGACATGTTCCGCGACCCCTCCACCCAAGCGGTCTACAGCCTCGACCGAGAGATGGGCATGCAAGTCATGGAGGGTCTGTTCCAGGACGAATCGGTCCGCATGGCCTCCATCGGCCACCCCAATGAAACCATGCTCGCGCAGAAGTCCCGCCCCCTGCAGGACATGCCCCTGCGCTGGTTGACCGACCTGATCCTCGGCCAGGAGCGCACCTACACCACCCAACTGGTCGGCCGCGGCCCCTACAGCGAATACTACGGCGACCTGAGCATCACCCTCGATACCGCCAGCTATGGCGAGGGCTTTCTGGTCAACGCAGTCATCATCTTCATTTCCGGCGTGCTGCGCGCCCTGGCCATGGGCCTGGTGCTCTACCTCGTGTACCACTGGCTGCTGACCAAACCCTTGTCGAAAATCATCGAGCATCTCACCCAGATCAACCCCGACCGCCCCAGCCAGCACCAGATTCCCCAACTCAAGGGCCACGAACGCAACGAACTGGGCCTGTGGGTCGACACCGCCAACCAGTTGCTGGCCTCCATCGAACGCAACACCCATCTGCGCCACGAGGCGGAAAACAGCCTGCAGCGCATGGCCCAGTACGACTTCCTCACCGGCCTGCCCAACCGCCAGCAACTGCAACAGCAACTGGACAAGATTCTCGTCGATGGCGGGCGCCTGCAGCACCGTGTGGCCGTACTGTGCGTGGGCCTGGACGACTTCAAGGGCATCAACGAGCAGTTCAGCTACCAGGTCGGCGACCAGTTGCTGCTGGCCCTGGCCGACCGCCTGCGCGCCCACAGCGGCCGCCTCGGTTCCCTCGCCCGCCTGGGTGGCGACCAGTTCGCCCTGGTGCAAGCCAACATCGAGCAGCCCTACGAGGCCGCCGAGCTGGCCCAGAGCATTCTCGACGACCTGGAAGTGCCCTTCGCCCTCGATCATCAGGAAATCCGTTTGCGTGCCACCATCGGCATCACCCTGTTCCCCGAAGACGGCGACAGCACCGAAAAGCTGCTGCAAAAGGCCGAGCAGACCATGACCCTGGCCAAGGCCCGCTCGCGCAACCGCTATCAGTTCTACATCGCCAGCGTCGACAGCGAGATGCGTCGGCGCCGAGAGCTGGAAAAAGACCTGCGCGAGGCGTTGCCGCGCAACCAGCTCTACCTGGTGTATCAACCGCAGATCAGCTACCGCGACCACCGCGTGGTCGGCGTCGAAGCGCTGCTGCGCTGGCAGCATCCGGAGCTAGGCATGGTACCGCCAGACCAGTTCATCCCGCTGGCCGAACAGAACGGCAACATCATCGCCATCGGCGAATGGGTGCTCGACCAGGCCTGCCGCCAGTTGCGCGAGTGGCACGACCTGGGTTTCAGCGAGCTGCGCATGGCGGTCAACCTGTCGACCGTGCAACTGCACCACAACGAGCTGCCGCGGGTGGTCAACAACCTGCTGCAGGCCTATCGCCTGCCGCCGCGCAGCCTGGAGCTGGAGGTGACCGAGACCGGCCTGATGGAAGACATCAGCACCGCCGCCCAACACCTGCTGAGCCTGCGCCGTTCAGGGGCGCTGATCGCCATCGACGACTTCGGCACCGGCTACTCTTCGCTCAGTTACCTGAAGTCGCTGCCGCTGGACAAGATCAAGATCGACAAGAGCTTCGTCCAGGACCTGCTGGACGACGATGACGACGCCACCATCGTTCGCGCCATCATCCAGTTGGGCAAGAGCCTGGGCATGCAGGTGATCGCCGAAGGCGTGGAAACCGCCGAGCAGGAAACCTACATCATCGCCCAGGGCTGCCATGAGGGTCAGGGCTACCACTACAGCAAGCCGCTGCCCTCGCGCGAGCTGACCGCCTTCCTCAAGCACGCCCAACGCAACCAGGTCTCGGCACTCTGAGCGTGGTCGTCATTGACGACCCTGGAAACGACATTTGCACGAAAAGCACGGCCAACCCTTTACACCAAATGCAAATCTTTCGCATTATGTTGCGGTTTCGCGTGCCACGGTGCAGCGCTTCCAACACATGGTCCAACCAAACGACGCAGGGAAACCAACAATGATTCGAATGCCTCTGGCCTCCGCCAGTCTGCTGGCCATCGCCATCGCTCTCGCCGGCTGCGGCGAAGGCAAGGACGACAAGGCCGCCGCTCCGCAAGCCCAGGCACCTGCCGCCAGCACTGCTGCCGCACCTGGGGCTGTCGATGAAGCCGCTGCCCAGGCCGTGGTCAAGCACTACGCCGAAATGGTTCATGCCGTGTACAGCGACTCGCTGAGCACCGCCAAGCAACTGCAGACCGCCATCGACGCGTTCCTGGCCAAGCCCAACGATGAGACCCTGAAAGCCGCCAAGGACGCCTGGGTCGCTTCCCGCGTTCCTTACCTGCAGAGCGAAGCCTTCCGCTTCGGCAACACCATCATCGACGACTGGGAAGGTCAGGTGAACGCCTGGCCCCTGGACGAAGGCCTGATCGACTACGTCGACAAGAGCTACGAGCACGCCCTGGGCAACCCGGCTGCCAACGCCAACATCATCGCCAACCCTGAGATCCAGGTCGGCGAAGACAAGGTCGACGTCAAGGAAATCACGCCCGAGAAACTGGCCAGCCTGAACGAGCTGGGCGGTTCCGAAGCCAACGTCGCCACCGGCTACCATGCCATCGAATTCCTGCTCTGGGGCCAGGACCTCAACGGCACGGGCCCAGGCGCAGGCAACCGTCCGGCTTCGGACTACCTCGAAGGCCAGGGTGCCACCGGTGGTCACAACGACCGTCGCCGCGCCTACCTCAAAGCCGTCACCGACCTGCTGGTGAGCGACCTCGAAGAGATGGTCGGCAACTGGGCACCGAACGTCGCCGACAACTACCGCGCTTCGCTGGAAGCCGAGCCGGTCAAGGATGGCCTGCGCAAGATGCTGTTCGGCATGGGCAGCCTGTCGCTGGGCGAACTGGCGGGCGAACGCATGAAGGTCTCGCTGGAAGCCAACTCGCCTGAAGACGAGCACGACTGCTTCAGCGACAACACCCACTGGTCGCACTTCTACGACGCCAAGGGCATCCGCAACATCTACCTGGGCGAGTACACCCGTCCGGACGGCTCCAAGGTCAGCGGCCCGAGCCTGTCGTCGCTGGTGGCCAAGATCGACCCGGCCACCGACGCCACCCTGAAGGCCGACCTGCAGGACACCGAAGCGAAGATCCAGGTGATCGTCGACCACGCCCTCAAGGGCGAGCACTACGACCAGCTGATCGCTGCCGATAACGCTGCAGGCAACCAGGTGGTGCGTGACGCCATCGCGGCGCTGGTCAAGCAGACCGGTGCCATCGAGCAGGCCGCCGGCAAGCTGGGCATCGACAACCTGAACCCGGACACCGCAGACCACGAGTTCTGATGCCAGGGTGAAGGTTTGAAAGGGCGGCCTTCGGGTCGCCTTTTTCATATCCGGGTTTGCGCTGACCAAACCCGCCCCTTCGCGGGCAAGCCCGCTCCCACTGGTGCCTGTGGGAGCGGGCTTGCCCGCGAAAGGGCCGCCAGCGGATTCAGCAGGCAATTGCAAATTGCTCTTATTCAAACATCCCCATTTTGCTAAGCTTGCACGCCGGTTTTTCGCTCACGCCCAGGATTCTCGATGTCCTCGTCGCTGTCCCGACTCCCTCTTCTGCTGATGGTCACCGTCCTGGCCGCCTGTGACGACGCTCCGCGTTTCACCCAGGCCGAGCCCGGCGAAGCGCTGTCCGGCGGCAAGGCGACGATCCTGCGCAGCGACCGCAACGCCTTCTCGATGCCCTCGGCCAACCTCACGCCCGAGCGCCGCCTGGATTTCAGCGTTGGCAACAGCTTCTTCCGCAGTCCCTGGGTGATCGCACCTTCGACCACCACTGCACGCGATGGCCTGGGCCCGCTGTTCAACACCAATGCCTGCCAGAACTGCCACATCCGTGACGGCCGAGGTCATCCGCCAGAGGCCGAGGCCCGCAATGCCGTGTCCATGCTGGTGCGCCTGTCGATCCCCGACCAGCCGCAGTTCATCAAGGAAATCGAACGCCTCGGCGTGGTTCCCGAACCGGTCTACGGTACGCAACTGCAGGACATGTCGATCCCCGGCGTAGCTCCGGAAGGCAAGGTGCGGGTCAGCTACGACAGCGAGACCGTCACCTTCGAGGATGGCCACCAGGTCGAACTGCGCCGCCCGACCGTGGAGATCACCCAGCTCGGCTACGGCCCGATGCACCCGGACACACGCATCTCCGCCCGCGTCGCCCCGCCCATGATCGGCCTCGGACTGCTCGAGGCCATCCCGGAGGCTGCGCTTTTGGCCAACGAAGACCCGGATGATCGCAACAACGACGGCATCCGCGGCCGCGCCAACCGGGTCTGGGACGATGCCCAGGGCAAGACCGTGGTCGGCCGCTTCGGCTGGAAAGCCGGGCAACCCAACGTCAACCAGCAGAACGTCCACGCCTTCGCTGGCGACATGGGCCTGACCAGCACCCTCAAGCCCGAGGACGATTGCACGCCGGCACAGGTCGAATGCCGCGCCGCGCCCAACGGCGACGGTGACAACGGCGAAAAGGAAGTCAGCGACAACATCCTGCGCCTGGTGACGTTCTACACCCGCAACCTGGCGGTCCCTGCACGCCGCGAGGTCAATTCGCCGCAGGTGCTGGCCGGCAAGAACCTGTTCTTCCAGGCGGGCTGCCAGGGCTGTCACACAGCGCAGTTCACCACGGGCAGTGACAACGTCGAGCCAGAACTGGCCAACCAGGTGATCCGCCCCTACAGCGACCTGCTGCTGCACGACATGGGCCCAGGCCTTGCCGACAACCGTAGCGAGTTCGCCGCCGGTGGCCAGGATTGGCGCACGCCGCCGCTGTGGGGCATCGGCCTGACCGAAACCGTCAGCGGCCACACCCAGTTCCTCCATGACGGTCGCGCCCGCAATCTGCTCGAGGCCGTGCTCTGGCACGGCGGCGAAGCCGAGGCTGCACGCCGTCACGTACTGACCTTCAATGCCGAGCAACGCGCCGCGCTGCTGGCTTTCCTGAACTCACTTTAAACGCGCAAGGAGCCGGGCATGTTCCGACCCAAATTGTTGTTCACCAGCCTCGCCGCCATCGCCCTGGGCGCCTGCTCGCCGCAGGACCAGCAAGCCGTGACCTCCGCCGCCATCGCCCAGCAGGTGATCCTGCCGACCTACAGCCGTTGGGTCGAGGCCGACCGCCAACTGGCCGCCAGCGCTCTCGCCTATTGCGAAGGCAAGCAGAGCCTGGACACCGCCCGCGCCGACTTCCTCAACGCGCAGAAGGCCTGGGCCGAGCTGCAGCCGCTGCTGGTCGGCCCATTGGCCGAAGGCAACCGCGCCTGGCAGGTGCAGTTCTGGCCTGACAAGAAGAACCTGGTCGGCCGCCAGGTCGAGCAACTGGTCAGCGGCGACAAGCCGGTCGACGCAGACAGCCTCGGCAAGGCCAGCGTCGTGGTCCGTGGCCTGTCGGCCTACGAGTACATCCTCTTCGACAGCAAGCCGGACATCGCCACCGCCGAGCAGAAAGCCCGCTACTGCCCGCTGCTGGTGGCCATCGCCGAGCACCAGAAAGCCCTGGCCGAAGACATTCTCAAGAGCTGGAACAGTACCGATGGCATGCTGTCGCAGATGACCAAGTTCCCCAACCAGCGCTACGCCGACTCGCATGAAGCGATCGCCGACCTGCTGCGCGCGCAGGTCACCGCCCTGGACACGCTGAAGAAGAAACTCGGCGCCCCCATGGGCCGTCAGAGCAAGGGTATCCCTCAGCCGCTGCAGGCCGAAGCCTGGCGCAGCCACTCCTCGCTCAAGAGCCTGGAGGCTTCGCTCAAGGCCGCCGAAACCGTCTGGACCGGGGTCGACAACAAAGGCCTGCGCGGTCTGCTGGGTAAAGATCAGAGCGCGCTGGCGCAAAAGATCGACGATGCCTACGCCAGCGCTGCCAAACTGCTGGCTGACAACCAGAAGACCCTGGGCGAACTGCTCGCCGACGATGCCGGCAAGCAGACCCTCAACCAGATCTACGACAGCCTCAACGTCGTCCACCGCCTGCACGAAGGCGAGCTGGCCAAGGCGTTGAATATCCAGCTGGGCTTCAATGCCAACGACGGTGACTGATCATGCTGCGACGCCAGGCCCTCAAACTCGGTAGCGTGCTGCTCAGCGCCCTGACGCTCGGCGGCTGGACCCTGCTGCGCAACAAGGGCAGCGAGCCGCTGCTGCTGTCGGCGCGTGACGATGCCGATGGCGGCCACCATGCCGTAGGCTACCGCCTCGACGGCACCCAGGTGTTTGCCACCCAAGTGGCCCAGCGTTGCCATGCAATCATTCATCACCCCGAACAGCCGGTCGCCCTGTTCGTCGCCCGTCGACCAGGTACCGAAAGCTACCTGATCGACCTGCGCGACGGTCGTCTGCTGCAGACGATCACCTCGCAACCGAACCGGCACTTCTATGGCCATGCCGTCATCCACAAGGATGGCGAGTGGCTGTACGCCACCGAGAACGACACCACCGACCCCGGGCGCGGCGTGCTCGGGGTCTACCGTTTCGAGGGCCAGCGCCTGGTACACAGCGGCGAGATTCCCACCCATGGCGTCGGCCCCCATGAAGTGGCCTGGATGCCCGACGGCGAAACCCTGGTGGTGGCCAACGGAGGCATCCGCACCGAGGCCGAAAGCCGGGTAGAGATGAACCTCGACGCCATGGAGCCGAGCCTGGTGCTGATGCAGCGTGATGGCACGCTGCTTAGCAAGGAGACGCTGGCCCAGCAGATGAACAGCGTGCGCCATCTCGCGGTGGGCAATGACGGCACCGTCCTTGCCTGCCAGCAGTTCATGGGAGGTTCTGAAGAAACCGCCGAACTGCTGGCGATCAAGCGTCCGGGCGAGGCGTTCAAGGCCTTCCCGGTGCCGGAGCGGCAACTGCAGTCGATGGCCCAGTACACCGCCAGTGTCGCCGTGCACAGTGACCTGCGCCTGGTGGCACTGACCGCGCCGCGGGCCAACCGCCTGTTCATCTGGGACCTGGACAGCGGCGCGGTGAAGCTCGATGCGCCGATGCCCGATTGCGCCGGGGTCGGCGCGGTGAAGGACGGCTTCGTCGTCACCTCGGGGCAGGGGCGCTGCCGCTATTACGACTGCCGCAAGGCCGAGCTGGTCGGTCAGCCCATGAATCTGCCATCCGGGCTTTGGGACAATCACCTGCATCTGGTCTGATTCAGCACTGGCCACAGCGGCCCTATCGCGGGACGAGCCCGCTCCCACAGGCCCGGCATCCACGGGTAGTGGGAGCGGGCTCGCCCTGCGATAGGGCCTGCCCAGTCGATACATCTCCCACTTCCCGAAAAACAGTCAATACTTGCCTTCATCCGCACGTGGGCAGGATCGCCCGTGGTCGTGCCATACCCATGACAATCACATCCAAGGAACCGGACCATGCTACGCCGCCGCATGCTGATCATGTTGGCCGTGGTGCTGCTGATCGTGCTCGCCCTGGGGGGCATCAAGGCCTTTTCGATCTACCGCCAGATCCAGGTCTTTTCCGCTCCCAAACCCGCGATCAGCGTCGCTGCTGCCAAGGCCGAGCAACGCCAGTGGCAGGAACGCCTGCCGGCGGTCGGCAGCCTCAAGGCGCTGCAGGGCGTCGAACTCAGCCTGGAAGTGGCCGGGACGGTAAAGCACCTGCATTTCGATTCCGGACAACAGGTCAAGGTCGGGCAACTGCTGCTGGAACTCGACAGCGAACAGGAGGCCGCGCTGCTGGGCACCGCGCAGGCCGACCTGGGCCTGGCCAAGGTCGATTTCGGCCGCGGCAGCCAACTGGTAGGCGACTCGGCCATCTCCCGCGGTGAATTCGACCGCCTCACCGCCCAGTACCGGCGCAACCAGGCCGTGGTCGAACAGCTCAAGGCCTCGCTGGCCAAGAAAAGCATGAAGGCGCCCTTCAGCGGCACCATCGGCATACGTCAGGTGGATGTCGGCGACTATCTGGCCAGCGGCACGGTGATTGCCACGCTGCAGGACCTCTCCAGCCTCTACGTCGACTTCAACGTACCCGAACAGGCGCTACCGCAGTTGTCCCTCGGCCAGCAGGTGCTGGTGCAGGTGGCGGCTTTCCCCGGCCAGACCTTCCCTGCCCGCCTCAGCGCAATCAACCCCAAGGTCGAGGAAAGCACGCGCAACCTGCTGCTGCGCGCCACCCTGGCCAACCCGGATGGCAAGCTGCTACCGGGCATGTTCGCCAGCCTGCTGGTATTGCTGCCCGATCCGCAATTGCAGGTGGTGGTGCCGGAGAGCGCGATCACCTACACCCTCTACGGCAACTCGGTGTATGTGGTCGGCGAGAAGAAGGCCGACGATGGCCAGACACATCTGGTCGCCGAGCAGCGCACCGTACAGACCGGCGAGCGCCGCGATGGCGTGGTGGTGGTGCGCAAGGGGCTGCAGGCTGGCGAACAGGTGGTCACCGCCGGACAGCTCAAGCTCAGCCCGGGCGCTGCGATACGCATCAGCCAGGACCCGCCCCTGTCGCCCGCCGACGCCCAAGGCGCGGCGGCCCCCCACTGACGCGGAGGCTGGTATGGCATTCACCGACCCATTCATCCGCCGCCCCGTACTCGCCAGCGTGGTCAGCCTGCTGATCCTGCTGCTCGGCTTCCAGGCCTGGAGCAAGCTGCAGATCCGCCAGTACCCGCAGATGGAAAACGCCCTGATCACGGTGACCACCGCCTATCCCGGCGCCAACGCCGAGACCATCCAGGGCTACATCACCCAACCGCTGCAGCAGAGCCTGGCCAGTGCCGACGGCATCGACTACATGACCTCCGTCAGCCGCCAGAACTTTTCGGTGATCTCGGTCTACGCGCGCATCGGTGCCGATACGGATCGCCTGTTCACCCAACTGCTGGCCAAGGCCAACGAGGTGCGCAACAAACTGCCGCAGGACTCCGAAGACCCGGTCCTGAGCAAGGAGGCGGCCGATGCCTCGGCGCTGATGTACATCAGCTTCTACAGCAGCGAAATGAGCAACCCGCAGATCACCGACTACCTGTCACGGGTCATCCAACCCAAGCTTGCGACCCTGCCAGGCATGGCCGAAGCCGAAATCCTCGGCAACCAGGTGTTCGCCATGCGCATCTGGGTCGATCCGGTGAAGCTGGCCGGGTTCGGCCTTTCGGCCACCGATGTGACCAGCGCGGTGCGCCGCTACAACTTCCTGGCTGCCGCCGGCGAGGTGAAGGGCGAATACGTGGTCACCAGCGTCAATGCCACCACCGAACTGAAGTCCGCCGAAGCTTTCGCCGCCCTGCCGGTCAAGACCGTCGGCGACAGTCGTGTGCTGCTCGGCGATGTGGCGCGCATCGAGATGGGCGCGGAGAATTACGACACGGTCAGCTCCTTCGACGGTATCCCGTCGGTGTACATCGGCATCAAGGCCACGCCATCGGCCAACCCGCTGGAGGTGATCAAGGAGGTGCGGCGAATCATGCCGGACCTGGAAAGCCAGCTGCCCTCGGCACTGAAAGTCTCCATCGCCTACGACGCCACGCTGTTCATCCAGGCCTCCATCGATGAAGTGATCAAGACCCTCGGCGAAGCGGTGCTGATCGTCATCGTCGTGGTGTTCCTGTTCCTCGGTGCGCTGCGCTCGGTGCTGATCCCGGTGATCACCATCCCGCTGTCGATGATCGGCGTGCTGTTCTTCATGCAGATGATGGGGTATTCGCTGAACCTGCTGACCTTGCTGGCGATGGTCCTGGCCATCGGCCTGGTGGTGGACGACGCGATCGTCGTGGTGGAGAACATCCACCGCCATATCGAGGAAGGCAAGACGCCGTTCGACGCTGCCCTCGAAGGCGCGCGGGAAATCGCCATGCCGGTGGTGTCGATGACCATCACCCTGGCGGCGGTGTACGCACCGATCGGCTTCCTCACCGGGCTGACCGGCGCGCTGTTCAAGGAGTTCGCCCTGACCCTGGCGGGCGCGGTAGTGATCTCCGGCATCGTGGCCCTGACCCTGTCACCGATGATGTGCGCACTGCTGCTGCGCCCCGAGCAGAGCGAGAAAGGCCTGGCCCATCGCCTGGACCAGATCTTCGAGCGTCTGAAAGTGCGTTACCAGCGCCTGCTGCACGGCACCCTCGACAGCCGCCCGGTGGTCATCGTCTTCGCCGTGATCATCCTGTGCCTGATCCCGGTACTGCTCAAGTTCACCCAGAACGAGCTGGCGCCCAACGAAGACCAGGGGGTGATCTTCATGATGAGCAGCTCGCCGCAGCCGGCCAACCTGGATTACCTCAACGCCTATACCGACCGTTTCACACCGCTGTTCAAGACCTTCCCCGAGTATTACTCCTCGTTCCAGATCAACGGTTTCAATGGTGTGCAAAGCGGTATCGGCGGCTTTCTGCTCAAGCCCTGGAACGAGCGCGAACGTACGCAGATGCAGCTGCTGCCGCTGGTGCAGGCCAAGCTCGAGGACATAGGCGGGCTGCAGATCTTCGGCTTCAACCTGCCATCGTTGCCGGGCACTGGCGAAGGCCTGCCGTTCCAGTTCGTGCTCAACACCGCAGGCGACTACCCAGCCCTGCTGGAAGTGGCACAGCGCGTCAAGGAGCGCGCCCAGGCCTCGGGCAAGTTCGCCTTCCTCGACATCGACCTGGCCTTCGACAAGCCCGAAGTGGTGGTCGATATCGACCGGGCCAAGGCGGCGCAGATGGGGGTGTCGATGGATACCCTGGGCGCAACGCTGGCCACCCTGCTGGGCGAGGCGGAGATCAACCGTTTCACCCTCGAAGGGCGCAGCTACAAGGTGATCGCCCAGGTCGAGCGGGCCTACCGCGACAACGCCGGCTGGCTGAACAACTATTACGTGAAGAACAATCAGGACCAGTTGCTGCCCCTGTCGACCCTGATCACCCTCAGCGAGCGGGCCCGACCGCGCCAGCTCAACCAGTTCCAGCAGTTGAACTCGGCGATCATCCAGGGCGTACCGATGGTCAGCATGGGCGAGGCGCTGGATACCATCCGCGGCATCGCCCGCGAGGAGGCGCCGGAGGGCTTCGCCTTCGACTATGCCGGCACCGCGCGGCAGTTCGTCCAGGAAGGCAGCGCCCTGTGGGTGACCTTCGGTCTGGCCCTGGCGATCATTTTCCTGGTGCTGGCAGCACAGTTCGAAAGCTTCCGCGACCCGCTGGTGATTCTGGTGACCGTGCCGCTGTCGATCTGTGGCGCACTGCTGCCGCTGTTTCTTGGCGTCTCGAGCATGAACATCTACACCCAGGTCGGGCTGGTGACATTGATCGGGCTGATCAGCAAGCACGGCATCCTGATCGTCGAGTTCGCCAACCAGCTGCGCGAGGAAAAAGGCCTGGGGGTGCGCGAGGCGATCGAGGAAGCCGCGGCGATCCGTCTGCGGCCGGTGCTGATGACCACCGCAGCCATGGTATTCGGCATGGTGCCACTGATCCTGGCGACGGGTGCCGGCGCCGTGAGCCGGTTCGACATCGGTATCGTGATTGCCACCGGCATGTCGATCGGCACGCTGTTCACCTTGTTCGTGCTGCCCTGCGTATACACCTTGCTGGCGCATCGGACGGTGGCGGATGAGCGCCAGGGGAGCGGCGGCACAACCTCAAGCCTGGGAAAACCACAAACCCATTAGCCAGAAACAACAAGGCCCGCATCTGCGGGGCCTCGTGCCTGGGGCTCAACCAAACGGCCGCAGCCCCTGGCGCATCCCGAACAGGAACAACAGCAGATCATGATCCGGCTGGGCCGGGGCCTGCGCCTGCTCTGGCTTTATCACCCGCGGCGTGGCGCACTGCCCCGCCGCATCGCTCTTGCTGAACACGGTCGGCCGTGGCACCTCCCAGGCCGCCACGGCTACGCTGGTCACGCCAAGCGCGGCCACCAGGAACAAAGCTCGAGCTATTTCTAGTTTCATCAACCTAACCCTTTGACAGCGCTGCCAAACGCCCTCTCATAAAAGTAGAGCAGGGTTTGCCATTCCGCTTCATTGAACGACGAATGGCGGCGCAGCTGGCGCAGGTCGTTGTAGGCCGCGCGCTGGCAGCTGATGCGGCGGCGGCACTTCTCCAGGTCCAGCAGTGCCACTTCGGCCCGCGCCTGCTCACCTTCACCGCTCACCTTGACGAACACATGCTTGCCGTACAGGCAGCCGTGCTGCCAGTGGCCCAGATGCATCCGCGCCAGATTGTCAGCCAGGTCCTTGAGCATGCGTTCATGCAGCACCTGCGGGTAATGCTCGCGAGCGCCCTGGGCGTGCCAGGTGTCGAGATCGACGAATCCATCCAGCGCTTCACTGACCAACAGTGCCCGCCACTGGTGCTCGGCATCGCGTTCTGCACCAGCAAAGACGATGCGCGGCACCCGCACTCCCAACTGCTCGAAGCTGTTCAGGGCGTCCAGCTCGCGCAATACCGTGGGGCGGCCGAAGGGGTGCAGCAGGCTGCGGTAGATATGCCCGACCTGGCGCTTGGCATAGAGCAGATGGCCGTTGCCATCATCCAGGCGCTGCACGCCACTTTCACCGCCACGTCGCTGATTGGGCTCCTCGACCCATTCCCCCTGCTGTTGCCAGTAGTAGTCGAATTGCGACACCTGCCCCTGAGTTGCTGCCATGAATCCCTCACCCCTTTCGCAATACATAGACTCGCCACATGGCATAGAACGGCAGGAAGTCGAGACGTTCCTGAATCCTGAAGCCTGCTGTCACAAATTCTTCTTCAACCGTAGCAGCAGGTAACACAAAGCGATTCTGGTAACTGTCCTGCTCCGCCTTGGCGCTGCGTCGTTGTTCGAGCTTCTTGCGCCGCCATGCCTTGAAATTGCCATCCACCCACAGCGACAGGATCACGCTATCGCGGCTAACTCTTTGAAATTCAGAAAGAATTGTCTTGCGATGGGCCGGATCACCGATGTGGTGGAACAATCGCATGCAGAAAATGCTGTCTACCGAGTTGTCCGGCAGGTCAATGGCAAAGGCTGAGGTTTGCAAAGGGCGTACCCGCTGGACCACCGCTGGCGGTTGCGACGCACAGGCTGTCTCGATCATCGCAGCGGAATTGTCTGCACCGATGATCACGCGGTTGGGTTTTTCCGCCAGCAGCGGCCAGAAACGGCCGGCGCCGCATGGCAGGTCGAGCACCAGGCCCGGCTCGCCGGCCAGTGTCAGGGCGCGGCGAGCAAGTTGCTCGTCACGCGTGTGGGAAAGGCGACGGGCCAGGCCATCCTGATGCTTGATGAAGTACTCACGGGCGTGCTGCTGATCGTACTTTTCGGAAAATTCGAGTTTGATAGGGCTACGCATGGGACATCTCCTGACTCAATGCCGACCACATTAGGTGGGCAAGCGTTGGCATCAGGTCATCGCCATGTGAAAAAACTGTCACCCGAAAGGGTTAAATCTTACGAATCATTACACAACATTCTGCGTCGGGGCCGCCGTACGGCCCCGGTTTCTACTGCAGTGTCGTGTCGATTTCCTGCTCATGGGCCAGCGCGGTGCCCTGGCTCAGGTCTACCTGGAAGCGGCAGCCGTGGGGCGCGGTGGCGGTCAGGGTCACGCGCCAGCCCTGGTCGTCGCAGATCCGCTGCACCAGCGAAAGCCCCAGGCCGAGCCCCTCGCCACGGCGCTCGTCGCCACGCACGAAGGGCTTGAACATAGCCTCACGCTGCTCCTCGGGAATGCCCACGCCGCTGTCCTCGACACTGAAACCGCGGGCCTCGAGGCTCAGGCGGATATAACCGGTATCGGTGTAATGCGCTGCGTTGCGCAGCAGGTTGCCCATCACCGATTGCAGGAAAGTGGCGTTGTACAAGGTTGGGCTGGCGCTGACACGGCCATCGTAGTAGAGGGTCAGGCCCTTCTGCTCGATGGTGTCGCGCCACACGCCGATCAGATCATCAGCGACCTCGCGCAGGCTGGCCCGCGAGGCCACCGCACCTTCGTCACGCTGGGCGCGGGCCAGCATGAGGAAGGTCTTGACCAGCTCGCGCATCTCCTCGGTGGCACGGGCGATCCGTTCCACCTGGGCGCGTGACCGACTGTCCAGGCCGGTGTTCTCCATCAGCAGTTCGCAGGAAGTCGCGAGCACCATCAATGGGGTGCGCAGTTCGTGGCTGACATCGCTGGTGAACAGTCGCTCGCGGGTCAACGCATCGCGCAAGCGACCAAGGGTATCGTCGAACGCCACCGCCAACTGCCCGACTTCGTCGGCAGCATAGTCCGGCGCAAGCGGCGGCGCCAAACCGAGCAATTGGTCACGATGGCGAACCTGACGCGCCAGACGAATCACCGGCGCCATGACCCGACGCGCCAGCAGCCAGCCAAGGAATGCCGCCAGCACCAGGCTGAGCAGGAAGCCCACCACCACCACGGCGAACAGCACCCGCTCACGCTCCTCGAAATCGCTCTGGTCCTGCAACAGTACATAGCGACGACCGTCCACGACCTCGACCATGGCGTGGTAGGAGAGCTGGTCGCGGAACACTTCATGGAAGCCGGCATCGAGGTGACGCAGGTCCTTGGGCAACTCGAAATCATCGCGACCGCCGCTGAAGTAGAACAACTGGTCAGGGCGCGGGCGGTGGCTCCAGTCACTGACGCTGTCCATGCGCAGCAGACGTTGCAGATCCCCCCCACGCACCGAGGAAATCAGGCGTTCTTCGACCAGGTGAACAGTGGCGACGATGCCGAAGGCAAACGCGCCAGCGACCAGCGCGCTCATCAGTGCAAAGGCAATGATGATGCGCTGGGCAAGGCTCTGCTTAAACTCCATCGCGACCCTCGGCGAGGCGATAGCCGACGCCATGGACGGTATGCAACAGGGGCTTTTCGAACGGCTTGTCGATCACCTGGCGCAGTTGGTGGACATGGCTGCGCAAGCTGTCGCTGTCGGGGCAGTCGTCGCCCCACAGGGCTTCTTCGAGGACTTCGCGGCGCAGCACGTGCGGGCTCTTCTGCATCAGCACCGCCAGCAACTTCAGGCCGACCGGGTTGAGTTTGAGCAGCTTGCCCTGACGGGTGACTTCCAGCGTGTCGAGGTCGTAGCTCAGGTCTGCCACCTGCAGCGTACGCCGACCACCGCCCTGGGCGCGACGCAGCACCGCCTCGATGCGCGCGGCCAATTCGGACAGGGCGAAAGGCTTGAGCAGGTAATCGTCGGCCCCAGAACGGAAGCCCTGCAGGCGATCGTCCAGCTGGTCGCGGGCGGTCAGCATGATCACCGGGGTGTCGCGGCGGGCGTCTTCGCGCAGGCGCTTGCACAGGGTGTAGCCATCGATGCCAGGCAGCATGATATCGAGCACGATCAGGTCATAGTGTTCGGTCGCGGCCAGGTGCAGGCCCGACAGGCCGTC
Source organism: Pseudomonas putida (assembly GCF_001636055.1). Classification (NCBI taxonomy): domain Bacteria; kingdom Pseudomonadati; phylum Pseudomonadota; class Gammaproteobacteria; order Pseudomonadales; family Pseudomonadaceae; genus Pseudomonas; species Pseudomonas putida. The sequence goes on from NZ_CP011789.1 coordinate 5,087,195, forward strand.
CTGGGCGCAGTCGACGGTGTAGCCTTTCATGCCCAGGTAATCAGCCAGGTTGGCGAGGATATCGCGGTTGTCTTCAACCAGTAGAATGCGCATCGGGGTCTCCTGTGCGGCGCTTCGCTGTGCGCGGCAGGCGCAGCTTACGGCCATTGGCCAGGCATCGCCAGCCTTGGTGGAAAAACAGCGTAACTGACGCTTTTTTCACTGATCCTTCACACACAGAGCATAGCCGCGGACCGAAAATGCCCGATCTTTCGTGCCTTCCCCCTTGCCTGTGGAGCCTTCATGCACACCGCCCGACCCCGCCCGATCAACCCCTGGCTGTACCTTGGCATCCCCCTGGCTACCGCACTGGTTCTGCTGCTGCTCGAGGCCACATCGCTGGACATGGACGTGGCCAACCTGATGTTCGATCCGTCCGTGGGTCAATTCATCGGGCGCCATAGCTACTTCCTCGAGACCATTCTGCATGACCGGGTCAAGCAGGCGGTGATCGGTGTCGGGCTGCTGGCGGTAGTAGCGTTCATCGCCAGTTTCTTCTGGTCACGCCTGGGCAGTTGGCGGCGCGAACTGGGTTGCCTGGTGCTGGCCCTGGGGCTGTCCACCGGTTTTGTCACGCCACTCAAGCAACTGACGGCGGTGCAGTGCCCGTGGAGCCTGACCCAGTTTGGCGGCAAGGAAACCTACAGCAAACTGCTCGAAGCGCGGCCAGCGACCGACAAACCAGGGCTGTGCTGGCCCGGCGGCCATGCAGCGACCGGCTTCAGCCTGTTCGCATTGTTCTTCGTGCTGCGTGACCGCAAGCCACGCCTGGCACGTGGTGCCTTCGCCCTCGCGGCAGGTGTCGGGGTGGTGCTATCGGTAGGCCGGATGATGCAGGGCGCACACTTTCTCTCGCACAACGTCTGGACCGCCGTGTTCTGCTGGTTGATCGGATTGGGCTGCTATTACCTGGTGCTCTATCGCAGGGGGATGGCAAGGGTGACCGTGGCTGAACGCGGCATCGCCTGAGTCGACGCAGGTCTGACACACGTGCATGAAAAAGCCCCGCACAAGGCGGGGCTTTTTCATGCAGCTAGGGCCAGGGCTGGCTTACATCATGCCGCCCATGCCACCCATGCCGCCCATGTCTGGCATGCCGCCAGCAGCTGGCTTGTCTTCCGGCAGGTCAGCAACCATGGCCTCGGTGGTGATCATCAGACCACCGATCGAAGCAGCGGCTTGCAGCGCCGAACGGGTGACCTTGGCTGGGTCCAGGATGCCCATCTCGATCATGTCGCCGTATTCGCCGGTAGCAGCGTTGTAGCCGTAGTTGCCCGAACCCTGCTTGACCTTGTCGGCCACAACGCTTGGCTCGTCGCCGGCGTTGGCAGTGATCTGACGCAGCGGCGCTTCGACGGCGCGACGCAGCAGGGAGATACCGACGTTCTGGTCTTCGTTGTCGCCTTTGAGCTCGGTAATGGCTGCCAGGGCGCGAACCAGGGCAACACCACCGCCAGGCACCACGCCTTCTTCAACGGCTGCACGGGTAGCATGCAGGGCGTCTTCAACGCGGGCTTTCTTCTCTTTCATCTCGACTTCGGTGCCAGCACCGACCTTGATCACGGCAACACCGCCAGCCAGCTTGGCCAGACGCTCTTGCAGCTTCTCACGGTCGTAGTCCGAGGAAGTCTCTTCGATCTGGGCACGGATCTGCTTGACGCGTGCTTCGATGTCGGCGTCAACGCCAGCACCGTCGATGATGGTGGTGTTTTCCTTGGACAGGATGACGCGCTTGGCGTTACCCAGGTGCTCCAGGGTAGTGGTTTCCAGGGTCAGGCCGATTTCTTCGGAGATGACCTGGCCGCCGGTCAGGACGGCGATGTCCTGCAGCATGGCCTTGCGGCGGTCGCCAAAGCCTGGGGCCTTGACCGCAGCAACCTTGACGATGCCGCGCATGTTGTTGACCACCAGGGTAGCCAGGGCTTCGCCTTCGACATCTTCGGCGACGATCAGCAGCGGACGGCCCGACTTGGCAACAGCTTCCAGAACCGGCAGCAGTTCGCGGATGTTCGAGATCTTCTTGTCGACCAGCAGCAGCAGCGGGCCTTCGAGCTCGGCAACCATGGTGTCAGGCTTGTTGATGAAGTACGGCGACAGGTAGCCACGGTCGAACTGCATGCCTTCTACGACGGACAGTTCGTTTTCCAGGCCCGAGCCTTCTTCAACGGTGATCACGCCTTCTTTACCGACTTTTTCCATGGCTTCGGCGATGATTTCACCGATGGAGCTGTCGGAGTTGGCGGAGATGGTGCCGACCTGAGCGATGGCCTTGGAGTCGGCGCATGGCTTGGACAGGTTCTTCAGCTCGGCGACGACGGCAGCGGTGGCCTTGTCGATACCGCGCTTGAGGTCCATCGGGTTCATGCCGGCAGCGACGGCCTTCAGGCCTTCGTTGACAATGGCCTGAGCCAGGACGGTAGCAGTGGTGGTGCCGTCACCGGCAGCGTCGTTGGCCTTGGAAGCAACTTCCTTGACCAGCTGGGCGCCCATGTTCTCGAAGGCGTCCTTCAGTTCGATTTCCTTGGCAACCGAAACACCGTCTTTGGTGATGGTTGGAGCGCCGAAGCTCTTGGCCAGGACAACGTTACGGCCTTTCGGGCCCAGGGTGGCTTTGACAGCGTCAGCCAGAACGTTGACACCAACGAGCATTTTCTTGCGGGCGGAATCGCCGAATTTTACGTCTTTAGCAGCCATGATCGTTTAATCCTTGGAATTCTTTAGCAGGGAAATCGGGGAAATCAGCCTTCGATGACGGCGAGGATTTCGTTCTCGGCCATCACCAGCAGGTCTTCGCCATCGACTTTCACGGTGTTGCTACCCGAGTAAGGGCCGAAAACCACTTTGTCACCCACTTTCACGGCCAGCGCGCGAACTTCGCCGTTGTCCAGAACGCGACCGGTGCCAACGGCGACAACTTCGCCGCGGTTCGGTTTTTCAGCGGCCGAACCCGGCAGGACGATACCGCCAGCGGTTTTCGATTCTTCTTCGCTGCGACGGATGACGACGCGGTCATGCAGAGGACGAAGCTTCATTGTCGATCTCTCCCAAATTGTGGTTTTCATCGGCCGGTGTCGACACCGGCGGTTGAGGCTATCCGGCGTTGCCGGAGGGGGCTCGCGGCGTGCGAACCCCACGTGTCATGTCTGGTGTTGCCACCAGAAACCTTGCGGTGACACATACATGAGGCCGCTCGATTCGATTACAAGGCTTGCCATGGAATTTTTTTAATCGGCGTGTACACGCCGAAAAAAGCAGGGGCCGCATAGCGGCCCCCTTGGGTTCATTTGTCGATCACTGATCGCGGCGCTCGTATTCGCCCTCGATCACATTCGGACGGTGACCGCCATCGCGCGGCTGCCCGTTGAACGGATCATCCTGGAACGCCCGCTGGCGCGTGGCCTGGGCCTCGGCCCGTTGGCGCAACTTGCGCGCAACCAGATGGCGGGTGAAGGGCAGCAGGCACAGCAGACCCAGCACATCGCTGATGAAGCCCGGCAGCAGCAGCAAGCCACCACCCACAGCCAGCATCAGACCCTGGAACATGTCCTCAGCGGGCAGTTCGCCGCGCTGCAGGCTTTCACGGGCGCGCAGCGCCGTCGCCAGCCCGGCCAGGCGCATGACCAGCAGGCCGAGAGCGGAACCGGCGATGATCAGCAGCAGCGCCGGGAAGAAACCGATGGCGGCGCTGACTTTGACGAAGACGAACAACTCCAGCACCGGAAAAATCAGGAACAGCAGTAGAAAAGCACGCATCAAGGATTCCTCGACGGAAGAGAACCTTCCAATAAGACCTCAAATGGATGCAACTGCTCGCGATTTCAACCCTCGACCTTCGCCGGAGTGGGCCACTGGTCGGCGCGTGCCAGCAATACCAAGGCTTCGCGCACTTGTGTCGGCGTATTGCAAGTGTTCGGGAACGCCAGCCAGTGAATCGCCTGGCCGATGCGCAGGTGCATCCCCTCGCTGTCGATGCCGACCATCTCGGCCGGTACACTGCGCGGCAGACCAGTGAGCTCGACGTAATGGGCGATGGCGTTGGCATGATCGCTGTTCATGTGCTCGATCATGCTGGCCTCTGCCGCCCCGGCGAAAGGGTTGGCCAAGGTGACGTCGTCGAGCCAGTGGATCGCGCCGAAGCCGCCGATGTAGCGATGCCGCACAGGTTCCAGCACCCAGAAGTCGAAATCGTGGGCCTTGTGGTAGTTGCTGGCATCGGGGAAGTACCGGTAGTAGCGCGCAGCAGCCGCGTCGATGGCGGCTTCGTCGGTCAGCTTGCGCGCCTCGGCCATCACTGTCAGGCGGCCGACCGCCTGCACGTCTTCGGCGTCACGCTCGCCCACCAGCAGCGAGCACTTGGCATCCTTCTGCAGGTTATGGGTGTGCTGGGCGATACGGCTGATGAGGATCAGCGGGTGCCCTTGGGCGTCCAGGCAGTAGGGCACCACCGAACCGAAGGGGAAGCCAGGCATGGACTTGGACAGGGTCGAGAGAACGCCGCGGTACTCTTCGAGCAGCAGTTCCCGGGCGGGGCGGATGGCGTTGGTACTCACGGGGAACTCCTGGGGCAGCGGACTGGATGGGTGACAAGATAATCATTATCACCGCCGCCTGCCACAGGAGCGCTGTACAGCTCCGTGAGAACGGTCTTACCAGGCCACACCGAAACCTGCGGTGTAGCGGGTCTTGTCCAGGTCGCTGTCGCTGGTGCCCTTGATCAGGTCCTTCTCGGCCTTGAGGTTGAGCGAGGCCCACTCGGTCACCTTGTAGCGCAGGCCCATCTCGGCATCCAGCGAGTAATCGGCGACCGAACCGAATGGCTTGCCCAGCTCGCCGGTGGTGAAGAACTCGACCTTCTTGCCGATCAGGTAGCGGTTGTAGTCCCACTTCACCGCTGCCGAATAGAAGTTATCCTTGCCGCCATCGCGGTATTCGTAGTCGGTGCGGTTGATCAGCGAACCAAGCGAGAACGCGCCCAGCTCGTCGTCCCAGAACTGATAGCCCGGGCCAGTACCGACGGTACGCTGGCGTGCCAGATTCTCGATCTGGTCACGCTTGTATTCCAGGCGCCCCTGCCAGAACCATTTTTCGGTGAGGAAACGGTCCAGCGCGTACTCGGCGCTCCAGTTGTTGGTGGTGGTGACATCGTCCTTGGTTTCGCGGTTGTACTCGCCTTCGGCGTTGTGCCGCCAGCGGCCATGGCGCGCGGTGGTCTTGAAGCTGACGTCGTAGTCGTCGGTGTCGTTTTCGGCACGTTTGTAGTCCAGCGCCAGGTCGACATTACCTTTCCACAGGAAGTCCTCGACCAGCGGGCGCGGCTTCATGATCTGCTCGATACTGGCGAGCTCCACGGTCTTGGGCGCATCGCCGTTGGCCAGGGTCACCTTGCCGGCTTCGGCGGCCTTGAGCGACTTGGCCTTCTCGCCGGAGTAGGCGTCCTGCTTGACCAACAGTTCCTGGTCGCTTTCGAGGGTCTGAACCTGCTTCCAGTCCAGGGCGATACTGCCGCCATAGGGTGTTTCGAGCAGCAGCTTGCCGCCGTCGAAGACCTTGATCTTGCCGCTCAGGCGGTCACCGTTCTTCATCCAGACGGTGTCTGCCAGCACGGGCGCAGAGAGGGTGGCGGCGAAAAGGCACAGCAAAGCTCTAGAGGACATAGGCAGAATTTGCGTTCGGTTGGACGAAAAAAGTCGGGCATTATCCAGATACCCACGACCAGAGCAAGGACAGACCGGGCCTATGCCTACGAGTTCAATTCTCATTTCCGCCAATCTTTCATCTTGTTTCACCTTCAGGTCAGGAATTGACTGATGTCTGATCAATCGATTCCGCATCCGGACGATCCCGAAGCCCGACGAATGGCACTGTATTCGGTGCTCGGCCAAGTGCCGGCTGGCAAGGTGATCAGTTACGGCCAATTGGCGGAACTGGCCGGCCTTGGCCGCGCTGCACGCTGGGTCGGGCGCACCCTCGGGCAACTGCCGCCTGACACACGCCTGCCGTGGCACCGGGTGCTCGGGGCCGGTGGCCGCCTGAGCCTCGCGTTGGGTACGCCGTCGGGCGATGAACAACGCGCCAGGCTGCGCGCAGAGGGCGTGAATGTGACCAATAATCGAGTGGATATGTCGCGCCATGGCTGGCGCCCAATGGAGCACAGCGGTTAGAGTGCGCGCTTTGTTTTCGCAAACTTGAGGCAGATGTTGGCCCATGCCCCGTAAAACCTGGCGCGCTGCGCTCGCTGCCTATGCCAGCCCGTCGACCTTGGTGCTGTTGTTGCTCGGTTTCGCCGCCGGCCTGCCCTACATGCTGGTGTTTTCAACGCTTTCGGTGTGGCTGCGCGAAGCCGGTGTCGCCCGCGAGACCATCGGCTATGCCAGCCTGATCGGTCTGGCCTACGCGTTCAAATGGGTCTGGTCGCCGCTGCTCGACCAATGGCGCCTGCCGCTGCTCGGCGGCATGGGACGGCGTCGCTCGTGGCTGCTGCTGTCGCAGGTGCTGGTCGTCGTAGGGCTCATGGGCATGGGCCTGTGCGATCCGCAGAAACACCTGTCCTGGCTGATCGCCCTGGCGGTGCTGGTGGCCTTCGCCTCGGCCACCCAGGACATCGCCGTCGACGCCTACCGCCTGGAAATCGCCGATGACCAGCGCCAGGCTGCCCTCGCCGCCAGTTACATGGCTGGCTATCGGGTCGCGGCACTACTGGCCACCGCTGGCGCGCTGTTCTTCGCCGAATGGTTCGGCTCCACCGGTTTCAGCTACCTGCACAAAGCCTGGACCGGCACCTACGTGCTGTTCGGCATCCTCATGCTGCCGGCGCTGTTCACCACACTGGTGATGCGTGAGCCCCCCGTGCCGCTGCGCACGCAGCTGTCGGCGGCGCGCTACGGGTTGATGCATCAGCTGGTGTCGGTGTTCGTGCTGATCATCCTGCTGGTGTCGGTGCCCGCCAGCTTCACCCAGATGTTCAACACCGACTGGGCCAGCGTGGTGTTTGGCGACTCGACCATGCTCGACCTGCTGCTCGAAGACCGCGCCTTCCTGCGCCTGATCCTCTATGCACTGCTGACCTGGGCCTGCCTGTCTTCCATGGGCCGCCGCGGCCTGGCGCCGGTACTCACGCCGGTCAACGACTTCATCGTCCGCTACCGCTGGCAGGCCTTGCTGTTACTGGGACTGATCGCCACGTACCGGATGTCGGACACCGTGATGGGCGTCATGGCCAACGTGTTCTACATCGACATGGGCTTCACCAAGGACCAGATCGCCAGCGTCAGCAAGATCTTCGGCCTGATCATGACCCTGGTCGGTGCCGGTGTCGGCGGGCTGCTGATCGTGCGCTTCGGCATCCTGCCGATCCTGTTCATCGGCGGCGTGGCGTCGGCAGGTACCAACATCCTGTTCGTGATGCTGGCCGACATGGGGCCGAACCTGGAAATGCTGGTGGTGACCATCTCGCTGGACAACTTCAGCTCCGGCATGGCGACCTCGGCGTTCGTTGCCTACCTGTCTAGCCTGACCAACCTGAAGTTCTCGGCCACCCAGTACGCACTGCTGAGCTCGATCATGCTCTTGCTGCCGCGGCTGATCGGCGGCTATTCGGGGGTGATGGTGGAGAAGTTCGGGTATCACAACTTCTTCATGATCACCGCCCTGCTGGGCGTGCCCACGCTGATCCTGATCGCGCTGCACTGGCGCCAGGAAGTAGGACGCGGCAAGCAGGCGCAGGCGGAAAACTCGGTGACCGAGCAGCCCTGACAATCGCCTCGTCCTTTTCGCGGGTTCGCCCGCGAAAAGGACGACGCCGTTTTCAAGCCTACTGAACGACAGCCCCTTCCCCAGGCCGACCGCCCACCACGAACCACAACGGCCACAGCGCCAGCGCCCCGGCAATCCCTGCACCCAAGGCAAAGTGCAACAAGCTCGCCCCTGCACCCAGCATCGCCAACACCGCGCCCCCCAGCCCCAGCAAGGCGATGGTGATCATCCCCAGCATCGCCGACACCAGCCCCTTGCTCTGCTCGCTGGAGAACAGCGTCATGCGGTACAGCACCGCGTTGGCCACACCCAACCCCAGTGCATAGAGCGACATGCCAGCGACCACACTGGTCACCGTCGGCCACAACCAGGTCGCCAGCACCATCAGGCACAACCCGGCCAGGTACGGCCACAGGGCACCGCGCACCAGCGCAGGCAGCGGATAACGATCCGCAATACGATTGATGATGAGGTTGCCGAGGATCAGTCCACCAAACACCGGTAACTGCCACAGCGCGTATTCCAGGGTGCTCAGCCCCTCGTCATGAATCAGCAGGACCGGCGACAGGCCGATCCAGCCGATCAGCGGCAAGCCCACCAAACCCAATGCCGCGCTGCCAGCCACAAAACGACGGTTGCCCAGCAACTGCGCGTAACCGGCCAGCAAGGGCAACAGGTGGATGGGTGTGAAGGCCAGGCGCGAGCCATCACGGCGCTCGACCCCGAGCGTTTCAGGCATCAGGCGATACAGCAGCCCCCAGCACAGCACCGCGCCCACCGCGAAGGCGACGAACAGCCAGCGCCAGTCGAGCCACTGCAGCATCAACGTCCCCACCAGCGGCCCGAGCAACGGCGAGAGCAGCGCAATGTTGGCCAGCAGCGCCATCATCCGCACCGCGTCAGCCTCGCTGAACGCCTCGTTGAGCGCCGGATAGCTCACCGTCACCACGAAGCCCAGGCCAATGCCCTGCAGCAGGCGCAGCAGATTGAACAGACCGATATCGTGCACCCAGAAGGTCGCAAGGCATGCCGCACCAAAGAAGGCGCAGCCGGTCAGCAGCAGTGGACGGCGGCCATAGCGGTCGGCCAGCGGGCCGATCAGCCACTGCAGCACTACGCCGCCAAGCAGGTAGAGGTTCAGGGCGTGGGGAATGAATTCAGGGCTGGCCTTGAGATCGTCGACCACCACCGGCATGGCAGGCATGACGGCATCGCTGGCCAGGTAGGTCAGCAGTTCGAACAGGGCAAGGGTCAGGCCGAACAACAGGGCCCGCAGAGGAGTGATATACAACAATGGTTTCATGATGGCGTTTCGGGTGCAGACAGAAGGGGTCAGGCTATATGCCAGAAATCACCGGCTTTGGCTGTGAACAAGTGTAAGGCGCAAAAAACAAGGGCCCCTGCAGGGGCCCCGTTGTACAGCGTGGGTTACTGCGCGGCAGTCTCCTGCACCACGCGAATCACCCGCTGCGGGAAGGGAATGTCGATCCCCTCGGCCTTCAGGCGATCGCGCGCCTGCTCGTTGAGCATGAACATCACGTCCCAGTAGTCGGCAGTCTTGGTCCACAGGCGCAGCGACACGGTGATCGAACTGTCACCAAGCGTGGCAACCACCGCCTGAGGCGCTGGGTCGGGCAGCACCCGAGGGTCCTGCGCCAGCTCCAGCAGCACGTTGCGCGCCTTCTGCAGGTCGGCCTCGTAGTCCACACCCACGTCGAACACGACCTTGCGCGTCGGCTGGCGGTTGGTGTTGACGATGATGCCGTTGGACAAGGTGCCGTTAGGCAGAATGACCGTCTTGTTATCACCGCTACGCAGCACGGTGTGGAAGATCTGGATGCTGTCGACGGTCCCGCTCACACCCTGGGCCTCGATCCAGTCGCCGATGCGGAACGGGCGGAACAGCAGGATCAGCACGCCACCGGCAAAGTTTGCCAGGCTGCCCTGCAAGGCCAGGCCGATGGCCAGCACGGCACCACCCATGGCAGCGACGAACGAGGTGGTTTCGATGCCGATCATCGACGCCACGCTGATCGCCAGCATCACCTTGAGCACGATGTTGGACAGCGTGCGGATGAAACCCTGCAACGCCGGGTCAGCTACCCGCAGGCCGACGAGCCTGGCCAATCGATCACTGATCTTGTTGGTGATCCACCAGCCGATCGCCAGGGTCAGCAGCGCCAGCAACAAACGACTGCCGTACGCCATGATCAAGGGAATCCAAGTCTCGGACTGGCGTACCAGTTGATCGACTTCAGCGTTCAAATCCATGTTCATCTCCTGATGTCGAACGACACGTGCACAGTAAAGCAGACCGCCGGACATTCAGCGGTCGCAGGAAGCGATGGACATTGGTGTGCCATCAAGGTTCCTGCCCCGCAGAATCAGTCGCGGAAGTTGTTGAACTGCAGCGGCATGTCGAATTCCTTGGCGCGCAGGGCAGCGATGGCTTCCTGCAGGTCGTCGCGCTTCTTGCCGGTGACCCGTACCTGCTCGCCCTGGATGGCGGCCTGGACCTTGAGCTTGGCATCCTTGATGTGGGCGACGATCTTCTTCGCCAGCTCCTTGTCGATGCCCTCGCGGAACTTGGCTTCCTGTTTCATTTCCTTGCCGGAAGCATAGGGATCCTTGGTTTCCAGGCACTTGACGTCGATCTTGCGCTTGACCAGCGCCAGGCGCAGGATTTCGATCATCGCCTCGAGCTGGAATTCGGCTTCGGCAGTGAGCATCACGGTCTGCTCCTTGTCCTTGAACTCGAAGCTGCCCTTGCCCTTGAGGTCGTAGCGGCGATCGAGCTCCTTGATGGCGTTTTCGACCGCGTTCTGCACTTCGTGCTTGTCCAGTTCCGATACCACGTCGAACGAAGGCATGGTTGTTCTCCATAAAATAAAAGCGCGCTCGGCTTGAAGATGGAGCGCGTCGGGTTTGATGGTTAAAATGCGGGCTCATTATAACGGGTTGCGAAACGCAGATGAGCAGCACCTGGCATATTCTCGGCGCCGGCAGCCTCGGCAGCCTCTGGGCCTGCCGCCTGGCACGGGCGGGCAAGGCCGTGCGCCTGGTGCTGCGCGATGAACAGCGCCTGGCAGCTTATGAAGCCGAAGGCGGCCTGACCCTGATCGAACAGCACCAGACAACACAATTCGCCATTCCGGCACAGACCTGCGAGGGCGAAGGCCCTATCCACCGCCTGCTGCTGGCGTGCAAGGCCTACGACGCCGCGCCTGCCGTCGCGCGCCTGGCGCCGCGGCTGGCCGAAGGTGCTGAGCTGGTCCTGCTGCAGAACGGCCTCGGCAGCCAGGATGAAGTGGCCGAGCAGGCTCCCCACGCCCGCTGTATCTTCGCCTCCAGCACCGAAGGTGCGTTCCGCGAGCGCGACTGGCAGGTGCGGTTCGCTGGCCAGGGCTTCAATTGGCTGGGCGATCCGGGCAACCCTGGCGCCCCCGAATGGTTCGACGATCTGAGCGAGGCCGGCATCCCGGCCGAGTGGTCGCTGGACATACTCACCCGCCTGTGGCGCAAGCTTGCACTCAATTGTGCGATCAACCCGCTGACGGTGCTTTACGACTGCCAGAACGGCGGGCTGCTTGGTCACCTGCCTGAAGTCGACGAACTTTGCCTGGAACTGAGCACCCTCCTGCGCAGTGCTGGGCAAGCGCAAGCGGCCGAAAACCTGGCCGAAGACGTCCAGCGGGTGATCGTGGCGACCGCGGCCAACTACTCTTCGATGTACCAGGACGTGCGCGCAGGCCGACGTACCGAGCTGCACTACCTGCTTGGCCATGCCTGCAACGTTGCCGCCCGGCATGGCCTGGCGACACCTGGCCTGGAACACCTGCGCCAACGCCTGGTCGATAACCTGCAGGCACGCAACCTGCCCAGCGACTGACGCTGCCCACCCACCGACACGGACATCACCTCGCCCATGACCCTGCGCCAACGCCTGGAAAACCTCCCGGTCGGGCAAAAACTGCTGGCCGCCCTGCTGGTGCTGCTGGTCACCATCCTGCTGGTGGCCAACCTGGCCTTCATCAGCGCCGCCTACTGGATCACCCAGGAAAGCATGGCTCCCCAGGCGCTACAGACCATCGGCCGGTTGGTCGCCAACCCACAGCTTTCCGCGCGCGCCAGCGACAGCCCAGAAGCCGCCAGCGCCTTGCTCAAGGAGCTCGACAGCTATTCACCCCTGCGCGCCGCCGCCGTGTATGCCAGCGACGGGCGCCTGCTGGCCCAACTGCAACATGGCCAGCCACTGAGCATGCCCAAGCGCTACCGCAACATCGACGGCTGGCGCCTCACCGAGTTTCGCAGCACTCAGCTGATCGCCCTGCCCCGTCCAGGCAGCCCACCCGCGCACCTGCTGCTGGTGGCCAGCAGCGAATTGCCGGTTGCGTTCTATACCGGCACCCTGTCTGCCAGCCTGGCGATTCTGGTGTTCAGCATTCTGCTGTGGCTGATCATCGCCCGGCAGATCAAGCGCCTCATCACCCAGCCGATCAACAGCCTCGAGGAGCTCTCGCGCCAGGTGACCCGCGAGGAGAGCTACGCCCTGCGTGCGCAACGCGGCAACGACGACGAAATCGGCAGCCTTGCCGAAGCGTTCAACACCATGCTGTCGCGTATCGAAGCGCGCGAAGACCAGCTCAAGCGTGCCCGCGACGAATTCCAGTCGGCTTTCGACCAGGCCCAGGGCCTGGCCGAGGAAACCCGCCACACCAACCGCAAGCTGGAACTGGAAGTTCAGGTGCGCAGCAAGATCGAGAAAAAGCTGACAGGCTTCCAGAACTACCTGAACAGCATCATCGACTCCATGCCTTCGGCACTGATCGCCCTCGACGAGCAGCTCTACGTCACGCAATGGAACCAGGAAGCCACCGCGCTTTCCGGAACGCCGTTGGACGAGGCGCTGAACCAGCCGATCTTCATCGCTTTCGAGCCACTCAAACCATTCCTGCCACAGCTCAAGGAGACGGTGGAAAAACACCGGGTAGCGAAGGTCGAGCGGGTCACCTGGCCCAAGGACGACGAGCCACGCCACTACGCGCTCACGTTCTATCCGCTGACCGGCGGCGGCGGGCGTGGGGTGGTGATCCGCATCGACGACATCACCCAGCGCCTGTCGCTGGAAGAAATGATGGTGCAATCGGAAAAGATGCTCTCGGTCGGCGGCCTGGCCGCAGGCATGGCCCACGAGATCAACAACCCGCTGGGCGCGATCCTGCACAACGTGCAGAACATTCGTCGACGCCTGTCGCCGGAACTGCCGCGCAATCAGGAGCAGGCCGACGAGCTGGGCATCGACCTGGCCAGCATCAACCGCTACCTGGAGGGCCGCGAAGTGCCGCAATTGCTCGACGGCATCCAGCAGGCCGGCGCGCGGGCCGCGAAGATCGTCACCCACATGCTCAGCTTCAGCCGCCGCAGCAACCGCCAACTGGCGCCTTGCAACCTGCCCGCCTTGATCGACCAGGCGGTGGAGATCGCCGGCAACGACTTCGACCTGACGGAGGGCTTCGACTTCAAGGGCCAGGCCATCGTCCGTCAGTTCGACCCCGAGCTCGGCCCCGTGCCCTGCACCGCCAACGAACTGGAACAAGTGCTGCTCAACCTGCTGAAGAACGCCGCCCAGGCCATCCATCAGCGCCCGGCGCCCAGCGAACCGGGGCGCATCACCCTGCGCACCCGCCTCAACCCGCCATGGGCCGAAATCCAGGTGGAAGATAACGGCATCGGCATGCCCGAGTCGGTGCGCAAGCGCACCTTCGAGCCGTTCTTCACCACCAAGGAGATCGGCCAGGGCACCGGTCTGGGCCTTTCGGTCTCGTACTTCATCATCACCAACAACCACAAAGGGCAGATGGAGGTGCACTCCACCCCAGGCCAAGGCACCTGCTTCACCCTGCGCCTGCCCTTGAGCCAGCTGGGGGCCATGCCCCCGGCCAAGACGGAGGCATGACATGGGCTATCGCCTGTCGAAGATCTACACCCGCACCGGCGACAAGGGCGAGACCGGACTTGGCGACGGTCGCCGCGTCCCCAAGGACCATCCGCGCATCGAGGCCATCGGCGAGGTGGACATGCTCAACAGCCAGCTGGGCGTGCTGCTCGCCGGGCTGGCCGAGCAAGGCCTGGATGAGCTGAGCGAGGTGTTGGCGCCTTGTCAGCATCGGCTGTTCGACCTCGGCGGCGAACTGGCGATGCCCAGTTACCAGGCGCTGGACCAGGCCGAAGTGCAGCGCCTGGAAGCGGTCATCGATAGGTGGAACGAGGAGCTGGGGCCATTGAAGAACTTCATTCTGCCCAGCGGCTCGGCGCTGGTGGCCCAGGCCCATGTGTGTCGCGCCCAGGCGCGGGGGGCGGAGCGGCGCTGCCAGCAGTTGAATGCCGTCGAGCCGCTTGAGGGGGTGGGGTTGGCCTATATCAACCGGTTGTCGGACCTGCTGTTTGTCGCAGCGCGGATCATCGGCCGACGCCAGGGAGTGGCCGAGGTGCTGTGGCAGCCTGCCGAGAAGCCGCAAGGCTGAGACCATCGGGGCCGCAAAGCGGCCCCGGCTGCGACTCAGGCTTGAGGCCAGAACGCCCGAATCCCGGCAACACCTTGAGCACCCGCCTCACGGGCCCGCTCACGCTCACCCGGCCCGACCCCGCCCAGCAGGAACACTGGCTGGTTGAAGCCTGCAATCAAGCGCTGCGCCTCCTCCCAACCAATCGGCGTGGCCTCGGGGTGGGTCTGGGTAGGCTGTACTGGCGACAGAGTGACAAAGTCCACTCCCATCTGCCGTGCCAGCTCGAGCTCCTCGGCGCTATGGCAGGAAGCCGCCAGCCAGCGATTCTGCGGGAACGGTCGCCCCTTGGCAGCGTACTTGCGCAATTGCGCCGCCGTCAGGTGCCAACCTGCAGACGGGAAGTCCCCCAGCCACTCCAGTGGTCCCTTGAGCATCAGCAGAGCCTTGCCTGCACAGAGCCCGACCGCATCCACCGCCACATCGCGGTACTTGGGGTCGTACATGTCTGGCGCGCGCAACTGGATCAACCTGATGCCGGAGGCCACTGCCTTCTGGATACCGCGCAGCAACGCCGGGGTATCGAGCCCATCCGGGGTGATCAGGTACTGATCCGGCAGGCGCGTGGCCGCCACGATCGGTTTATTGGCCTCGGGAAATGCATGCTGGTCCAGGTCTCGCGGAGCAACCCACGCCAATGGCTGGCCCTCGGCGCCATGGGGCTCGCCGGTGAAAGCCGACACCTCGCGCACGTCCAGCAGCACCTGCTTGTCCGGGTAGTCATGGCTGACCTTGATCAGCGGCCGAGAGGCGCTGACGACGATACCCAGCTCCTCGTGCAGCTCACGGGCCAGTGCGGCCTCGACGCCCTCGCCCTCTTCCACCTTGCCGCCGGGAAATTCCCACAGGCCGCCCTGGTGCTGAGTATCGGCGCGGCGCGCGATGAGGATGCGCCCGTCGACGCCGCGAATGACGGCTGCAACTACATGGATCCGTTTCACCCGTCACACTCCATCAAGCCCGCCTTTTGCCAGGCCTGGAAGGCCGGCCAGTTGTAGATCGTTTCGATGTATGCCGCAGCCTGCGCGGGCACTTGCACACGGTAGGTACGCAAACGCACCGCCACCGGGGCGAAGAAGGCATCGGCCAGCGTGGGCCGTCCGAACAGGAACGGGCCGCCGTCCTTGGCCATCAGGCGGCACTCGCCCCACAAGGCGACGATGCGGTCGATATCGACCTGCACTTCGAGCGGCACGCTATCCAACGCCTGATCGCGCGAAAGATCGAACGGCATCGCACCGCGCAAGGCGAAGAAACCACTGTGCATCTGCGCACACGCCGAGCGCGCCTGGGCACGCGCAGCGACCTCCACCGGCCAGAGCTGCGCCTCGGGGTGCTGTTCGTTGAGGTATTCGGCGATGGCCAGGGAGTCGGCGATCACGCCGTGCTCGGTCTTGAGCAGCGGCACCTTGCCGGTGGCCGAGAATTCGAGAATGCGCTTGCGGGTATCAGGCTGGTTGAGCTTGATCAGTGTCTCGTCATAACCGACGCCTGCCAGCTCAAGGGCCAGGGCGCCGCGCAGCGACCAGGAAGAATACAGCTTGTCGCCGATGATCAGGTGATAGCTCATGGTTCGGCTCCATTGCTCTTTGGATTCAGGGCTGCTGCGCAGCCCATCGCGACACAAGGCCGCTCCACAGGTCCCCTTCGAGCCTGTGGCAGCGGCCTTGGGTGGATCAGGTACGGTATTCGGCGTTGATCTTCACGTACTCGTGGGACAGATCAGTGGTCCAGATGGTTTCGCTGCACTGGCCGCGACCCAGTTCGATACGAATGGTGATCTCTTCCTGGGCCATCACCGCCGAACCTTGCTCTTCGGTGTAGCTCGGGCTGCGACCGCCCTTGCTGGCGATGCACACGCTGTCCAGGTACACATCGATCAGGCTGACATCCAGCTCCGGCACGCCTGCACGGCCGACGGCAGCCAGAATGCGGCCCCAGTTGGGGTCGGAGGCGAACAGTGCAGTCTTGATCAGCGGCGAATGAGCGACGGCATAGCCGACATCCAGGCACTCCTGATGATTCCCCCCGCCATTGACCTGCACGGTCACGAACTTGGTCGCACCTTCGCCATCACGGACGATGGCCTGGGCCACTTCCATGCACACGTCGAACACGGCCTTCTTCAGCGCTTCGAACAGCGCGCCACTTGCCTCAGTCACCTCCGGCAGGTTGGCCTTGCCAGTGGCGATCAGCATGCAGCAATCGTTGGTCGAGGTGTCGCCATCGATGGTGATGCGGTTGAACGACTTGTTGGCACCGTCGAGCATCAGGTCCTTGAGCACAGCCGGGGCGACCTTGGCGTCGGTGGCGATGTAGCCGAGCATGGTGGCCATGTTCGGGCGGATCATGCCTGCACCTTTGCTGATCCCGGTGACCGTGACGGTGACGCCGTGGTGCTGGAACTGACGGCTGGCACCCTTGGGCAGGGTGTCGGTGGTCATGATGCCAGTAGCGGCTTCGGCCCAGTTGTTTTCCGAAAGGTTGTCCAGCGCAGCCTGCAGCGCGCCTTCGATCTTCTCGACCGGCAGCGGCTCGCCGATCACCCCGGTGGAGAATGGCAGCACGGACTCGGCGGGCACGCCGGTCAGCTCGGCCAGCTTGGCGCAGGTGCGCTCGGCGGCGGCCAGGCCCGGCGCACCGGTACCGGCGTTGGCGTTACCGGTGTTGGTCAGCAGGTAGCGCACGGTGCCCTGCACGCGCTGCTTGGAGAGGATCACGGGAGCGGCGCAGAAGGCGTTGAGGGTGAACACGCCGGCAACGCTGGAGCCTTCGGCGCAGCGCATCACCACCACGTCCTTGCGCCCAGGGCGCTTGATGCCCGCCGAAGCGATGCCGAGTTCGAAACCGGGAACCGGGTGCAGGGTAGGCAGGGGACCGAGACCGACAGCCATTGGAGCGCTCCTAGAAAATAAATGAGTTGCGAAAAGCAGGGCCGCTTTGCGCCCCATCGCGGCACAAGGCCGCTCCTACAGGTTCTGTGCGATGCCTGTGGGAGCGGCCTTGTGCCGCGATGGGCCGCCAAGCGGCCCTAGATGTCAGGTGACGGATCGAATCACTCGATCTGACCATGGCAATGCTTGAACTTCTTGCCCGAACCACACCAGCACGGCTCGTTGCGGCCCAGCTTCTGTTCGTTGCGAACGGGCGCAGAGGCTACAGCCACTTCGGCGCCCTCCTCGCTCAGTTGCTCGCCTTCCAGACCTGGGGCTGCAGCGTGCTGGAACTGCATGCGGCTGGCCAGTGCCTCGGCCTCGCGGCGCAGGCGGGCTTCTTCTTCGGCAGGGTCTTCGCGGCGAACCTGGACGTGCGACAGCACACGGATGGTGTCGCGCTTGATCGACTCGAGCAGCTCCTGGAACAGGGTGAACGACTCGCGCTTGTACTCCTGCTTCGGGTTCTTCTGGGCGTAGCCGCGCAGGTGGATACCGTGACGCAGGTGATCCATGGTCGACAGGTGGTCTTTCCACAGGTCGTCCACCACGCGCAGCAGAATCTGCTTCTCGAAGGTGCGCAGGGCGTCGATGCCGGCCTGGTCTTCCTTCTCGGTGTAGGCGGTGGTGATCTCGTTCAGCAGCTTCTCGCGCAGGGTCTCCTCGTAGAGGTGATCGTCCTCGTCGAGCCACTGCTGGATCGGCAGCTTCATGGCGAAGTCGCTGGACAGCGCGGCCTCAAGGCCCGCCACGTCCCACTGCTCGGGCAGCGACTGCGGCGGAATGTGCTGGCTGATGGTGGCGTCGAGCACTTCCTTGCGGAACTCGGCGATGGTGTCGCCGATGTTCTCGGCAGCCAGCAGGCTGTTGCGCATGTGGTAGATCACCTTGCGCTGCTCGTTGGCCACGTCGTCGTATTCGAGCAGCTGCTTGCGGATGTCGAAGTTGCGACCTTCGACCTTGCGCTGCGCTTTTTCGATGGCGTTGGTGACCATGCGGTGTTCGATGGCTTCGCCGGACTGCATGCCCAGCGCCTTCATGAAGTTCTTCACCCGGTCGGAGGCGAAGATACGCATCAGGCTGTCTTCCAGCGACAGGTAGAAGCGGCTCGAACCGGCATCGCCCTGACGGCCGGCACGGCCACGCAGCTGGTTGTCGATACGACGCGACTCGTGACGCTCGGAGGCGATCACGTGCAGGCCACCGGCTTCCAGCACCTGCTGGTGGCGCTTCTGCCAGTCGGCCTTGATCTGCGCGATCTGCTCGCTGGTCGGATTCTCCAGGGCAGCGACCTCGGCTTCCCAGTTACCGCCCAGCAGGATGTCGGTACCACGACCGGCCATGTTGGTGGCGATGGTCAGGGCGCCCGGCGCACCGGCCTGGGCGATGATCTCGGCTTCCTTCTCGTGGTACTTGGCGTTCAGGACCTTGTGGTCGATGCCTTCCTTCTGCAGAAGGTTGGACATGTGCTCGGAGGTCTCGATGGTCGCGGTACCCACCAGGACAGGACGGCCCTTGGCCATGCTTTCCTTGATGTCGGCGATGATCGCCGCGTACTTCTCGTCGGCGGTGAGGTAGACCAGGTCGTTGAAGTCCTTCCGTGCCAGCGGCTTGTTCGGCGGAATGACCATCACGTTGAGGTTGTAGATCTGGGCGAACTCGAACGCTTCGGTGTCGGCAGTACCGGTCATGCCGGACAGCTTGGTGTAGAGACGGAAGTAGTTCTGGAAGGTGGTCGAAGCCAGGGTCTGGCTCTCGGCCTGGATGTTCAGGTTTTCCTTCGCCTCGATGGCCTGGTGCAGGCCTTCGGACAGGCGGCGGCCCGGCATGGTACGGCCGGTATGTTCATCGATCAGCAGGATCTGGCCGTCCTGGACGATGTACTCGACGTTGCGGTGGAACAGCTTGTGCGCACGCAGGCCCGCGTAGACATGGGTGAGCAGGCCCAGGTTGTGGGCCGAGTAGAGGCTCTCGCCTTCGGCCAGCAGGCCGGACTGGGTGAGCATCTCCTCGATGAACTGGTGACCGGCCTCGTTGAGCTCGACCTGGCGGCTCTTCTCGTCGATGGTGAAGTGACCCTCTTGAGTCACCTGGCCTTCGACTTCTTCGATGTGCTGCTTCAGGCGCGGGATCAGGCGGTTGATCTCGATGTACAGCTTGGAGCTGTCTTCGGCCTGACCGGAGATGATCAGCGGGGTACGCGCTTCGTCGATGAGGATGGAGTCGACTTCGTCGATCACGGCGAAGTTCAGCTCACGCTGGAACTTCTCGTCCTGGCTGAACGCCATGTTGTCGCGCAGGTAGTCGAAACCGAATTCGTTGTTGGTGCCGTAGGTGATGTCGGCAGCATAGGCGGCGCGCTTTTCTTCCGGCGGCTGGAAGGCCGAGACGATGCCCACCTTGAGGCCGAGGAATTCATACAGCGGACGCATCCAGTTGGCGTCACGGCGAGCCAGGTAGTCGTTGACCGTGACCACATGCACGCCCTTGCCGGACAGCGCATTCAGGTAGACCGCCAGGGTACCGACCAAGGTCTTGCCTTCACCGGTACGCATTTCTGCGATCATGCCCTCGTGCAGGGTCATGCCACCGATCAGCTGGACATCGAAATGGCGCATGCCCATGACACGCTTGCCGGCCTCACGGGCCACGGCGAAAGCTTCGGGCAACAACTGGTCGAGGGTTTCGCCTTTGGCCAGGCGCTCTTTGAACTCTGCGGTCTTGCCACGCAGTTGCTCGTCGGAGAGGGCCACCATCTTCTCTTCGAAGGCATTGACGGTGCTGACCGTCTTGAGCATGCGCTTGATTTCACGCTCGTTCTTGCTTCCAAAAAGTTTTTTTAACAAAGGCGCAAACATATCGGCAGGATCTTCCACACTTAGGGATGGAGGGCGGCCCCGTGAGTCGCCCGTGCAGCCCTTGGGCCGCATGCGAACGAGCATTCTACCCGGAAACGTTGGTGAGGAAAGTGGTGGATTTCCACGATGCTGGCACAGCGCTTTAAACGGGGCCTCTCTAACATAGGGACATTTTCCTCAAGTTCAAGGCGGCAAGACATGAAACGTGTTTGGCCTCCTCGCGGACAGGCCTGCGCCCACCCCCTCTGCACCGCCCTCAGGATCGGTACTGCCGGCAAAGCGTCCGGCACAGGCAACGGCCCCGGTGGCATCTGTTAGACTGCCAATCTTGTAACCTCATGCGTACTCCGATGGCCTACAAACCCCCTTCTGCCCAGCCACCCGCCGCCTTGCTGCGCCAGGCCAGGCCGCTGCGCCTGCTGCTCAACCAGGCCGAGCGCCTCGAGCACCTGCAGCGTTTGCTGGAAAGCCAGTTGCAGCCCGCTGCCCGGGCACACTGTCATGTGGCCTCATGGCGCGATGGCTGTCTGCTCCTGGTGGTGACGGACGGCCATTGGGCAACGCGTCTGCGCTACCAGCAGAAGCGCCTGCTGACAACGCTGCGAGCCATGGAAGCCTTCGCCAACCTGCAGCGCATCAAGTTCCAGGTGCAACCACCAGTTGGCGCACCCGCGCGCCCGACACACACCACCGAGTTGTCGCAACAAGCGGCACAAAGCCTGCGCGAGACGGCGCAAGGCATTGATGACGAAAAACTGCGGGCCGCGCTGGAACGGCTGGCAGCACACGCCCACGACAAGACCTGAAGTTCCCGGCGTTATCTGCGAAGGCCTCAAACACCGCTCGGCCATGGGCGCGCCAATAAAAAAGGCCACCCGAAGGTGGCCTCAATGAACTAGAGAGTGTTCGAACTTACACGGCCGCAACAGGGCGCATGTAGGAGATCGGTGCCGTACTGGCATCTTCGAAAGTAACCACTTCCCAGGCGTCCGTTTCTGCGATCAGCTTGCGCAGCAACTGGTTGTTCAGCGCGTGTCCGGACTTGTAGCCCTTGAACTCGCCGATCAGGCTGTTGCCCAGCAGATAGAGGTCACCGATCGCGTCGAGGATCTTGTGCTTGACGAATTCGTCATCGGAGCGAAGTCCGTCTTCGTTGAGCACACCGGTCTCGTCGACCACGATGGCGTTCTCGACACTGCCACCCAACGCAAGGTTGTGCTTGCGCAGGTACTCGATGTCACGCATGAAACCGAAGGTGCGTGCTCGGCTGACTTCCTTCACGAACGACGTGCTGGAGAAATCAACCACTGCACTCTGGGTCTGGCCCTTGAGGACCGGGTGATCGAAGTCAATCTCGAAGCTCACCTTGAACCCGTCGAAAGGCAGGAAGGTGGCGCGCTTGTCGCCCTCCTCCACGCTGACTTCGCGCAGGATACGGATGAACTTTTTAGCGGCGTCCTGTTCTTCCAGGCCGGCGGACTGAATCAGGAATACAAAGGGACCGGCGCTGCCATCCATGATCGGCACTTCCGAGGCGGAGAGCTCGACGTAGGCGTTATCGATGCCCAGGCCCGCCATGGCGGAGAGCAGGTGCTCGACCGTATCGACCTTGACGTCACCGTTGACCAGCGTCGTCGACATGGTTGTCTCGCCGACGTTGGCCGCACGCGCCGGGATTTCGACCACAGGGTCGAGGTCAGCGCGGCGGAAAACGATGCCGGTATCCACGGGTGCTGGCTTGAGAGTCAGGTAGACCTTCTCTCCGGAATGCAGGCCGACACCTGTGGCACGAATGGTATTCTTCAGGGTGCGTTGTCTAATCATGGCATTGGCCGCTTTAGCGCTAATTGCGAATTGGTATCAACAAAGGCTGAGAATGATAGCAGACCCGGCCTTTGCTGAACACCAATCACCCTTATACCCCTGATAAATTCCATCAATCGGCCTGGCGACGCAGGAAGGCCGGGATGTCAAGGTAGTCCAGATCGTCCTGTGGGTTGAGTTTAGCCGCAGCCGCAGCGCCTGCGTGTGCCTGGTTGCGCATCACGGTCGGACGCTCCAGGTCACGGTAGTTCACCGCCGACTGCTCCTGGCGAACCGGAGCCGGGTTGGAGGACTCGTACACCTGCTGTGCGGTCTGCAGCGTGTTGTCGACGACCTTGACCGGCTTCTCGATGCGCGCACCCAGGCCAGTGGCAACCACGGTGACGTGCAGCTCGTCGCGCATGTCAGGATCGATCACGGTGCCGACCTTGACCATCGCGTGGTCGGAGGCGAAGGCTTCGATGATGCTACCCACGTCGGAGTACTCACCCAGCGACAGGTCAGGACCTGCGGTGATGTTCACCAGGATACCGCGGGCACCCTGCAGATTGACGTCCTCGAGCAGCGGGTTGCGAATCGCCGCCTCGGTGGCCTCACGAGCACGGTTAGGACCGCTGGCGCAGCCGGTGCCCATCATGGCCATGCCCATCTCGCCCATCACGGTGCGCACGTCGGCGAAGTCGACGTTGATCATGCCCGGACGCTTGATGATGTCGGAGATACCGCGCACGGCGCCAGCCAGCACGTCGTCGGCCTTGGCGAAGGCAGACAGCAGGCTTGCATCCTTGCCCAGGATGGTCAGCAGCTTCTCGTTGGGGATGGTGATCAGCGAGTCAACGCTTTCAGCCAGCATGCGGATGCCTTCATCGGCGATCTGCATGCGCTTGCGCCCCTCGAACGGGAACGGACGGGTCACCACCGCAACGGTGAGGATGCCCATTTCCTTCGCCACTTCGGCGATGATCGGCGCAGCACCGGTACCGGTACCGCCGCCCATGCCAGTGGTGATGAACACCATGTTGGTGCCTTGCAGCACTTCGGCGATGCGCTCACGGTCTTCCAGCGCGGCCTGACGACCGACTTCCGGATTGGCACCGGCACCCAGGCCCTTGGTCACACCGGTCCCCAGTTGCAGGATGGTGCGTGCGCCAATGTTCTTCAGCGCCTGGGCATCGGTGTTGGCGCAGATGAATTCCACACCTTCGATGCTGCTTTTGACCATGTGGTTGACGGCGTTGCCACCACCACCACCGACACCGATCACTTTGATGACCGGGCTTTGCGGGACGTTGTCTACGAGCTCGAACATTTTCCCTCTCCTTACAGTTCTCTAGTTTTTGCGCCTACCACTACTGCTTTGAAACTTAGAAGTTGCCTTGGACCCAGCGCTTGAAGCGCTCAAGCACCGGGGCCTTAGGTTCATCGCCATAGCTGTTGCTGCTGCTGTTGCCGGTCAGGGGCAGGTCCTCGGTCTGCTTTTGCAGGCCGTAGGTGAGCAGTCCCACGCCGGTTGAATAAATCGGGTTGCGCACCACGTCGCTCAGCCCCCGAACGCTGTGCGGCACGCCGAGGCGTACCGGCATGTGGAAGATTTCCTCGGCCAGTTCCACGGCGCCTTCCATCTTCGATGTACCGCCGGTCAGGACGATACCGGCCGGCACCAGATCCTCGTAGCCGCTGCGACGCAACTCGGCCTGGATCAGGGTGAAGAGCTCGTCGTAACGCGGCTCGACCACTTCTGCCAGGGCCTGGCGCGACAGTTCGCGCGGCGGACGATCGCCGACGCTCGGCACCTTGATGGTCTCGCCGGCGCCGGCCAGCTTGGCCAGGGCGCAGGCGTAGCGGATCTTGATTTCCTCGGCGTACTGCGTAGGTGTACGCAGGGCCATGGCGATGTCGTTGGTGACCTGGTCGCCGGCAATCGGGATCACCGCGGTGTGGCGGATCGCACCTTCGGTGAAGATGGCGATGTCGGTAGTGCCGCCGCCGATGTCCACCAGGCACACGCCCAGTTCTTTCTCGTCATCGGTCAGCACCGAATAAGCCGAGGCCAGTTGTTCGAGAATGATGTCGTCAATCTCGAGGCCGCAGCGGCGCACGCACTTCTCGATGTTCTGGGCGGCGTTGACCGCGCAGGTGACCACATGGACTTTCGCTTCCAGACGCACGCCAGACATGCCCAGTGGCTCGCGCACACCTTCCTGGTTGTCGATCACGTAGTCCTGGGGCAGGGTGTGCAGCACGCGCTGGTCGGCCGGGATGGCCACGGCCTGGGCAGCGTCGAGCACGCGCTCGAGGTCGGCGACGCTGACCTCACGGTCGCGGATGGCGACGATGCCATGGGAGTTCAGGCTGCGGATGTGGTTGCCGGCAACACCGACGAACGCCGAGTGGATGCGGCAGCCGGCCATCAGCTGCGCTTCTTCCACCGCGCGCTGGATCGACTGCACGGTCGACTCGATGTTTACCACCACGCCTTTCTTCAAGCCGCGGGACGGATGCGTACCGATCCCGACGATCTCGAGGGTGCCGTCCGCCGCCACTTCGCCAACCAGCGCCACCACCTTGGAGGTGCCAATGTCCAGCCCGACGATCATTTTGCCGCTATGCGCGTTTGCCATGGTCCTGCCTCTCTCTAATTCTTCGCAACGGCGGGTTGGGCCGTCGTCGGTGCATTCGGTTCCCGCCAGCCAACCGCTAATCCGTTGGCGTATCGCAGATCGATGCGGGCGATGTTGGTGATCTGCTCTTTGAGTGTCTTGTCGTATATGGCAATGAACCGGCGCATCTTCTCCACCAGATGATCGCGCCCCAACAGCAGCTCGATGCCAGGACCGGCGCTACCCGCACCGGTGGTCAGGAACCAGCTGCCTCGCTCGCGCAGCTCCAGGCGAGCGATGGAGAAGCCCATGGGGCGCAGCATCTGGCTCAATACCTGATACTGCTGCATGACTTGTTGCTGAGCGCGCTGCGGCCCGAACAGCTGCGGCAAATGCTCATAGTTGGCCAGCTCACGCGGGGTGAACGCCTGGCCCTGGTTGTTGAGCAAGGCCTCATCGCCCCAGCGCGCGACCGGCAGTTGTTCCTCGAGGCGGATCACCACCTCATCCGGCCATACCCGACGCACTTCGGCGTGGGCGATCCATGGCATCTGCTCGAGTTCTGTACGCATCGCCGGCAGATCGACACTGAAGAAGCTCGCCGCGACATAAGGCGCGATACGCTGCTGCACCGCCTGCTGGCTGATGTAGCTCAGGTCGCCTTGCACGGCGATCTTGGTGATCGGGCGGTCGGCGTAAGGCATCAACCGGATCGCGCCTTCGTAGGCACCGAAGCCGGCAGCGACCAGCAGCACCGGCCACAGCAGGCGTTTCAACCCACCGAAGCTGGGCCGTGGCAGGCGCGCCGATACGGGCTCGTCGGCCACCAGTCGGCTGGCACCGCGCGGCACCGGCTTGCTGCGGCCGGTGACGGGTTGCTGCTGACGTATCATTGCGCCTTGCATGGCTCTTAACCTCGCGTCGCTACGCTTTCGGCCAGGATCGCCAGCACCAGCTGCTGGAAGTCCAGACCGGCCGCGCGGGCCGCCATGGGCACCAGGCTATGATCGGTCATGCCGGGTGCGGTGTTGACTTCGAGCAGCCAGAACCGGCCCTGCTCGTCCTGCATTACATCCAGACGGCCCCAGCCCTCGATGCCGATGGCATCGCAAGCGCGGGCAGTCAGGTCCATCAGTTCCTGTTCCTTGCCAGCGTCCAGGCCGCATGGAATGCGGTACTGGGTGTCGTTGGCGATGTACTTGGCGTCGTAGTCGTAGAACACGTGCGGCGTACCCAGTGCGATCGGTGGCAGCACCTGCCCGCGCAGCACCGCAATGGTGAACTCCGGACCGTGGATCCACTGCTCGACCAGTACCTGGGAGTCGTACTTGGCAGCGTCCTTCCAGGCGGCAACCAGCTCTTCGACGCTGTTCACCTTGGCCATGCCGATGCTGGAACCTTCATGGGCCGGTTTGACGATCAGCGGGAAGCCCAGTTCCTTGCCGGCCTCGACACAGTCGCTTTCGCTGGCCAGCACGGCGTGACGCGGGGTCGGAATGCCCAGGCTCTGCCACACCTGCTTGGTGCGCAGTTTGTCCATGGCCAGCGCCGAGGCAAGGATGCCGCTGCCGGTGTAGGGAATGCCCAGGCACTCGAGCAGGCCTTGCATGCTGCCGTCTTCACCACCACGGCCGTGAAGAATGATGAAAGCGCGGTCGATCTTCTCGCTTTGCAAGCGGGCGAGCAGATCGTCACCCACATCGATGGCAACCACATCCACGCCGGCCGAGGTCAGCGCCTCGATCACCGCGGCGCCCGACTTGAGCGAAACCTCACGCTCGGCGCTCTTGCCGCCATACAGCACGGCGACGCGGCCGAAGGCCTTGACGTCGAGCGTGGAGTGCAGTTTGTCGTAGGCGGTACTCACAGCGGTTTCTCCTGCTTGGCGACAGCGCCAGCGAACAGCGGGCTTTTCATCAGTTGCGGGGCCAGGCCACCCACATCGCCGGCACCCTGGCAGATCAGGATGTCGCCAGCGCGCAGCAGTGGCTTGACCAGTGGCGCGAGCTCGGCACCACGTTCGATGTAGATCGGGTCCAGCTTGCCGCGCTGGCGGATGCTGTGGCACAGCTGGCGGCTGTCGGCGCCGGGAATCGGCTCCTCGCCGGCCGGGTAGACTTCCATCAGCAGCAGCACGTTGGCATCACCCAGCACCTGCACGAAGTCGTCGTAAAGATCGCGGGTGCGGCTGTAGCGGTGCGGCTGGTAGACGATCACCAGGCGCCGGCTCGGCCAACCGCCGCGCACGGCCTTGATCACCGCCGCCACTTCGGTGGGGTGATGGCCATAGTCGTCGACCAGCATCACGCTACCGCCCTCGACTGGCAGCTCGCCGTACACCTGGAAGCGTCGCCCCACACCCTGGAAGCCCGACAGGCCCTGGATGATGGCGTCGTCACTGATGCCCTCGTCGGTGGCAATGGCGATGGTGGCCAGGGCGTTGAGCACATTGTGGTTGCCCGGCATGTTCACGGACACCTCCAGCGGCTCGCAGTCGCGACGCAGCACGGTGAAATGCGTCTGCATGCCCTGCTGGCGCACGTTGATGGCGCGGATGTCGGCTTCTTCGCTGAAGCCGTAGGTGACGGTCGGACGCTTGACCTGAGGCAGAATCTCGCGCACGACCGGGTCGTCCAGGCACATCACGGCCAGGCCGTAGAACGGCAGGTTGTGCAGGAACTCGACGAAGGTCTTCTTCAGTTTGTTGAAGTCACCCTCGTAGGTCGCCATGTGGTCGGCGTCGATGTTGGTGACGACAGCGACCATCGGCTGCAGGTGCAGGAAGCTCGCATCACTTTCATCGGCTTCGGCGATCAGGTAGCGGCTGGTACCGAGCTGGGCGTTGGTGCCAGCAGCAGTCAGACGGCCACCGATGACGAAGGTCGGATCCAGGCCACCGGCAGCGAACACCGAGGCCAGCAGGCTGGTGGTGGTGGTCTTGCCGTGGGTACCGGCGACAGCGATGCCGTGGCGGTAGCGCATCAGCTCGGCCAGCATCTCGGCACGCGGCACCACCGGGATACGGCGTTCGAGCGCGGTGGCAACTTCAGGGTTGGCCGGATTGATTGCGCTGGAGACGACCAGTACATCGGCGGTGGCAGCGTTCTCGGCACGGTGCCCCACGAAAATTTCGGCGCCGAACGACTCCAGGCGCTGGGTGACCGGCGAGGCCTTGAGGTCGGAACCGGACACTTCGTAGCCCAGGTTCAGCAGCACTTCGGCGATACCGCACATGCCCACGCCGCCGATACCGACGAAGTGAATGCGGCGAATGCGGCCCATCTTGGGCTGCGGCATGGCTTTCTGGCTTTCAACCATGGGCCACCTCCAGGCAGATATCGACCACGGTGCTGGTTGCAGCAGGCTTGGCCAGGCGGCGCGCAGTGCCGGCCATGGTGTTGAGTTTCTCGGGTTGCATCAGCACCTCGTTCAGGCGTTCAGCGAGCTGCGCTGCGCCAGTTGTCGCTTGTGGCATCAGGAAGGCGGCACCTTCGCGAGCCAGATATTGGGCGTTGTGGGTCTGGTGATCGTCGATCGCGTGGGGCAAGGGCACCAGCATCGAGGGCAGGCCCGCCGCCGCGAGTTCGCTGACGGTCAGGGCGCCGGCCCGGCACACCACCATGTCGGCCCAGCCATAAGCGTGGGCCATGTCTTTGATGAACGGCTCTACCTGAGCCTCGATCCCGGCCTCGCGATAACGCTCGGCGGTGACCGACGCATGTTGCTTGCCAGCCTGGTGGAACACCTCTGGCCGCAGGTCTGCAGTCACTTCGGACAGGGCCTTAGGCAGCAATTTGTTCAATGGTTCCGCACCGAGGCTGCCGCCGAGCACCAGAAGACGCGCACGACGCCCGGCAAGTGCCGCACGAGGCGTTTCCAGGAACAGTTCGGGGCGCACCGGGTTACCGGTGGTCCGACGCTTCTCGCTGGCAGCGAACGTGTCGGGGAAAGCTTCGCAGACTCGCGCGGCCAGTGGCACCAGCAGGCGATTGGCGGTACCTGCACGGGCGTTCTGTTCGTGAATCACCAGCGGCACACCGCACAGCCGCGCGGCAACACCGCCTGGGCCTGTGACATAGCCGCCAAAGCCCAGCACGCACACCGGCTTGAGCTCACGAATGATGCGCCGCGCCTGCAGCACGGCCTTGACCAGGGTGAACGGCGCCTTGAGCAGCGACAGCTTGCCCTTGCCACGCAGCCCGCTGACCTGGATCAGGTGCAGCGGCAAGCCAGCCTGGGGCACCAGTTCGTTCTCGATACCCCGTGGCGTACCGAGCCAGTGCACGCTGTAGCCGCGCGCCTGGAATTCGCGGGCGCAGGCCAGGGCCGGGAACACATGCCCCCCGGTGCCACCGGCCATGATCAGTACGTTCTTGCCATCAGCGGCCATGACTGGTCTCCTCGGCAAAATCGCTCTCCTTGAACTCGTGCTCCTCGCTACCCAGGTGCGTTCGACTCTCCCACTCGATACGCAGCAACAGCCCCACGCAGGCGCAGCAGATCACCAGCGAGCTGCCCCCGTAGCTGAGGAATGGCAGCGTCAGCCCCTTGGTCGGCAGCAGACCCACGTTCACACCAATGTTGATCAGGAACTGGCCGATCCACAGGAAGGCCAGGCCGAAGGCCATGTAGGCGGCGAAGAACTGCTTGGCCTTCTCGGCCCACAGGCCGATGTACAAGGCGCGGATGGTGACGAACACGAACAGCGCCACGGTGCACAGCGAGCCGACTACGCCAAGCTCTTCGGCCAGCACCGAGAACACGAAGTCAGTGTGCGCCTCGGGCAGGTAGAACTGCTTCTGTACGCTGTTGCCCAGGCCGACGCCCAGCCACTCGCCACGACCGAAGGCGATCAGTGCCTGCGTCAGCTGGTAGCCCGAACCGAACTGATCGGACCAGGGGTCGGTGAAGGTGATCAGACGCGCCATCCGGTAGGGTTGCGCCTGGACCAGGATGAACACCGCGACCACCGCCAGCACCACCATCAGCGAGAAGCGGAACAGCCCCACCCCTCCCAGGAACAGCATGGCCGCCGCAGCGCCCATCATCACCACGGTGGCGCCGAAGTCCGGCTCCATCAGCAGCAGGCCTGCCATGGGCAGCAGGACGATGAACGGCTTGAAGAAGCCCATCCAGCTCTCGCGCACCTCGGTCTGGCGGCGTACCAGGTAACCCGCCAGATAGATGACCACGAAGACCTTGGCGATCTCCGAAGGCTGGACGTTGAAGAAGCTGAAGCCGATCCAGCGCATCGAACCGTTCACTTCCCGACCGATCCCCGGCACCAGTACCAGCACCAGCAAGCCGAAGGCGCCGATCAGCATCATGAAGCCCATGCGCTGCCAGGTGGCGATCGGCACCATCATGGTCACACCGCAGGCAACAAGGCCGATCGCGACGTACACCAGGTGACGGATCATGTGATAGAGCGGATTGCCGGACTGCACGGCGGCCACTTCCGAGGACGCCGAGGTGATCATCACCAGGCCCAACCCCAGCAAGGCCAGGCAGCCGGCAAGGAAGGCGAAGTCGATGTCGATGCCACGACCGCTGATCAGCGGCGACGGATACGGCTTGATGATGCCGAAGATCATGCCAGCCCCTCCGCTGCCTGGGCGAACAGGCGCCCGCGTTCTTCGAAGTTCTTGAACATGTCGAGGCTGGCGCAGGCCGGCGACAGCAGCACCGCGTCACCTGGCTGGGCGAGCTCGGCGCAGCGCTGCACGGCTTGGTCCAGGGTCTTGACCCGGACCAGCGGCACGCTGTCGCCGAACGTCTCGGCCAGGCGCTCGGCGTCACGCCCCAGCAACACCACAGCGCGGCAATAGGCGGCGACTGGCTGACGCAAGGCGGCAAAATCAGCGCCCTTGCCGTCGCCACCGGCGATCAGTACCAGCTTGCCTTCGATGTCGGCACCCAGGCCTTCGATGGCGGCCAGTGCCGCGCCAACGTTGGTAGCCTTGGAGTCGTCGTACCAGTTCACGCCATTGCGCTCGCGGATCCACTGGCAGCGATGGACAAGGCCCTTGAACTCGCGCAGAGCCTCGAGCATCGGTTCGAACGGCAGACCGGCGGCATGGCCCAGAGCCAGGGCTGCCAGGGCATTGCTCTGGTTGTGCGCACCGCGGATCTTCAGCTCGCGCACCGGCATCAGGGTCTGGAATTCGAAGGCCAGATACTTCTCGCCCTCCACTTCACGCAGGCCAAAGGCCTTGAAGTCCGGGGCGTTGAGGCCGAATGTCCAGCATGGACGACCTTCGACAGGCAGGGGCCGGCTGAGGGCGTCCTGACGGTTGACTACCACCTGTCGCGCACCGCGGAAGATGCGGTGCTTGGCCAGGTGATAAGCCGGCAGGCCACTGTAGCGGTCCATGTGGTCTTCGCTGATGTTCAGCACGGTGGCCACTTCGGCGTTGAGCTGATCGGTAGTCTCGAGCTGGAAGCTCGACAGCTCCATGACGTACAACTCGACCGCATCGTCGAGCAGGTCAAGCGCCGGGGTGCCGAGGTTGCCGCCGACAGCGACACGCTTGCCGGCCTTGGCAGCCATTTCGCCGACCAGGGTGGTCACCGTGCTCTTGGCGTTGGAGCCGCTGATGGCAACGATTGGCGCCTTGGCATGGCGTGCGAACAGCTCGATGTCACCGGAGAGTTTCACGCCGCGCGCGGCGGCCTGCTGCAACGCCGGGGTAGCCAAGGCCAGGCCCGGGCTTACGTAGAGCTCGTTAGCGCGGCACAGGAAGTCCACATCCAGTTCACCACAGCGCACTTCCACCTGCGGGTATTCACGGCGCAGGGTTTCCAGTTCCGGCGGTTGCTCGCGGGTATCGGCGACCGCAAAGGCAATGCCCCGGTTCGCCAGGAAGCGAACCAGGGACATGCCGCTCTTGCCGAGGCCGACAACGATGCGGAATTGGTCGGAAGCGATCAGTGACACGCTCGTTTACCTCAGCTTCAGGGTGGCAAGGCCGATCAGCACCAGAATCACGGTGATGATCCAGAATCGGACGATCACCCGCGGCTCGGGCCAACCCTTGAGTTCGAAATGGTGATGGATCGGCGCCATGCGGAACACACGCTTGCCGGTCAACTTGAACGATGCGACCTGGATCACCACCGACAGGGTTTCCACCACGAAGATGCCGCCCATGATGAACAGCACGATTTCCTGGCGGACGATCACGGCGATGGTGCCCAGCGCCGCACCCAGCGCCAGGGCACCGACGTCACCCATGAAGACCTGTGCCGGGTAGGTGTTGAACCAGAGGAAGCCCAGGCCTGCACCGATCAGCGCACCGCAGAACACGATCAGCTCACCCGAGCCCGGCACATAAGGGATCAGCAGGTACTCGGCGAACTTCACGTTGCCCGACAGGTAGCAGAAGATGCCCAGCGCACCGCCGACCATCACCGTCGGCATGATCGCCAGACCATCGAGGCCGTCGGTCAGGTTGACCGCGTTGCTCGAACCGACGATGACGAAGTAGGTCAGCACCACGAAGCCAACGCCCAGGGGAATGGTGAAGTCCTTGAGGAACGGCACGATCAGCGTGGTTTCGACGCTGGTCGGGGCGGTCATGTAGAGGAAGACCGCAGCCCCGAGGCCGAACACCGACTGCCAGAAGTACTTCCAGCGGCTCGGCAGGCCACGCGAGTTCTTCTCGATCACCTTGCGGTAGTCGTCGACCCAGCCGATGGCGCCGAACAGCAGGGTGACGATCAACACCACCCATACATAGCGATTGGTCAGGTCGGCCCAGAGCAGGGTGCTGATGGCGATGGCAGACAGGATCAGCGCACCGCCCATGGTCGGGGTGCCGGACTTGGACAGGTGCGATTGTGGGCCGTCGTTACGCACAGCCTGGCCGATCTGGCGAATCTGCAGGGTACGAATCATCCAGGGCCCCAGCCACAGTGCCAAGGACAACGCCGTCAACACACCCAGGATCCCGCGCAGGGACAGGTACTGGAAGACCGCGAAGCCCTTGTAGAACTGTTGCAGATACTCAGCCAACAGCAGCAGCATTAATGTTTCTCCCCGCTGGCACCACACAATGCAGCCACGACGTTTTCCATCGCAGCGCTGCGTGAGCCCTTGATCAAGATAGTGGTATCGCTGACGCTCTCGGCACGAACGGCGTCGATCAGCTCAGCTTGAGTAGCGAAATGGCGGCCATTGGCGCCGAACGCCTGAACCGCGTGAACCATGTTGGTGCCAGTCGCGTACAAGGCATCGACCTTGCCGCGTGCGTAGTCGCCCACCTGACGGTGGCCTTCCTCGGCCCATTGCCCCAGTTCGCCGATATCCCCGAGCACCAGGACGGTGCGTCCGGAAAAGCCGGCGAGTATATCAATGGCGGCACACATCGAGGTGGGATTTGCGTTGTAGGTGTCGTCGATCACCCGCGCACCGCTGGGCGCGATCTGTGCCACGGAACGGCCCTTGACCGGCTGCACTGCGGCAAGGCCGGCGGCGATGCCCGGCAGGCTCACACCTACGGCATGGGCGCCAGCCGCAGCGGCCAGCGCGTTGGCGACGTTATGCGTGCCAAGCAGGTTCAACTGCACCGGCGCACTGCCGCTTGGGCCGTGCAGGGTGAAGGAGGGGCAGCCGCGCGCGTCGCGACCGATGTCGCTGGCGTAGAAGTCGGCCTTCTCGTTGCTCAGGGCAAAGCTCAGCACCTGGCGCGCGCCGGCGCGCTTGTGCCAGATGTCAAAGGCCTTGTCGTCCAGGTTGAGCACGGCGATACCGCCCTCACCCAAACCTTCGAGAATCTCGCCCTTGGCCTCGACGATCTTCTCCGGCCCGCCGAATTCACCCACGTGGGCGGTGCCAGCGTTGTTGAGGATGACGACTTGTGGCCGGGTCAGGCCAACGGTGTAGCGAATCTCGCCGATGCGCGAAGCACCCAGCTCGATCACCGCCGCACTGTGATCGGGCGCGATCTCCAGCAACGTCAGTGGCGCGCCGAGGTCGTTGTTCAGGTTGCCACGGGTGGCATGTACCAGGCCACGGGTGCGCAGAATGGAGGCCAGCATCTCCTTGACCGTGGTCTTGCCGCTGGAGCCGGTGATGGCGACCACCGGTTTGTCGAAGGCGGCGCGATTGAGCGCGCCCAGCAGGCCAAGCGCCACGCGGCAATCGGCGACCAGCAACTGCGGCAAGTCGACATCGGCGATTTCGCGCTCGACCAACGCGGCCACGGCGCCCTTGGCCTTCACATCGGCAAGGTAGTCGTGGCCATCGAAACGCGGGCCGGTCAGTGCAATGAACAGTTGCCCCGCAGCCACGCTGCGGCTGTCGATGCTGACACCGGTGAAGGTGGCGTCGGCCCCGACCAGACGAGCACTCAGTGCTGCGGTCAGCTGGCTGAGTGTCATGGGCTTAAGCATGTGGAGCCTCCCAGGCTGAAAGCGCCTTCTCGGCTTCGACCAGATCGGAGAAAACAAGGCGCTCGCCATTGATCTCCTGGTAATCCTCGTGCCCCTTGCCGGCCAGCACGATCACATCGTCGGCGGCAGCGGTGGCGATCAGGTGTGCGATGGCTTCGCCACGACCGGCGACGAACTCGGCGTCGGCAGGCTTGGCGAAACCTGGGCGAATGTCATCGAAGATCCGCAGCGGATCCTCGGTACGCGGGTTGTCGTCGGTGACCAGCACGCGGTCAGCCAGACGCTCGGCCACTTCGGCCATCAGCGGACGCTTGCCGCGATCGCGATCCCCGCCACAACCGAACAGGCACAGCAGCTTGCCGTGGGCGTGTGGACGCAGGGCTTCGAGCACCTTTTCCAGCGCATCGGGGGTGTGCGCGTAATCGACCACCACCAGCGGTTTGGCGCCCCCGCCCAGGCGCTGCATGCGACCGACAGGCCCTTGCAATTGCGGGATGACTTTCAGGATTTCGTCCAGCGAGTAATCCAGCGCCAGCAGCGTGGCCACGGCTGCGAGCATGTTGCTCAGGTTGAAACGCCCGAGCAGTTGGCTGCGCAGTGTGCGTTCGCCTTGAGCGGTGACCAGGATGGCGCGCACGCCATCGTCGTCGAAATGGGCTTCGCGGCAGAACAGCGACGCGTCCGGGTTTTCCAGGCTATAGCTGAGCAGCCGGGTCTCGATATGATCGGCACTCGGGCGGCGAGCAAAGTCCTCGGCCAGACGACGACCAAAGGCGTCGTCCAGGTTGACCACCTGCCAACGCAGGCTCGGCCAGGCGAACAGCTTGGCCTTGGCGGCCTCGTAGGCCTGCATGCTGCCGTGGTAGTCCAGGTGATCGCGCGACAGGTTGGTCATCACCGCGATATCGAAGGCCAGTGCTGCCACGCGCCCCTGCTCCAGGGCATGGGAAGACACTTCCATCGCCACGGCCTCAGCGCCACCCTTCTTCAGGTCGTTGAGCGTGGCTTGCACGGCAATCGGATCCGGCGTGGTCAGGCGGCCGCTCTGCAAGTCCCCGTAGAAACCGGTACCCAAGGTGCCGATCAGACCGCAGCGCTGGCCCAACTGATCAAGGGCCTGGGCGAGCAGTTGCGTCACGCTGGTCTTGCCGTTGGTGCCCGTCACACCGACCAGATTGAGTTGGCGGCTCGGCTCGCCATAGAAGCGGCCGGCGATGGCCGACAGTTGCGCGATCAGGCCCTTGACCGGAATCAGCGGCACGTCGGTCAGCGGCAACACCGTGGCGCCCTGCTCTTCATAGGCGATGGCGGCGGCACCGCGGGCAAGCGCATCGGCGATGTGATCACGACCATCGACCTTGGCACCTGGCACCGCCAGGAACAGATCACCCGGCCGCACCTGGCGGCTGTCGAGTGTCAGCTCGCGAATCAACGGATCGCGGCTGGCGTGGGCGAAAAGCTTGCTCAATGGCATCGTCATCAACCACGCCCTCCCTTGGCGGGTACTGCGCTGGCCTGCTGCGCGTTCGCGGGCGGCAGGTTATCCGGCGGCACGTTCATCAGCCGCAGGGTGCCGGACATGACCTTGCTGAACACTGGCGCCGAGACCAGGCCACCGAAGTAACCGCCCTTGCCCGGCTCGTCGATGACCACGACGATGGCGTAGCGCGGGTCGCTCATCGGGCCGAAGCCTGCGAACAGCGAGCGGTAGGCGTTTTCGGTGTAGCCCTTGGAGCCGACCGTGGCCTTGCGCGCCGTACCCGACTTGCCAGCGACGTGGTAGAACGGCACCTGGGCGCGGAACACACCACGCGGCGCCTCGATCACCTGCTGCAACATGCCCTGCACGGTCTTGGCGGTTTCTTGCGGAATGGCTTGCACGGCTTCCGGCGCCTTGTCGACCTTGAGAATCGACAGCGGCACCATCTTGCCGTCGTTGGCCAGCGCGGCGTAGGCGTGAACCAACTGCAGGGCGGTGACCGATACGCCGTAGCCGTACGAAAGCGTGGCCGTCTCGGCCTTGCGCCATTCGCGATGATTGGGCAGGTTGCCAACACGCTCGCCCGGGAAGCCCAGGCCGGTGTACTGCCCCAGGCCGACCTGCGACATCACCCGATAGATGGCTTCGCCGCCGATATCGAAGGCGATCTTGCTCATGCCGACGTTACTGGAGTTGATCAGGATGCCGGTCAGATCGAGGATCGGGCCCTCGCTCCTGGAAACGTCCTTGATCGTGTAGCGACCGATCTGCAGGCTGCCCGGATACACCTCGACCTTGTCGGTCGGTTTCCAGCGCCCGCTCTGCAGGGCCGCACTCATGGAGATCGGCTTGACCGTCGAGCCGGGCTCGAAGACATCGATGATGGCCCGGTTACGCATGGCTGCCGGGAACATGCTGCGGCGGTTGTTGGGGTTGTACGTTGGCTGGTTGACCATCGCCAGGACCTCGCCGGTCTTGACGTCCATGATCACCAGGCTGCCGGCCTTGGCGTCCTGTTCGGCGATGGCGTTGCGCAGCTCGCGAGTCGCCAGGTACTGGAGGCGCAGATCTATCGACAACGCCAAGGTCTTACCGGCCTTGGCGTTCTTGGTGACTTGAATATCCTTGATCAGGCGACCGCGCCGGTCCTTGATCACTTGTCGCTTGCCAGGCACCCCGGCCAGCCACTCGTCATAGGCGAGCTCGACACCTTCACGGCCGTGGTCATCCAGGTCGGTGAAACCCACCATGTGCGCGGTGACATCACCCGCCGGATAGAAGCGGCGGAACTCTTCGAGGCCGTAGACACCGGGCACTTTAAGGTCGAGCACCTGCTGGCCCTGCTCGGGCGTGAGGCCACGAACCAGGTAGATGAACTCCTTGTTGGCCTGCTGGGTGAGGCGCTCGATCAATTGCTGCGGGTTCTGCCCCAGCACGGCGGCCAGTTGCGGCCAGCGATCCTTGGACGCCTGCATCTCCTTGGGGTTGGCCCACAGCGTGGTGACCGGCGTACTGACAGCCAGAGGCTCGCCATTGCGGTCGGTGATCAGGCCACGGTGTGCAGGAATCGGGATATGGCGCAGGCTGCGAGCATCACCCTGGCCCTTGAGGAAGTCGCGATCGACCACCTGCAGGTCGATGATCCGCCAGCTGATGGCGCCGACCATCAACGCCAGCAGGCCAACGACGACCCGGAAGCGCCAGGGGTAGAGTGCACCCTCGAGCTTCATCATGGCGTCACCATCCGCACTTCGTCAGCGTTGGGCACGCGCATCTTCAACTGGCCGGCGGCCAGGCTTTCGATGCGGCTGTGGGCAGTCCAGGTGCTCTGCTCGAGAATCAGGCGCCCCCACTCAGCCTGGGCCTTGTCGCGTTCGCTCAGCTCATTGTAGAGCGTGTTGAGCAACTGGCGGTTCCAGTGCGCGCTGTAGGAGACAGCGATGGCCGACACCAGCACGCCAACGAACAGCAGAAGCATCAGGAAGCTTCCGCCTGGCAATGGCTTGGCGAACAGGCGACTCACCGCAGTTTCTCCGCCACGCGCATGACGGCGCTGCGCGCACGCGGGTTGGCCTTGAGTTCCGCATCGGAGGCGAACTGCGCCTTACCGATCAGCTTGATACGAGGTTCGAAGACCTTGTGCTGCACCGGCAGGTTGCGTGGCAGGTTATCCGCCTCGCCCTTGACCAGCTTGCGCATGAACAGTTTGACGATACGGTCTTCCAGCGAGTGGAAGCTGATCACCGCCAGACGACCGCCGACTTCCAGCGCCTCGAGCGCGGCTTCGAGGCCGGCCTCCAAGTCACCCAGCTCGTTATTGACGTGAATGCGCAGCCCCTGGAAGGCGCGAGTTGCCGGGTTCTTGCCCTTTTCCCAAGCAGGGTTGGCGACCTTGAGCACTTCGGCCAGGTCGGCAGTACGGGTGAACGGCTGCTTCTCGCGACGCTCGACCACCGCACGCGCCATGCGGCCGGCAAAACGCTCCTCGCCATACTCCTTGAACACGCGGGCTATTTCTTCGACGGGGGCGGTCGCGATGAACTCGGCCGCGCTGATGCCTTGGCCCGGATTCATGCGCATGTCCAGTGGGCCATCGTTGAGGAAACTGAAGCCGCGCTCGGGATCGTCCAGCTGTGGAGAGGAGACACCCAGGTCGAGCAGGATACCGCTGACCTTGCCATCCAGCGCGCGCGTGCGCACTTCATCACCGAGCTCGGCGAAGCTGCGCTGCACAATGACAAAGCGGCCGTCTTCGGCCGCCAGCGCTTGCCCCGTGGCAATCGCCTGTGGATCCTTGTCGAAGCCCAACAGCCGCCCTTGCGGCCCGAGCTTGCTGAGAATGAGACGACTGTGCCCTCCGCGACCGAAGGTCCCGTCCAGATAGCAACCGTCGGCGCGCAGGGCCAATGCCTCGACAGCTTCGTCGAGCAATACGGTGATGTGGTTGAAGCCGCTATCTATCGTCACAGGATCAGGTCACGCAGTTCATCGGGCATGGCGCCCGGTTGTTGAATAGCTGCGAGGTCGGCTGCCGAAACCGCGTTCCAGGCATCCTCATCCCACAGCTGGAATTTGTTCAGTTGCCCCACCAGCATCGCCTTCTTGTCGAGCTTGGCGTACTCACGCAAACGGGGCGGCACCAGGAAACGACCACTGCCATCGAGCTCCAGGTCCACCGCATTACCGATCAGCAAACGCTGCAGGCGACGGTTTTCCTCACGCAGCGACGGCAAGGCACGCAACTTGGCTTCTATCTGTTCCCACTCATCGAGGGGATAAACACACAAGCAGGGGTCAACAGCGTCGATGGTCACGATAAGTTGACCATTGCAACGCGAATCGAGCTCGTCACGGTACCGGCTCGGCATGGCGAGACGGCCCTTTGCATCGAGGCTGACGGCGTTGGCTCCGCGGAACACGGCTGCGATTCCCCACAATGTTAACTTTTTTGTGCCAGAAAACCCACTTCATCCCACTTTCTGCCACTTGCGCACACTATAGGAATCCGTCCGCCACACCGTCAAGGCGCGTTCATAAGGAAAACCCTTACAGGACCGAGATTTAGCGCAACAAAGGAAGGCGGAAGGACTACCGGGAGAAAAAACTGGCGGGAAAAATCAAGCGCACTCAAACGGATAGAGTGTGAAGTTAAAGTGAATTATCAAGAGTAAGAACTTTTCGGCATTACCAGAAGGGATCTGCTATCGATTCAAGCAGGAAAAGAAGAGGTGGAGAGTCGATCTGTAAGCCGGGTTTTGTCGAGGACAGTCATTCCTCTACGACGGCCATCACTGGACGCCTCTAGCAACCTACCCGGTTCCGACGCGGGCCACGCCATAAGGAACCCTATTTGGTCTTGCTCCGAGTGGGGTTTACCTAGCCACGAACTGTTGCCAGTCGTGCGGTGCGCTCTTACCGCACCTTTTCACCCTTACCGGCACCGAAGTGCTTAGGCGGTTGTTTTCTGTGGCACTTTCCGTAGGCTCGCGCCTCCCAGGCGTTACCTGGCACTCTGCCCTGCGGAGCCCGGACTTTCCTCCCCCTGCTTTTGCGGAACAAATGCAGGCAGCGACTGTCCGATCGACTCTCCGCCGGTAAGGGTAACGGCAGGCGCGAGCAAGAACAAGCAATACCGCAAATAATATCATTACGCCATCAATGGCTTTTCTGTTTATCCAGCGCCGCTTGATAAAGAAGATTCTTGCGCACGCCGGTAATTTCCGCCGCCAATGCCGCCGCCCGCTTGAGCGGCAATTCCGCCAGCAGCAGGTCCAGTACACGCATGGCGTCGCTGCTGATCGCCTGATCGTCTTGCGGCGCACTCCAGCCCGCGACCAGCACCACGCATTCCCCACGCTGCTGATTGGTATCCGCTGCGACAAAGGCGCGCAACTCGGCCAACGGCAACCCCTTGAGCGTCTCGAACGTCTTGGTCAGCTCTCGCGCCAGAACGGCCGGGCGCGCTCCCCCGAATACCGCCTCCATGTCCTCCAGGCATTCGAGGATGCGATGCGGCGCCTCATAGAAGATCAAGGTCCGGGGCTCCTCCTTGACCTGCTCCAGTCGCGCACGGCGCCCGACAGCCTTTGCCGGCAGGAAGCCTTCGAAGATGAAGCGATCAGAGGGCAGCCCCGCTGCCGACAGCGCAGCGATCAGCGCACACGCCCCTGGCACCGGCACCACCCTCACCCCGGCAGCCCGCGCCTGGCGCACCAGGTGATAGCCCGGATCGGAAATCAGCGGTGTGCCGGCGTCGGACACCAGCGCCACATCGTCACCCGCCAGCAAGCGCGTGATGAAGCGACTGCCTTCGTCGCGCTCGTTGTGCTCATGGCAGGCCGCCAGCGGCGTCTCGATGCCGAAGTGCTGCAGCAGGCGCACAGAATGGCGGGTATCCTCGGCCGCGATCAGCGCCACGCCGGCCAGCACCTTGAGTGCCCGGGCGCTCATGTCGTCGAGGTTGCCGATGGGCGTCGCAACGACGTAAAGCGTACCCGCTATGGATTTTGGAACCCCTGCAACATCAGTCACTGCACACACCTGTCTTGCCGATCAAAGGCGCCATTGTAGCCCGAGCGCCCGCAACAAGGCGCAAAGAACTTGGCCGCCATCCCCTGACATGCGACCTATAGTGAAGGATCAGCGTCAGCAAGATCGCGCCCCGGCCAGCGCTTGGGTACAATTGTCGGCCAACTTGATCGAGTAACAGGACCCTTACATGATCGCTTGCCTGCGGCTGCTCACAGCCCTCTGTCTCGCTGCCCTGCTGGCAGCCTGCGCCAGCTCGCCCTCATCCAGCCTGGGCGAACTGCCACGCACCCCCGACGCCAGCATCGAGCAACTGCTCGAGAAGGCGGCTTCCAGCAAGTCCGCCGAAGACGCCGCGCTGCTGCGCCTGAGCGCCGCCGACATGGCCTACCGGCAGAAGGACTTCCCACGCGCCGCACGCATCCTCGAGCAGGTTCCACTGGACACGCTCAAACCCGCCCAACAGGTGTTCGCCAGCACCCTGGCCGCCGAACTGGCGATGAGCCGCAACCAGCCCAAAGCCGCCCTCGGCGCCCTGTCGCACCCAAGCCTGCAACGCGTCGGCGAGCTGCCCGAAGAGCTGCAGGTACGCACCTATAGCGTGCATGCTGCAGCCCTCGAAGCCGACGGCCAGGCACTTCCTGCGGCCCAGCAGCGCATCCTGCTGGCTCCGCTGCTCAGCGGCCCGGACGCGACAAAGAATAACGATGCCATCTGGTCGCTGGTAGCCTCGCTGCCCGCCGACCAATTGCAGCAACCGGCCAGCAACCCGACCCTCGCCGGCTGGACCAGCCTGGCCCTGGCGGTCAAGAGCGCCGGCACCCTGGAACAGCAGCAGGCCGCCATCGATAGCTGGCGCCAGCAACATGCCGATCATCCGGCCGCCAAGCAGTTGCCTGACGCACTGGTCAAACTCAAGCAACTGGCCAGCCAGCCGCTGACCAAGATCGCCCTGCTGCTGCCACAGGAAGGCCCGCTGGCCGGTGTAGCCCGTGCACTGCGCGACGGCTTCATGGCAGCCCACTTCCAGGCCCAGCAATCCGGCCAGCCAGCGCCGGCGGTTCAGGTTTTCGACAGCTCGCGCCTCACCTCGCTGGATGACTTCTATCGCCAGGCCCAGGCGGCCGGCGTACAGCTGGTGATCGGTCCGCTCGAAAAACCACTGGTGAAGAAACTCGCCGACTACCCGCAACTGCCCATCACCACCCTGGCGCTGAACTACGCCGAGGCCGGGCAGAAATCGCCACCACAACTGTTCCAGTTCGGCCTCGCCGCCGAGGACGAAGCCCGCGAAGTCTCTCGCCGTGCCCGCGCAGACGGCCTGGTCCGCGCCGTGGCCCTGGTGCCGAGCGGCGAATGGGGCGACCGCGTGCTCGCAGCTTTCCGCCAGGACTGGGAAGGCAACGGCGGCACCCTGCTCGCTGCCGAGCGCATCGCCCAGCCGGTGGCCCTGGCTCAACAGATCGCCGATCTGTTCCAGCTGCGCCAGAGCGAAGGTCGCGCCAAGAGCCTGCAGAGTGCCGTGGGTGGCAATGTCGCCGCACAACCGTCGCGTCGCCAGGACATCGACTTCATCTTCCTCGCTGCCACCCCGCAGCAGGCCCAACAGATCAAGCCGACCCTCAACTTCCAGTACGCGGGTGACGTGCCGGTCTATGCGACCTCCAACCTCTACAGCGCCAGTGGAGACGTGAACCAGTACAACGACATGAACGGCATTCGCTTCTGCGAAACCCCATGGCTGCTGGACAACACCAACAGCTTGCGCCAGCAGGTGGTCCAGCAGTGGCCACAGGCTGCCGGCAGCCTGGGTCGCCTGTACGCCATGGGGGTCGATGCCTATAGCCTGGCGCCACGCCTCGGCCAGCTCAAGGCGCTGCCTGACAACCGCGTCGAGGGCCTGTCCGGCAGCCTGAGCATCAACGCCAACCAGCGTATCGAGCGCCAACTGCCCTGGGCCGAGTTCTCCGGCGGCCAGGTCAAGCGCCTGCCGGACACGGCTCGCTGATGCCCGACGCCTCGCCTACCAGCGCCGGGCTCGCGGCAGAAAACCAAGCCCTCGATTATCTTCGAGGGCAAGGCCTGCAGCTGCTGACGCGCAATTGGCGATGCAAGGAAGGCGAGCTTGATCTGGTCATGCTCGACGCCGATACAGTAGTATTCGTCGAAGTCCGCTACCGCTTGCACGTGGACTTCGGCGGCGCCGTCGGAAGTATCGACGGGCGCAAGCAGAAACGCCTGGCGCTTGCCGCCAACATGTTCCTGCTGAAGGAGCCCCGCTGGGCCGATCACCCCTGCCGCTTCGACGTAGTCGCCCTGCAGGGCAGCCACCATGCAGGTCGACCGCTTCAATGGCTGAAAAACGCCTTCGAATGCTGAACCCATTCCGATTTCTTTGCTCTATGTTTCGCGGGCTGGCCCCTGTCGCGCGTCGCGCAGGCCTCCGCCGCACTTAAGGTCACACCAGATGGACATGCAATCCCGAATTCGCCGGCTGTTCCAGGCCAGCATCGATACCAAGCAACAGGCAATGGACATCCTGGCACCGCACATCGAGCAGGCCAGCCTGGTCATGGTCAACGCGCTGCTCAACGAGGGCAAGATGCTCGCCTGCGGCAACGGCGGCTCGGCGGGTGACGCCCAGCATTTTTCCTCGGAACTGCTCAACCGCTTCGAGCGCGAGCGTCCGAGCCTGCCGGCCATCGCCCTGACCACCGACAGCTCGACCATCACCTCGATCGCCAACGACTACAGCTACAACGAAGTCTTCTCCAAGCAGATCCGCGCCCTGGGCCAACCAGGCGATGTACTGCTGGCGATCTCCACCAGCGGCAACTCGGCCAATGTGATTCAGGCGATCCAGGCCGCACATGATCGTGAAATGATTGTCGTAGCATTGACCGGACGTGACGGCGGCGGTATGGCTTCGCTGCTGCTGCCCGAGGATGTGGAGATCCGCGTCCCCTCCACGGTCACTGCGCGCATCCAGGAAGTCCACCTGCTGGCGATCCATTGCCTGTGCGATCTGATCGACAGCCAACTGTTCGGGAGTGAAGAATGATCCCCAAGCGCCTCGGCCTCATGGCCCTGACCCTGTGCCTCGGTATTTCCGGCTGCAGCTCGGTATTGACCTCGACCCGCAACTCGCCGATCGAGGATGACCGCGGCACACGCACCATTGGCAGCAAGATCGACGATTCGCTGATCGAAACCAAGGTTTCGGTCAATGTGGCCAAGGCAAGCCCAGACCTGGACAAGGGCTCGCACATCGTCGTCAGCAGCTACAACGGCATCGTCCTGCTCGCAGGCCAGACCCCGCGCGCCGACCTGAAGAGCCTCGCCGAGCAGACCGCCGGCCAGGTACAACGGGTCAAGAAGGTGCATAACGAACTGCAGGTGATGCAGCCCTCGTCGATCCTGGCACGCAACAACGACACCTGGCTGACCACCAAGATCAAGACCCAGATGATCGGTGACGCCAACGTGCCCAGCTCGCGCATCAAGGTGATCACCGAGAACGGCATCGTCTACTTGCTCGGCCTGGTCACCCAGCAGGAAGCCAACGCCGCCACCAACGTGGTTCAAGGTGTGTCTGGCGTACAGAAGATCGTCAAGCTGTTCGAGTACATCGATTGATATCCAGGGCCACGGCGCGCGATGAATGCGCGCTGTGGCCCATCGCACCAGGTATTGCCGCAAACAACCCAGGAAAGCCCATGAAGAAGTCCCTGCTGTCCCTTCTCGCCATCACCGCCTTCGCCACCTTGGCCGGCTGCTCCACCCCGAGCACGATCACCCTCAACGACGGCCGCGAGCTGCAGACGCTCGACACGCCAAAGTTCGACAAAGATTCGGGCTTCTACGAATTCAAGCAGCTGGACGGCAAGCCGACCCGCATCAACAAGGACCAGGTCCGTACGATCAAGGACCTGTAATCCGAACTTGAATAAAAAAGGCGATCCGGATGGATCGCCTTTTTTATTACTTGACCACTTTCAAGCTCGGCCGCCCAGTGGGTCGCGGCGGCTGGCCACCACCCTCCGGCGGGCCATCATCATCAGGCTCGACGCCTTCCTCATCGAGCTCTTCGCCATCCATCAACGGCGGCTCCAGCTCGAACACCATGCCCTGGCCATTCTCTCGAGCATAGATCCCCAGGATCGCGCCTGCCG
Organism: Pseudomonas putida; assembly: GCF_001636055.1. Taxonomy (NCBI): domain Bacteria; kingdom Pseudomonadati; phylum Pseudomonadota; class Gammaproteobacteria; order Pseudomonadales; family Pseudomonadaceae; genus Pseudomonas; species Pseudomonas putida. The sequence goes on from NZ_CP011789.1 coordinate 5,131,837, forward strand.
GCACATAGAGCGAATGGGCCACGCCACTGAAGCGCCCCTCGAAGCTCACCGCGTCGTTGTCCATGTGCAGGTTACGCACGGCGCTGGGCGAGATGTTCAAGACGATCTGGCCATCGCTGGCAAATCCCTGGGGCACCTGGACCGCCGGATACTCGGCATTGACCAGCATATGGGGGGTGCAATCGTTGTCGACGATCCACTCGTACAGTGCTCTAACCAGATAGGGGCGACTGGAGTTCATCAACGGCTCCTTAAAGCTTGCGCATTTCACGTTCAGCAGCGGACAGGCTCGCCTGGAAAGGCTCGCGGGCGAACTGTCGCTCCATATAATCCAGCAGCGGCTTGGCTTGCCGCGGCAGTTCGATACCCAGGACCGGCAATCGCCAGAGTATGGGCAGTAGACAACAATCGACCAGGCTTTGCTCCTCGCTCATGAAGCAGGGAAACTCGCCGAACAGCGCCGAGACACCAGTCAGACTCTCGCGCAGCGACTTGCGCGCCTCGCCACGCGCAGCCTCGGCGGCACGCGGATCGAGAATGACATCAGCCAGTGCACACCAGTCACGCTGGATACGGTGCATCAGCAGGCGGCTGTTGCCGCGCGCCACCGGGTATACCGGCATCAGCGGCGGATGAGGATAACGCTCCTCGAGGTATTCCATCACCACGGTCGATTCGTACAACGCCAGGTCGCGGTCGACCAGGGTTGGCACGCTGCCATAGGGGTTCACTTCGATCAGTTTGGGCGGCAGACGATCGGCGATGACGTCGATGATCTGCACACTGACGCCCTTCTCGGCGAGAACGAGGCGTACCCGATGAGAATAATGGTCAGCGGGGTCGGAATAGCAGGCTAACCTGTTGGTCGCGCCCATGTAGCTCCTCCTCGCATGGGGATGCTTGTGAAACTGCAAATGCAAACGCGCCCTGGGAGGCTCCTCGCGATTGCGCAGGAGCGCCCCAGGGCGCGTTCAACTACCAGAAACTACTGCGTGATCAGTGCACGTCCTTCCAGTATTCGCGCTTGAGCAAGTAGGCGAACACGAAGAAGAAAGCCAGGTACAGCAGGACATAGGTGCCGATGCGCTGACTTTCCAGTTTGACCGGGTTGGCCGAATAGGCCAGGAAGGTCACCAGGTTCTTGACCTTCTCGTCGAACTGCTCGGGCGTCAGGGTACCGGATTTCGGCTCGATGGTCAGCTGGTCACAGGCTTCATGGGTCAAAGGACTGCCAGTCAGCGGGTCGAACTGCTTCTTGCCGTCGACCACTGTCTGGATCTGCTTGCACCCAATCACCTGGTTGCCCTGCAGCCCGACCAGCACATTGGGCATGCCCACGTTCGGGAAGACCTTGTTGTTCACCCCATAAGGGCGCGACTTGTCTTCGTAGAAGCTGTGCAGGTAGCTGTACAGCCAATCGTTACCCCGCACTCGGGCGACCAACGTGAGATCGGGCGGCGCCGCACCGAACCAGGTCTTGGCATCGCTGGGCTGCATGCCGATCTTCATGTGATCGCCAATCTTGGCCCCCGTGAACACCAGCTTTTCGAGCATCAGCTCGTGGGGGATGCCGAGGTCATCGGCAACCCGCTCGTAACGCTGGAACTTGGCGCTGTGGCAACCCATGCAATAGTTGGCGAAGGTTCGCGCCCCATCCTGCAACGCGGCCTTGTCGGTCAGGTCGATATCGACCTTCTGCAGCTCCACACCCTGCTCGGCAGCAAAGGATAAGGCAGGCATCAATGCCAGGAACATTACTGCAATAAACTTTTTCATCAGCCAGTCACCCTTTCCGGAACCGGTTTTGTCTTCTCGAGCCTTGTGTAGAACGGCATCAGCAGGAAGTAGGCGAAATACAGCACGGTGCAGACCTGGGACAGCAGGGTCCGACCGGGCGTAGGCGCCAGTACACCGAGCACGCCGAGAATGATGAAGGCCACGCAGAACACCAGCAGGAAGATCTTGCTCAACCAGCCCTTGTAGCGCATGGAGCGCACCGGACTGCGATCGAGCCAGGGCAACACGAACAGCACCGCGATCGCCGCGCCCATGGCGATGACACCGAACAGCTTGTCAGGCACCGCCCGCAGGATCGCGTAGAAGGGCGTGAAGTACCACACCGGCGCAATGTGCTCAGGCGTCTTGAAGGCGTTGGCCTGCTCGAAGTTCGGTTTTTCCAGGAAATAGCCACCCATTTCCGGGAAGAAGAACACCACAGCACAGAACACGAAGAGGAATACCACGACCCCGACGATATCTTTCACCGTGTAGTACGGGTGGAAGGGGATGCCATCCAGCGGTACGCCGTTTTCGTCCTTGTGCTTCTTGATGTCGACACCGTCCGGGTTGTTCGAACCTACCTCGTGCAGGGCCAGGATATGCAGTACCACAAGCCCGAGAATGACGATCGGCAGCGCTACCACATGCAAGGCGAAGAAGCGGTTCAGGGTGATGCCGGAGATCAGGTAGTCACCACGGATCCATTGAGTAAGGTCATCGCCGATCACCGGAATGGCACCGAACAGCGAGATGATCACCTGGGCGCCCCAGTAGGACATCTGCCCCCAGGGCAGCAGGTAACCCATGAAGGCCTCGGCCATCAGCGCCAGGTAGATCAGCATGCCGAACAGCCACACCAGTTCACGGGGCTTCTGGTAGGAGCCGTAGAGCAACCCGCGGAACATGTGCAGGTAGACCACGATGAAGAACGCCGAGGCGCCGGTGGAGTGCAGATAGCGCAGGATCCAGCCGTACTCGACATCGCGCATGATGTACTCGACCGAGGCAAACGCCTCTTCTGCCGAGGGCGTGAAACTCATGGTCAGCCAGACTCCCGTGACGATCTGGTTGACCAGCACCAGCAGCGCGAGGGAGCCAAAGAAGTACAGGAAGTTGAAGTTCTTGGGCGCGTAATACTTGCTCAGGTGGTCTTCCCACATTTTCGTGGCGGGGAAGCGAGCGTCAATCCAGTCCATGAACTTGCTCATCATGCGTTCTCCTGATCGACGCCGATGACGATGATGTCGTCCGACTCGTACGAGTGCGGCGGCACTGGCAGATTGAGCGGGGCTGGCTGCGATTTGTAGACGCGACCAGCCAAATCGTAGTGCGAGCCATGGCAAGGGCAGAAATAGCCACCGACCCACTTCGGACCGAGGTCGGCGGGAGCGACTTCCGGACGGAAAGTCGGCGAGCACCCCAGGTGGGTGCACAAGCCAACGAGAATGAGGATTTCCGGCTTGATCGAGCGGACCTCGGGATCGACGTAGGTCGGCTGCACCGAAGCCTTGGACTCGGGGTCGGACAAGTCTGCGGTGATTTTTTTCAGATTGCCGAGGATCTCTTGCGTTCGCCGCACGATGAACACCGGTTGACCGCGCCATTCGGCAACCATCTGCTGCCCGGGCTCTACCTTGGCGATGTTGACCTTCACCGGTGCGCCAGCGGCTTTCGCCTTGGCACTGGGGAACCATGACCCCACGAACGGTACCGCAGCCCCCACTGCCCCCGCAGCCCCCACCACGGATGTGGCAGCTACGAGGAAGCGGCGCCGGCCTGCGTTGACGCCGTCATTGCTCATTCAGTCCTCTCCCATCAGCTTTCTTCTCGCCCGCTGGATCAGGCGTCTATTAGTAATGTCTGTGGCGCTAAAAATTGGCCGCCATGGTAAGAAACAAATCCACACACTGACAAGGTGATTACCCCTGGTTCGGGCTACAACCCTCGCTTTGCTTGATCTGCGTCTATGTGGCAACTCGGCCCGGACATGCTGACAGGTTAGTTCAAGACATAAAAAAAGCCCGGTTCCAGGGAACCGGGCTTTTTCGACTGCCGAAGCGGTATTAACGCTTGGAGTACTGAGGACGCTTACGCGCTTTACGCAGACCCACTTTCTTACGCTCGACTTCACGAGCGTCGCGGGTGACGTAGCCAGCACGACGCAGAGCGCCACGCAGGGTTTCGTCGTATTCCATCAGGGCGCGGGTGATACCGTGGCGGATAGCACCGGCCTGACCGCTGACACCACCACCGGCGACGGTGACGTAGATGTCGAACTTCTCAACGGTCTCGGTCAGTTCCAGCGGCTGGCGAACAACCATGCGAGCGGTTTCGCGGCCGAAGAAAGTGTCCAAAGGACGGTTGTTGATGGAGATGTTACCAGTACCCGGACGCAGGAAAACGCGAGCGGTTGCGGTCTTGCGACGGCCAGTGCCGTAATTTTGAGTCGCCGACATAATGAACTATCCCGTTAGATCTTCAGTTCTTGAGGCTGCTGAGCAGTGTGAGGGTGGGTAGCACCCGCGTACACTTTCAGCTTGCGGTACATGTCGCGACCCAGCGGGTTCTTCGGCAGCATGCCTTTGACCGCGGTCTCGATGACGCGCTCAGGGGCCTTGTCGATCAGCTTCTCGAAGCTGATTTCCTTGATGCCACCTGGGAAGCCGGAGTGGGAGTAGTACATCTTGTCCGAAGACTTGGCACCAGTTACACGAACCTGCTCGGCGTTGATGACGACGATGTAGTCGCCGGTGTCAACGTGAGGAGTGTACTCAGGCTTGTGTTTGCCGCGCAGACGGGTAGCGATTTCGGTAGCCAGACGACCCAGGGTCTGACCAGCGGCATCGATTACGAACCACTCGCGCTTTACTGTTTCCGGTTTAGCAGTAAAAGTTTTCATTCTCTAAAGCCTCAGAGGCCGCCCAGCGAAAAATAGACGGCGAATCTTACTGGATAGTGCACAACTTGCCAAGGGCAAGCGCGCAGCCGAGCACGGACGCTTTTGGGGGCTCGGGTCGGGCACGCCCATGATCGACGGGGTTCTTCCTGCGTGGTGGTGCATCACTTCCGCCACACGGAGAGGCCCAGCATTATCCAGATTGCGCAAAGATTTTCAACCTGCTTTGATGGTTTCTTTGTCCAGCAGAGAGCCTTCCGATGGAATACCGCAAGCTCGGCCGTACCGACCTCAACGTCAGCGCACTGTGCCTGGGCACCATGACCTGGGGTGAGCAGAACGTCCAGGATGAGGCCTTCGAGCAGATCGCCCTGGCCAAGACCGCCGGCATCAACTTCATCGATACCGCCGAAATGTACCCGGTGCCGCCGCGCCCGGAGACCTACGCGGCCACCGAACGCATCATCGGCAACTGGTTCGCCGCCAATGGCGACCGTGACGACTGGATCCTCGCCAGCAAAGTCGCCGGCCCCGGCAACGGCATCAGCCATATCCGCGACGGCCAGCTCAAGCACAACCGCCAGCACATCGTCGCCGCGCTGGACGAAAGCCTCAAGCGCCTGCAGACCGACCGCATCGACCTCTACCAACTGCACTGGCCGGAACGTTCGACCAACTTCTTCGGCAAGCTGGGCTACCAGCACCTGCCCAACGACCTGTTCACGCCGCTGGAGGAAACGCTGGAGGTGCTCGACGAGCAAGTGCGCGCCGGCAAGATCCGCCACATCGGCCTGTCCAACGAAACGCCGTGGGGCACCATGAAATTCCTGCACCTGGCCGAAGGCCGGGGCTGGCCACGGGCAGTGTCGATCCAGAACCCGTACAACCTGCTCAATCGCAGCTTCGAGGTGGGCCTGGCGGAAGTAGCGATCCGCGAGCAGTGCGGCCTGCTGGCTTATTCGCCGCTGGCCTTCGGCATGCTGTCGGGCAAGTACGAAAACGGCGCGCGCCCTGAAAACGCACGCCTGACCCTGTTCAGCCGCTTCGCCCGCTACTCCAACCCGCAGACCGTGGCCGCCTGCAGCCGCTACGTGCAATTGGCCCGCGAACATGGCCTGGATCCGGCACAGATGGCCCTGGCGTTCGTCACCCGCCAGCCGTTCGTGACCAGCAACATCATCGGGGCGACCAGCCTCGAGCAGTTGCGCAGCAACCTGGCAAGCATCGAACTGAAACTTGGCGACGAACTACTGGCGGCGATCGAGGCGATTCACCAGGGGCAGCCGAATCCGGCGCCTTGAGGCGATAGCATTGCTGCCTTCTTCGCAGGTAGGCCCGCGAAGAAGGCAGCGCATTTCTTCGGGGTAGACACAATCGCCAAAAAATAAGACGATCCAGCCGGTGATTGACCACTCTACCCTATAAGAACAATGACAATGATGTTTACCCAACCCTCCGCGTCGTTGCGGCGCGTCAGCATCCTGGCCATTGATAAGGTGTTCGCTTCGACACTGATGCAGGCCAAGGACTTCTTCCACCTGGCCAGCCTGCGTTACAGCAAGCAACTGGGCCTGGGGCTGCAATCGATGTTCGAAATTCACCTGGTGAGCCCTGACGGCCAGCCGGTGGACAGCTTCAGCGACGTACAACTCCCCGTGGACAGTGGCCTGGGTGACGCCGATGTGATCATCCTGCCGGCGTTCTGGGACGACTTCGACAACCTGCTCGCCCGATACCCGCAAGTCCTACCCTGGCTGCGTGAGCAGCACGCCCGTGGCGCCGTGCTGTGCGGTGAAGCCAGCGGCGTGTTCTGGCTCGCCGAGTCAGGCCTGCTCGATGGCAAGGAGGCGACCACCTACTGGCGTTTCTTCAACAGCTTCGCCGAACGCTTCCCCACCATCCGCCTGAATCAGGACAAGCACCTGACCGACGCCGACAACCTGTACTGCGCCGGCGGCACCACCTCGGCCTGCGACCTGTACATCTACCTGATCGAGCGCTTCTGCGGCGCCAACGTCGCGCGGGCGGTGGCTCGCGACATCCTCTACGAAGTGCAGCGCAACTACACGCCAGGGCGCATGGGCTTTGGCGGCCAGAAGCTGCACCAGGACCTGATCATCCTGCAGATCCAGCACTGGCTGGAGGAGCACTTCGCCGACAAGTTCCGCTTCGAGGACGTGGCGCGCAACCATGGCATGAGCATCCGCAACTTCATGCGCCGCTTCCAGAGCGCGACCGGGGACAAGCCACTGCACTACCTGCAGCGCCTGCGCATCGAGACAGCCAAGGGCTTGCTCTCGAGCACCCGCAAGAGCATCAAGACCATCAGTTATGAGGTGGGGTACGACGACGCGAGCTTCTTCGCCCGGCTCTTCCGCCAGCACACTGAACTGTCGCCGAACCAGTATCGGCAGCAGTTCATGCAGGAAGCCTGAGAACACCAGCCTCCCCTGGCAAGAGCGGGGCAAGCCCGTTCATGCCAGGGGACAGGTACTGCTTCAGGGTTTGTGCGCGCGCGCCAGGAACTCGTGGGACTGCATTTCCAGCAGTCGGCTGAGCGTACGCTGGAACTCGAAGCTCAGGCGTCCACCGGTGTACAGGTCCTTGAGCTCGACTTCGGCCGAAATGATCAGCTTGACGTTGCGATCATAGAACTCGTCGACCATGTTGATGAAGCGGCGGGCGATGTCGTCGGTGGTGACGCCCATCTGCTCGACATTACTCAACAGCACGGCATGGAAGATCTTGCCCAGCTCGATGTAGTCGTTCTGGCTACGCGGACCGTCGCACAGGGCGCGGAAGTCGAACCAGGCGACGTCGTCACAGGTGCGCAACGCGTGGATCTCGCGATTCTCGATCATCAGCACGTCGTTCTCGACCGCCTGGGTGCAATCGGGGGTCAGTGCCTTGAAACTGGCGCGCAGACTCTCGTGGGCAGCTTCGTTGAGCGGGAAGTGGAACAGCTCCGCCTGCTCCAGGTGGCGCAAGCGATAGTCGACGCCACTGTCGACGTTCACTACATCGGTGTACTGCTTGATCATGGCGATGGCCGGGAGGAAGCGCGCACGCTGCAGGCCGTCCTTGTACAGGCCGTCCGGCACGATGTTGGAGGTCGCCACCAACGAGACGCCGTTCTTGAACAGTTCTTCCATCAAGGTGCCGAGGATCATCGCATCGGTGATGTCGGACACGAAGAACTCATCGAAGCAGATCACCTTGGCTTCCTGGGAGAAGCGCTTGGCGATGATGGTCAGCGGGTTCTTCTCACCCTTGAGGGTTTTCATTTCCTCGTGCACACGCTTCATGAAGCGGTGGAAGTGGGTGCGCATCTTCTCCTTGAACGGCAGCGCCTCGAAGAAGGTGTCGACCAGATAGGTCTTGCCACGCCCTACCCCGCCCCAGAAATACAGGCCTTTGACCGGCGTCTGCTCCTTCTTGCCGAACAGCTTGCCGAACACGCCCGGCTTGTTGTTCTGCGCGGCGACCAGGTCGTCGTACAGGCGCTGCAAGTGACGCACAGCCGTTTCCTGCGCCGCGTCATGGAAGAAATCGGGGCGTTTCAGATCTGCTTGATATCGTTCTAGGGGCGTCATGATTCGTTAGCGAGGCAACAAAAAACGGGCCGTCACTGTAGCGACCGGCCCGCTTAATGGCAATCAGACTTGTGTCAATATGCCTCAGTCCTGCTGGGGCGCCAACGCCTCACGCAGGCTCAGCACCGCCGCATCACGGGCGCTTGCATCGGCGAACTGCGGCCCGTCGGCCACCTGCTCGCCATCGAGCCACAGGCTGAAGCCCAGGCCATCTACACGCACATCCGCCTCGCCACCCTGCTGCAGTTGCTTGCTCACCGCGCCTGCACTCTTGCCGTCGGCGAAGCTGCGCGACAGCAACAGTTGCTCGCCATCGGCGGCCAGCAGGCGGAAGCGGAAGCTGCCGTCTTCATCGCGGAAGCTGACGAAGCGCGCGCTCTTGGCGGCCTTCTTCTTCACTTCGGCGTTGACCTGGACGCTGCTGCGGAAGGAGCGCAGGCCCACCGACTCACGCAACTGCTCGAGGAACGGCGTGGCAATCTTGCGGGCCTTGGCGGCGCCGGCCAGGAGGATGTCTTCCAGGTCCGACGGCCGCGAGATCAGTTGATGGTAGTGCTCGCGCTTCTCGGCCAGCTGGCCGTCGAGCAACTGGAACAGGCGGCTTTTCGCCTCGCCCCAGCCCAGGCCCTGCAGCAGCTCTTCGCGGAACTCGCCGGCTTGTGCGGCGCTGGCAAAGGCCTGGTACAGGGTGAACAGGTGCGAGTTGTCCGGATCCTTCGCCTCGCCTGGGGCACGCGAATCGGTGACGATGCGCGAGATGGCGTCCTTCATGTCCTTGGCGCTGGTGAACAGCGGAATGGTGTTGTCGTAGCTCTTGGACATCTTGCGACCGTCCAGGCCCGGAAGCGTGGCCACGCTCTCCTCGATCACCGCCTCGGGCAGGACGAAGAACTCCTTGCCCTGGCCGAACAGGTGGTTGAAGCGCTGGCCGATGTCACGGGCCATTTCAACGTGCTGGATCTGGTCGCGACCGACCGGGACCTTGTGTGCGTTGAACATCAGGATGTCGGCAGCCATCAGCACCGGATAGCTGTACAAGCCCATGGACACACCGGCATCCGGGTCTTCGCCGTTTTCCAGGTTCTTGTCGACCGAGGCCTTGTAGGCGTGGGCACGATTGAGCAGGCCCTTGGCAGCCACGCAGGTCAGCAGCCAGGTCAGCTCGGGGATCTCGGGAATGTCGGACTGACGGTAGAACGTGACCTTGTCCGGATCCAGGCCACCGGCCAGCCAGGTGGCGGCGATTTCCAGGCGCGAGCGCTGGATGCGCAGCGGGTCGTCGCACTTGATCAGGGCGTGATAGTCGGCCAGGAAGTAGAACGAGTCGGCACCGGGCTGCTGGCTGGCGAGGATCGCCGGGCGGATGGCACCGGCGTAGTTGCCCAGGTGCGGAGTGCCGGTGGTGGTGATACCGGTGAGAATGCGCGTGGTCATGGGTGATCGCTTATTCAGGCTTGGCTCAGTTCGAAAGACGCGGCAGCACCAGATCCTTCAGATCGGTCAGCTTGCCATGGAAGAAATGTCCGCATTCTGCCACTTTCAGCAGCTCATGGGGGCGCGTCAGTGTGTCGGACCATTCATAGACCAGCGCAGGATCGACCACCTCGTCGGCGTCGGGCTGGACCACGGTGGTCGGGCACTGCTGCGCCAGCGGGAACTGCTCGGTCAGGCGCATCACCGCCGGGGCAATCATGAACAGATGTTGCAGCGTCACCCCGTCGGCCTCGAGGCGTCCGGCCAGGCTGGCGGCGACGAAGCCCCCGAACGAGAAGCCCATCAGTACCAGCGCCCGCTCAGGGTGTTTGTCGCGCAGCCAGGCCGCGGCGGCCTCGGCATCGGCCACTTCGCCAGCCCCCATGTCGTGGCTGCCGGCACTCTGGCCGACGCCACGGTAGTTGAAGCGCAGGGTGCTGTAGCCGGCATCGCGAGCCGTGCGTTGCAGCGTCGAGACCACCTTGTTGAGCATGGTGCCGCCCTGGACCGGGTTGGGGTGGCAGATCAGCACCACGCCGCGGGCATCGGCCACGTCCAGGTACAAGGCTTCCAGCGGGCCACTGGGGCCGTCGATGAACAAGGGGGTTTCGCGGACAAGCAAGGCACTACTCCGTGACCTCGAGGGGGGTCGATTCGTCTAGAGGGGGGAAATCTGTTCTGATTTGCGATTGCTCGCGGTATACAGCGCAGGTCTGAGCCGTTAACGTAAAGCAAAGCCGTTTATAGAGGAAGGACTCGTGGAACACTCGCTCCTTGTTTGGTTGCTGCCGACCCTGGCACTGGTCGTTGGTGTCGTCGTCGGTTTCGCCCTGGCCCGCCTTCTCCCCAACGCGGCTCCCAGCAGTACGCAACGCCAGCTGGATGACATCCAGCAGCGTTTCGACAATTACCAGAACGAAGTGGTCACCCACTTCAACAGCACTGCTTCGCTGGTCAAGAAACTGACCCAGAGCTACCAGGATGTGCAGGATCACCTGGCCGACGGGGCCAATCGCCTGGCCCTGGACGAACTGACCCGTCAGCGCCTGCTCGCTTCGTTGCACTCCGAAGCCGCGCAAGGTCCGCGCGATCGCCTGACACCGCCGAAGGATACCGCCGAAGTCCCACGCGACTACGCGCCCAAGGCGCCGAACTCGCCAGGCATGCTCGACGAGAGCTACGGCCTCAAGCGTTGACCCAGCAAGCATGACAAAGGCCGCTAAAAGCGGCCTTTTTTGTGCCCGTGAGAAGTGGCCATCACTCAACTCGAACACGGCTCCCGAGGGCCTGCCCAAGATCTGCCAGCAGGTCGTCGACATCCTCCAGGCCCACCGACAACCGCACCAACCCCTCGGAAATCCCATGCTGCGCCCGTTCCTCGGGCGTATAGCTCGAATGGGTCATGCTCGCCGGGTGCTGCGCCAGCGACTCGGCATCCCCCAGGCTCACTGCACGCCTGAACAGCTGCAACGCGTTCATGAAGCGTCGCCCCGCCTGGATGCCACCCTTGAGCTCGAACGCAATCATCCCGCCCGGCAAACGCATCTGCCGCTGCGCCAGGCCGAACTGCGCAAAGCTAGGCAGGCCCGGGTAATGAATCAGCTCGACCTGCGGATGACGCTCCAGGAACTGCGCCACGCGCAGGGCGTTGCTGCAATGGCGGTCCATGCGCAGGGCCAGGGTTTTCATACCGCGCATCAGCAGCGATGCGTCGTGCGGCGACAGCACGGCGCCGGTCATGTCCTTCAAGCCTTCCAGGCGAATGCGGTCGATCAGCGCCTTGCGCCCTACCACCAACCCGGCGGTGATATCGCCATGGCCACTGAGGTACTTGGTCGCCGAATGCACCACCAGGTCCGCGCCCAGCTCCAGCGGGCGTTGCAGATAGGGGGTGCAGTAGGTGTTGTCGATCACCACCAGCAGCTCATGCTGGCGCGCCACGCCCACCACTGCGGCGATGTCCACCAGGTGCATGTTGGGGTTGGCCGGGGTTTCGAAATAGATCATCCGTGTACTGGAGGTGATCGCCGCCTCGAGCGCAGCGGGATCGTTCAGATCGACATGTTTCACCTTGACGCCGAATTCGCCGATGCCATGGTGCAGGAAAGCGAAGGTGCAGCCATACAGGGTATCGCCGACGATAAGCTCATCACCGGGACGCAGCAGCGTCCACAGCGTTGAAGTGATGGCGCCCATCCCCGAGGCCAGCGCCAGGCCCGCCTCGCCACCTTCAAGCGAAGCCATGCGCTGCTCGAGCAGGGCCAGGGTCGGGTTGGAGATACGGCTGTAGAAATGCCCGGCCTGCTCGCCGGCAAAACAGGCCGCACCATACTCGACGCTTTCGAACGCGTAGGTCGCGTTCTGGTAGACCGGCGGCACCAGCGCACCACCGTGGGACTGCGGGTCGTAGCCATGGTGAATGGCCCGCGTGGAAAAACCGGTCTTGTCGACAGTGGCGCGCATGACAACAGCCTCCTTGTTGTTTGTTCTAAGCTTATGCCTTGGCACACCGGATTTTTTTCCAAATTGCCCCGTGAACATCGGCAGTTCTGGAACAAAAACAACAATCAGACCGAAAAAAGGGCATACCATGCCAGCCCCTCTCGACCGAACGGACCGCGCCCTGCTCGGCGCCCTGCAAGACAACGCCCGCCTCACCGTCGCCGACCTCGCCGACCAGGTCGCCCTGACCACCTCACCTTGCTGGCGTCGGGTAAAGCTGCTGGAGGAAGGCGGCTACATTACCGGCTACCAGGCCATCCTTTCGCCCAAGTCTCTGGGCTTTGGTGTCACTGCATTCGTCAGCATCATGATGGAATCGCACAACAAGGACGCTGCCCGCGCCTTCGAGAAGCGCCTGATGGAAATCCCGGAAATCGTCGCCTGCCATAACATCTCGGGGCGCTATGACTTTCTCCTGGAGGTCCTCGCGCGGGACCTGGAGTCTTTCGGCGAATTCGCCCGCGAAGTGCTGCAGACACTGCCCGGGGTGAAGGAAATCTATTCGAGCTTTTCGTACAAGGCGGTGAAGGAAAGGCGGGTGATTCCGGTGGGGGAGAAGCATATCTAGGCGTCTTGCAGTGGGTGCCAGCCCTGGACGACACCAGTAGCGGAGTTTTCTGACTCGCCACACGAAAACAACCCGCGCAGAACTCGGCAATCGGAATCTATTCCCTGGCTGACCAAGCGTTGATCATGGGGCACCTCACCCTGTCATGCACAAGGAGCACTAACAGCATGGCCACACCCATCCCCACTCACATTGCCCAAAAACTCGCCGGACACCATTTCACAAGCTTCGACCAGTTCTCCAGCACCTTCTGGATGACCATCGCCGAAGACCCGGTACTTTCGAAGCAATTTGTCGAATCGCAATTGAACCGAATCAAGAAAGGCTGGGCGCCTCGCGCGCCGTTCGGTGAAACGGCCAGAGGCTTGCGCTCCTACCAGATCTGCCACCTCTTGCCACCGGAGCTCAGCGCAGTGGTGTACGACATGGACAACATGCGGATCATGAGCGCCCTGCAATATGCGCTGTCCTCGGAGGTCGAGGAATGATCACCTTCAGGCAACAGCTGAACGACTACGCACCTGACGAGTTCGAATCACTGGTCGAAATGCTCATCACCGCACAAGGTTCGTCCGAGTTCCAGGATGGGTTGCTGGAGCACTTCATCGACATCACCTCTCATCCGCAGGGGTCAGACCTCATCTATCACCCTGAATCAGGCACCAGCGAGTCGGCGAACAGCATAGTTCAAAAGGTGATGACGTGGCGGCAGGCCAATGGGCTGGCCTGAATGGGTCTGGCCATCAACAGAAAACCCCGCCGAAGCGGGGTTTCTGGTGCAGCAGCGAACGTCAGATCGCGCCGCGCTGGCGCAGCACATCCAGCACTTGCTTCACGCCGTCCTCGACGCTGGTGCTCTGGGTGTCGATCACCAGGTCCGCATCCAGCGGCACATCGAACGGGAAGCTTTCACCCGGGATGTTGTCGCCACCGGCGGCATACAGGCCCTGTGGGTCGCGCTCGCGGCACGCCAGCGGCGAAGCCTGGACGTAGACGGTCACCAGGCGTTCCTTGCCGATCAGCGCCTTGGCCTGCTCGCGGCCTTCGGCATCCGGGGCGACGAAGGCGGCCAGGGTCAGCAGGCCGGCTTCGTTGAACTGGCGCGCCACGTGAGCGGCGCGACGCCAGTTCTCGGTGCGACCGGCGCGATCCTGCGGCAAGCCCTTGTTCAGGTCATGGCGCAGGTTCTGGCCGTCGAGCACGTAGACAGCACGGCCCATGTCGAACAGCTTGCGCTCCACGGCGTAGGCCAGGGTGCTCTTGCCGGCGCCCGACAGGCCACTGAACAGCACGGTAGCTGGCTGCTGGCCGAAGCGCAGGGCACGCTCCTCGGTGGAGACGTGGGCGAGCTTGCCGTGCTGACCGGTGCCGCCGTGCGGCAGCACCGGCGGCGCGATGATCATGCCGGCGCCGACGGTGCCGTTGGTCAGGCGATCGATGACGATGAACGCACCGGTGGTGCGGTTGCTGTCGTAGCCGTCCAGCGCGATGGCGGCGTCCAGGGCGACCTTGACGCGACCGATCTCGTTCAGTTGCAGCGCACTGGCGGCGCCCTGCTCCAGGGTGTTCACATCGACCTTGTGGGTGATGCTGGCAATCGAGCCTGGCACATAGCTGGTGGCGCGCTTGATGTCGTACTTCTTGCCCGGAAGCATTGGCTCCTCGGCCATCCACACCAGCATGGCCTCGAACTGGTCGGCCACCTGCGGGACGTTGTCGGCATGCACCAGCAGATCGCCGCGGGAGATGTCGATCTCGTCTTCCATGGTCAGGGTCACGGCCTGACCTGGGCCTGCGTTCTCCAGCTCGCCCTCGTAGGTGACGATGGACTTGACGCGGCTGCTCTTGCCCGACGGCAGCACCACGATATCGTCGCCCTTGTGCACCACGCCACTGGCGATGGTGCCGGCAAAGCCGCGGAAGTTCAGGTTCGGGCGATTGACGTACTGCACCGGGAAACGCAGATCGGTGACGTTGCGGTCAGCCGAAACCTCGACGGTCTCGAGGATCTCCATCAGCGCCGGGCCCGTGTACCACGGCGAGCGCTCGCTGCGGTTGACGACGTTGTCGCCCTTGAGCGCCGACATCGGCACGAAGTGCAGGCTCGACGGCTTCAGGTCGATGGCGTCGGCGAACTTCAGGTAGTCGGCCTTGATCGACTCGAAGACCTGCTCGTCAAAGCCTTTGAGGTCCATCTTGTTGATCGCGACGACGATGTGCTTGATGCCCAGCAACGAGGCGATATAGCTGTGGCGGCGGGTCTGAGTCTGCACGCCGTAGCGGGCATCGACCAGGATGATCGCCAGGTCGCAGGTCGAGGCGCCGGTAGCCATGTTGCGGGTGTACTGCTCGTGGCCCGGGGTGTCGGCGATGATGAACTTGCGCTTGGCGGTGGAGAAGTAGCGGTAGGCGACATCGATGGTGATGCCCTGCTCGCGCTCGGCCTGCAGGCCATCGACCAGCAACGCCAGGTCGACTTCCTCGCCCGTGGTACCGGACTTCTTCGAGTCACGGGTGATGGCCTCGAGGTGGTCCTCGTAGATCATCTTGGAGTCGTGCAGCAGGCGCCCGATCAGGGTGCTCTTGCCGTCATCCACGTTGCCGCAGGTGAGGAAACGCAGCAGTTCTTTGCGCTCGTGCTGAGCCAGATAAGCGAGGATGTCTTCGCTGATCAAATCGGATTGGTGCGACATGGAGTAACCCTGAAGTTAGAAGTAGCCCTGACGTTTCTTGTCTTCCATGGAGCCGGCGCCATCGTGGTCGATGACTCGGCCCTGACGCTCGGAAGTACGCGTCAGAAGCATTTCCTGAATGATGTCGGTCAGCGTTTCGGCTTCGGACTCGACAGCGCCCGTCAACGGGTAGCAGCCCAGGGTACGGAAACGCACCTTCTTCTTGACGATGCGCGCCTTCTCCTCGTCGCTCAGGTGCTCGAGGATGCGATCGTCGTCGATCATGATCAGGGTGCCGTTCTTCTCGATGACTTCACGCTCGGCGGCGAAGTACAGCGGCACGATCGGGATGCCTTCGAGGTAGATGTACTGCCAGATGTCCAGCTCGGTCCAGTTCGACAGCGGGAAGACGCGGATCGACTCGCCCTTGTTGACCTTGCCGTTGTAGACGTTCCACAGCTCCGGACGCTGGTTCTTCGGGTCCCAGCGGTGCTTGCTGTCGCGGAACGAGTAGACGCGCTCCTTGGCCCGCGACTTCTCTTCATCGCGGCGCGCGCCACCGAAGGCGGCGTCGAAACCATGCTTGTCCAGGGCCTGCTTCAGGCCTTGGGTCTTCATGATGTCGGTGTGCTTGGAGCTGCCGTGGGTGAAGGGGTTGATCCCCTGCGCCACACCCTCGGGGTTGACGTGGGTGATCAGCTCCAGCCCCATTTCCTCGACCATCTTGTCGCGGAAGCGGTACATCTCCTGGAATTTCCACTGGGTGTCGACGTGCATCACCGGGAACGGCAGCTTGCCCGGGAAGAAAGCCTTGCGCGCCAGGTGCAGCATCACGGCGGAGTCCTTGCCGATCGAGTACAGCATCACCGGGTTGTCGAACTCGGCGGCCACCTCGCGGATGATGTGGATGCTCTCCGCCTCCAGCTGTTTCAAGTGCGTCAGTTTGTCGACCATGGCTACTCACGAAAAACGATCTTATGGACGGCCAGCGGGCCGTGTTCGAGCGAGCCACTTTATCACAGCGCCTGATTCTATTTAGGCGGGCTGCTAGATCGAAACGGTCTAATGATATGACTGGGGGTTTGAGGACCGCACCTGCCTAAATCGGATTCGGGCAATCGATGAACAGGTGCTCCAGGGCAAAGCGCTTGGCCAGGTAGTCGCCCAGCGCCTGCACCCCATAGCGTTCGGTGGCGTGGTGCCCTGCTGCAATGAAGCTGATGCCGTTCTCGCGCGCGCTGTGGTACGTCTGCTCGGAGGCCTCGCCGCTGATGAACAGGTCGACACCCGCGGCGATGGCGTTGTCGATATAGCCCTGGCCGCCACCGGTACACCAGCCGACCCGGCGGATCATCCCCTCCCCCTCGACCAACAGCGGCTCGCGGCCCATGACTTCGCGCACGCGGCGGGCGAAATCGCCGGCCGACATGGGCTCGGCGAGCGAGCCGATCAGGCCGACCACCCGCGGGTTTTCGGGGTCGAGAGGGCCTTCGACGGTGATGTCGAGCTGGCGCGCCAACTGCACGTTGTTGCCCACCTCAGGGTGCACGTCCAGCGGCAGGTGGAAGGCCAGCAGGCTGATGTCGTGCTTGAGCAGGGTCTTGATGCGTCGCTGCTTGATCCCGGTGATGCACGGGCTCTCGCCCTTCCAGAAGTAGCCATGGTGCACCAGCACCAGGTCGGCCTCGGCTTCGACTGCGGCATCGAGCAAGGCCTGGCTGGCCGTGACGCCCGTGACGATGCGGCTGACCTGCGGACGCCCCTCGACCTGCAGGCCGTTGGGGCAGTAATCCTGGATCTTGGCGCTGGACAGGTAGCGCTCGGCTTCCTCGACCAGGGTGCTAAGGGCGACGGCCATGGAAAATCTCCTCGTAATTCGCTGCTTCAACGGGCGCCAGGCCTCGTATACTGGGCGCCATTATGGGCCGTCGCCGGACTCGGGGAAACCGGCGTACATCAGCTTCGGCTGCTTCGCGATCCATACCCTCACCGATCACCGAGGTGTATGATCGCGCGCGTTCGCGCCCCGGCCCTCGTCCCATTTCCAGGATTCATTCGATGCTCAAGGCTTTGCGTTACTTTGGCTGGCCCCTGCTCACTGGCGTACTGATCGCCGCACTGATCATCCAGCGTTTCCCGGAATGGGTCGGCCTGCCCAGCCAGGACGTCAACCTGCAACAGGCACCGCAGACTTCCCGGATCATGCAGGGCCCGGTCAGCTATGCCGACGCCGTCACCCTGGCGGCGCCCGCGGTCGCCAACCTGTACACCACCAAAGTGGTGAACAAGAGCGCCCATCCGCTGTTCGAAGACCCGCAGTTCCGTCGTTTCTTCGGCGACAACCTGCCCAAGCAGCGGCGCTGGGAGTCGAGCCTGGGCTCGGCGGTGATCATGAGCCCTGAAGGCTACCTGCTGACCAACAACCACGTGACCAGCGGGGCCGACCAGATCGTGGTGGCGCTCAAGGATGGCCGCGAGACCCTGGCCCGGGTCATCGGCAGCGACCCGGAAACCGACCTGGCGGTGCTGAAGATCGACCTGAAGAACCTGCCAGCCATCACCATCGGCCGCTCCGACAACATCCACATCGGCGATGTCTGCCTGGCCATCGGCAACCCCTTCGGCGTCGGCCAGACCGTGACCATGGGCATCATCAGCGCCACCGGCCGCAACCAGCTGGGGCTGAACAACTACGAAGACTTCATCCAGACCGACGCGGCCATCAACCCGGGCAACTCCGGCGGTGCACTGGTCGACGCCAACGGCAATCTGATCGGCATCAACACCGCGATCTTCTCCAAATCCGGCGGTTCGCAGGGTATCGGTTTCGCCATCCCCGCCAAGCTTGCGCTGGAGGTGATGAAGTCGATCGTCGAGCATGGCCAGGTGATTCGCGGCTGGCTGGGCATCGAGGTGCAGCCATTGAGCGAAGAGTTGGCCGAGTCGTTCGGCATGCAGGGGCGTCCGGGCATCGTTGTCGCCGGTATTTTCCGCGACGGCCCGGCCCAGCGTGCGGGGCTGCAACTGGGTGACGTGATCATGAGCATCAATGGCGAGCCGGCCGGCGATGGTCGCAGGTCGATGAACCAGGTGGCACGAATCAAACCCAGCGAGAAGATCAGCATCGAGGTGATGCGCAATGGCAAGCAGTTGAAGCTGATTGCCGAGGTCGGGCTGCGTCCGCCACCGGCGCCGGTGGCGACCAAGGAAGAAAAGTAACAACAAGATGGGGCCGCTTTGCGGCCCCAGTCACATCAGTGCAGGATCTGGCTCAGGAACAACTTGGTCCGGTCACTGCGCGGCCGGTCGAAAAAGTCATCCGGCGAGGCCTGCTCGACGATCTCGCCCTTGTCCATGAAGATCACCCGGTTCGCCACGGTGCGGGCGAAGCCCATCTCGTGGGTGACGCAGAGCATGGTCATGCCGTCTTCGGCCAGGCCGACCATGGTGTCGAGCACCTCCTTGACCATTTCCGGATCGAGTGCCGAAGTCGGCTCGTCGAACAGCATGATCTTGGGCTTCATGCACAGCGCGCGGGCAATGGCCACACGTTGCTGCTGACCGCCCGACAACTGCCCCGGAAACTTGTGCGCCTGCTCTGGAATACGCACACGCTCCAGGTAATGCATGGCAATTTCCTCGGCCTTGCGCTTGGGCATCTTGCGAACCCACATCGGTGCCAGGGTGCAGTTCTCGAGGATGGTCAGGTGCGGGAACAGGTTGAAGTGCTGGAACACCATGCCGACTTCACGACGGATCGCCTCGATCTGCTTGAGGTCGTTGGTCAGCTCCACGCCATCGACGACGATGCGCCCCTGCTGGTGCTCTTCCAATCGGTTCAGGCAGCGGATGGTGGTGGACTTGCCCGAGCCGGACGGCCCGCACAGGACGATGCGCTCGCCCTGACGTACGTTCAGATTGATATCCTTGAGCACATGGAACTGGCCATACCACTTGTTCACACCCTGCATCTGGATGATGCCTTCGGGGCCGGCAGGCTGCTTGATCGCTTCACTCATTTCGAAACTCCTAACGCTTGTGGCCAGTGTCCAGCTTGCGCTCCAGGTGCATGGAGTAGCGGGACATACCGAAACAGAAAATCCAGTAGACCAGGGCCGCGAACACGTAGCCCTCGGTCGCCATGCCGAGCCAGGCAGGATCTGCCGTGGCTTGGCGGGTGCTGTTGAGCAGGTCGAACAGGCCGATGATGATCACCAGGCTGGTGTCCTTGAACAGCGCGATGAAGGTGTTGACGATGCCGGGGATCACCAGCTTCAGGGCCTGCGGCAAGATCACCAGGCCCATGGCACGCCAATAGCCCAGCCCCATCGCCGCGGCTGCCTCGTACTGCCCCTTGGGAATCGCCTGCAGGCCGCCGCGAACCACCTCGGCAATGTAGGCCGACTCGAACAGGATCACGAAAATCATCGCCCGCAGCAGCTTGTCGAAGCTCGTGCCCTCGGGCATGAACAGCGGCAGCATCACGGACGACATGAACAGCACGGTGATCAGCGGAATGCCACGCCAGAACTCGATGAAAGTCACCGACACGGCCTTGACCACCGGCATCTTCGAGCGCCGTCCCAGTGCGAGCAGGATGCCCAGCGGCAAGGCTGCGGCGATGCCTACGGTCGCAATGACCAAGGTCAGCATCAGGCCGCCCCATTGCGAGGTCGGCACCAGCGTCAGGCCGAAGCTGCCACCGTGCAGCAGCAGGTAGGCGAGGATCGGATACAGCACCAGATAACCAATACCGTAGGGCACCTTGCGCGGGAACCGGCGGATGAACAGCGGTGCGGCGGCGATCACGCCCAGCCACACGGTCAGGTCGACCCGCCAGCGCAACTGGCTCGGGTAATAGCCGTACATGAACTGGCCGATGCGTTGCTGGATGAACACCCAGCATGCGCCGTCCTTGGTGCAGTCCGCGCGGGTCGTGCCCGTCCAGTTGGCGTCCAGGAACGCCCACTGCAGCAGTGCCGGCACGATCAGCCAGATCAGGTAGATCGCGAACAGGGTCAACAGCGTGTTGATCCAGCTGGAGAACAGGTTGGCGCGCATCCACGCCAGCACGCCGACGGTCTTCACCGGTGGCGGCATATCGGGTTTGAAAACATGGGAAGTCATGCGCCTGTCCTCACCGCTCGATCAGCGCAATGCGCTTGTTGTACCAGTTCATCAGCAACGAGATGCTGATGCTGATCGTCAGATACACAGCCATGGTGATCGCCATGACCTCGACCGACTGGCCGGTCTGGTTCAGCACCGTGCCGGCAAACAGCGACACCAATTCCGGATAGCCGATGACCGCCGCGAGCGACGAGTTCTTCGTCAGGTTCAGGTATTGGCTGGTCAGCGGCGGAATGATCACCCGCATCGCCTGCGGAATGATGACCTTGCGCAAGGTCGGCCCTTCGCGCAGCCCCAGCGAACGGGCCGCTTCGGTCTGGCCATGGCTGACCGAGCGGATACCCGCGCGCACGATTTCGGCGATGAAGGCGGCGGTGTAGATCGACAGTGCCAGGGTCAGCGCGAGGAATTCGGGAATCAGCACCCAGCCGCCGACGAAGTTGAAACCTTTGAGCTGCGGCACTTCCCACTGCAATGGGTTGCCAAACAGCAGCGCGCTGATACCGGGAATGCCAACGAGCAGCGCCAGCCCTACCCAGAACTTGTGGAACGGCTGGCCGGTTTCATCGAAGCGTTTGTTGGCGTAGCGCACCATCAGGGCAGTGGCCACGACCGCCAGCAGCACCGCCACGACGAACGGCCAGAACCCTTCGCCGATGGAGGCTCCGGGCATGTTCACGCCACGGCTGCTGATGAAGAACAGGTCATCGATGTTGATGCTGCCGCGTGGCCCCGGCAGGGCGGTGAATACCGCGAAGTACCAGAACAGGATCTGCAGCAGCGGTGGAATGTTACGGAAGGTCTCGACGTAAACGGCCGCCAGCTTGCTGATCACCCAGTTCGAGGATAACCGGGCAACGCCGACGACGAAGCCAAGCACGGTGGCGATGATGATGCCGATGACGCTTGCCAGCAGGGTATTGAGCAGGCCAACCAGCAACACCCGTGCATAGGTGTCGGCTTCGGTGTAGTCGATCAGGTGCTGGGCGATGCCGAAACCGGCACTGCGCTCGAGAAAGTCGAAGCCCGAGGTGATCCCTCGGTGCTGCATGTTGGTCTGGGTGTTGTGGATGAGGTACCAGCCCAGGCCGATCACGGCCACGACCGTGAGGATCTGGAACAGCCACGCGCGCACACGTGGATCGCTCAGGGATAACCCTTTCCGTGCGCCGATATGATTTTGCATGAAATGCCCCGAAAAGAAGGGAGTCGAACGACCCGCGACGGCCGGATGCCGTCGCGGGGGGCAGCCATCAGCGCACAGGCGGTGCGTACTGGATGCCGCCGTTGTTCCACAGGGCATTCAAGCCGCGGTCGATTTCCAGCGGGGTGCTCTTGCCCAGGTTCTTCTCGAATACTTCACCGTAGTTGCCGACTTGCTTGACGATCTGCACTACCCAGTCCTTGGGCAGTTTCAGGTCCTTGCCGTACTCGCCGTCGGCACCCAGCAGGCGGGCGACGTCAGGGTTCTTGGTGGATTTGGCTTCGGCCTCGACGTTCTTCGAGGTCACGCCTGCTTCTTCGGCGTTGAGCATGGCGTAGAGGGTCCACTTGACGATGCTGAACCACTCCTCGTCGCCTTTACGCACGACCGGGCCCAGGGGCTCCTTGGAGATGGTTTCCGGCAGCACCACGTACTCGGTGGGAGCCGCCAGCTTGGAGCGCTGTGCGTAGAGCTGCGACTTGTCGGAGGTCAGCACGTCGCAACGACCGGACTCCAGCGACTTGGCGCTCTCGTCAGAGGTGTCGAAGGTGATCGGGGTGTATTTCAGGCCATTGGCGCGGAAGTAGTCGGAGACGTTCAGCTCGGTGGTGGTACCGGCCTGGATGCAGATGGTCGCGCCATCGAGCTCCTTGGCGCTGGAAACGCCCAGCTTCTTGTTCACCAGGAAGCCCACGCCGTCATAGTAGGTGACACCGGCGAATACCAGGCCCATGCCAGCGTCACGCGAGCTGGTCCAGGTGGTGTTGCGCGACAGTACGTCGACTTCGCCGGACTGCAGCGCGGTGAAGCGCTCCTTGGCGTTGAGCTGGCTGAACTTGACCTTGGTGGCGTCGCCGAACACGGCGGCAGCCACGGCGCGGCAGACGTCGGCGTCGATGCCGACGATCTTGCCTTGGGCGTCAGGAACGGAGAAGCCCGGGAGGCCGTCGCTCACGCCACACTGGACGAAGCCCTTCTTCTTTACCGCATCGAGCGTGGCGCCAGCCTGGGCGGCGCCCACGGTGCCCAGGGTGGCGGCAGCGGTCAGGACTGCCAGCGTGGTTTTCAACATCTTCATCAACAACCTCCAAATGCTCTTGTTGTACCGAGCCGGAATTGCACCGCACCCTTATGAGGCGCATCCGACCCTTGTTGGCTTGTTTTTGGGTCAATTGGCGCAATGGGCTGTTCTGTGACAGCCTTCCATCCACGTGGGCGGGTGTTACCGTTCAGGTCCCCGTCCATCGCATCGGTACGAACGTAGCAAAGCGCGTACCATAGTTGCCGCCTTAAGCGTTTAAGCATGCGTCAAGGGGGTAAAGTTGTAGAGTTGCGACATCTTTTTATGGCACTAACCACCAGCGCCTTCTTTTTACGCACTCAATAAGTTCTTACGCACTTTTTCGGAGCAGTCATGACCAACCCGCTGATTCTCGAACCCCAGAAGACCGCCGACGCCTGTGTGATCTGGTTGCACGGCCTGGGGGCCGACCGTTACGACTTCCTACCGGTGGCCGAATTCATGCAGGAACGTCTGCAAAGCACCCGTTTCATCATGCCCCAGGCGCCGACCCGGCCGGTCACCATCAACGGCGGCTATGCCATGCCGAGCTGGTACGACATCAAGGCCATGACCCCGGCCCGGGCCATCGACGAGGCGCAACTTGAAGAATCGGCCGACCAGGTCATCGAGCTGATCAAGGCCGAGCAGGCCAAGGGCATCAACCTGTCGAGGATCATCCTCGCCGGATTTTCCCAGGGCGGCGCCGTAGTGCTGCATACCGCCTATATAAAGTGGCAGGAAGCGCTCGGCGGGGTGATCGCCCTGTCCACCTACGCACCGACCTTCAACGAAAGCCATCAGCTCAGCGCTTGCCAGCAACGTACCCCGGCCCTATGCCTGCATGGCGTGCATGACCCGGTGGTGATCCCGTCGATGGGCCGCACGGCCTTCGAGTACCTGAACACCTGGGGCGTGGCCGCGCGCTGGCACGAATACCCCATGGAACACGAGGTGGTGGTCGAGGAACTGAGCGATATCCACGACTGGCTGGCCAAGCGCCTGCTGTAAATCGACGTGCGCCTGTAGCCGTCGGCGCATTGGACTACACCCGGTACTACGCCGAGCCTGGATCTTGCATTACACTGCCCGGCGTACATTCCTTAACCAGTTGACGAGACGACCGTGCTCAAGGCACTCAAGAAAATATTCGGCAAGGGAGACGCCGCCCCACAGGCCGTCGCGCCCGCTGCCCCCGTGATTGCACCCACGCCTCAGCCTGCACCGGCCCGGCCCCCGAAACCGCCAAGAGCGAAGTCTGCGCCGCGCAGCCAGCCCGAACCTGTGGCCAAGGCTGAAGCCGCGCCTGTCGAGCCGCCCCGGGAAAAAACCCGCCGTGAGCGCAAACCCAAGCCCCAGGCCAGCCTGTGGAAGCCCGAGGACTTCGTGGTCGAGCCTCAGGAAGGCAAGACCCGCTTCCACGACTTCAAGCTCTCCAACGAGCTGATGCATGCCATCCACGACCTGGGCTTCCCCTACTGCACGCCGATCCAGGCCCAGGTCCTGGGTTACACCCTGCGTGGCCAGGATGCCATCGGCCGGGCCCAGACCGGCACCGGCAAGACGGCCGCGTTCCTGATCTCGATCATCTCGCAGCTGCAGCAGACCCCGCCGCCCAAGGAACGCTACATGGGCGAGCCGCGTGCCCTGATCATCGCCCCGACCCGCGAACTGGTGGTGCAGATCGCCAAGGACGCCGAGGCCCTGACCAAGTACAGCGGGCTGAACGTGATGAGCTTCGTCGGCGGCATGGAGTACGACAAGCAGCTCAAGGCCCTGGAAAAGCGCTACTGCGACATCCTGGTCGCCACCCCGGGCCGCCTGCTGGACTTCCAGCAACGCGGCGAAGTGCACCTGGATATGGTCGAGGTGATGGTGCTGGACGAAGCCGACCGCATGCTCGACATGGGCTTCATCCCACAGGTCCGCCAGATCATCCGCCAGACCCCGCCCAAGAGCGAACGCCAGACCCTGCTGTTCTCCGCCACCTTCACCGACGACGTCATGAACCTGGCCAAGCAGTGGACCACTGATCCGGCCATCGTCGAGATCGAGCCGGAGAACGTCGCCAGCGAGACGGTCGAGCAGCACGTCTATGCCGTGGCGGGCAGCGACAAGTACAAGCTGCTGTACAACCTGGTCACGCAGAACAAGTGGGAACGGGTGATGGTCTTCGCCAACCGCAAGGACGAGGTGCGGCGCATCGAGGAGAAGCTGGTGCGCGACGGCATCAATGCCGCCCAACTGTCGGGCGATGTGCCGCAGCACAAGCGCATCCGTACCCTGGAAAACTTCCGCGAAGGGCGCATCACCGTGCTGGTGGCCACCGACGTGGCCGGGCGCGGGATCCATATCGACGGTATCAGCCACGTGATCAACTTCACCCTGCCGGAAGACCCGGACGACTACGTGCACCGCATCGGCCGTACCGGCCGTGCAGGCACCAGTGGTGTGTCGATCAGTTTTGCCGGCGAGGATGACTCCTACCAGTTGCCGGCGATCGAGGAACTGCTGGGGCGCAAGATCAAGTGCGAGATGCCGCCGGATGAATTGCTCACGCCAGTGCCGCGCAAGCATCACTGATCGGTACTGGATTCTTCACGGGCAAGTCGGGTCGCCGCACCTCCGCTCCCACAGGTAATGTGCTGGACCTGAGGGCAGCGGGTACCTGTAGGCGCCGACTTGCCCGCGAACCGGGGCAACGCCCCGGCCATCAGGCAGAGGTTCTACCAGCGCCCGGCAGCATCCTGGTCACTCTGCCTGCCTTCGACCCACCTCGGACCTTCCTGAGTGTTCTCCTTCTTCCAGAACGGCGCCCGGGTCTTGAGATAGTCCATGATGAAGTTGCAGGCATCGAACGCGGCCTGCCGATGGGCACTGGCGACACCCACGAACACGATCGGCTCACCCGG
This sequence comes from Pseudomonas putida, assembly GCF_001636055.1. Classification (NCBI taxonomy): domain Bacteria; kingdom Pseudomonadati; phylum Pseudomonadota; class Gammaproteobacteria; order Pseudomonadales; family Pseudomonadaceae; genus Pseudomonas; species Pseudomonas putida. Next base: position 5,157,626 of record NZ_CP011789.1, read on the forward strand.
CTCCAGCGCGCCGATGCGGTGCAGCACCTCGACCTTGAGCAACGGCCAGCGCTGCTCGGCCTCGACCACGATCTTGGCCAGGGCCTTCTCGGTCATGCCTGGGTAGTGCTCGAGAAACATCCCCGCCACTTCGCGACCATCGTTGAAGTCGCGCACATAACCGACGAACCCCACCACCGCGCCCACGCCAACATTGGCAGCGTGCATGGCATTGACCTCGGAACCGGGGTCGAACGCCGCCTGCTGTACCCGTACGCCCATGCTCAACCTCCGGTCACCGGCGGGAAGAAGGCAAGCTCATCGCCGTCCTCGACCGGCTCATCGAGCCTGCACAGCTCCTCGTTACGCGCGCACATCAGGTTCTGCTCGGCCAGCACGGCGTAAACGCCGCCTCTGGCAACCAGCGCCTGGCGCACGTCGTCGAGCACCTTGAAATCCCCTTCCAGACGCTCGGCATCAACGCCAAGCAGCTCACGGTAACGGGCGAAATAGAGGGCCTTGATCTTCATCACCCCTCCACCTTGTAGTGGCCGCTCTTGCCGCCGAGCTTCTCCAGCAGGCGCACCTGCTCGATGACCATGCCCTTGTCCACGGCCTTGCACATGTCGTAGATCGTCAGCGCCGCGACGCTGGCGGCGGTCAGGGCCTCCATCTCGACACCGGTCTGCCCGGCCAGCTTGCAACGGGCAACGATATGCACCACATCTTCGCCTTCGGCAGCCAGCTCGACCTTGACGCTGGTGAGCATCAGCGGATGGCACAGCGGGATCAGGTCGCTGGTCTTCTTCGCCGCCTGGATACCTGCGATGCGCGCCACGGCGAACACATCGCCCTTGGGATGCTCGCCGTCGACGATCATCCGCAAGGTCTGCGGCAACATGCGCACCCGTGCCTCGGCGATCGCCTCGCGCGCAGTCACGGCTTTTTCAGTGACGTCGACCATGTTGGCACGCCCCTGGGAATCGAGATGAGTCAGCACTGCTCTGCTCCTGTGAAGGGAAAGCAGAGTGTAAACCTGTGGGTCAGCTTTGCGCAGGGGAATGTGTCGGCAGGCTCGGCCTCATAACAGGGCTCGCCCGCCCCCACAACCGTGTGGGAGCGGGCGAGCCTGCGTAATGAGCGATCCGAGTCTACAGATGCGACTCGGCGTACTCGGCCAGTACCGAACGCGGCACACCCTGCAGGGTGATGTGCACGCCATGGGGGAAGTCCTTGAAGCGCTCGGTCAGGTAGGTCAGGCCCGAGCTGGTCGCGGACAGGTAGGGGGTGTCGATCTGCGCCAGGTTGCCCAGGCAGACCACCTTGGAGCCAGAGCCTGCACGGGTGATGATGGTCTTCATCTGGTGCGGGGTGAGGTTCTGGCATTCGTCGATCAGGATCAGGCTCTGCTGGAAGCTGCGGCCACGGATGTAGTTCAGCGACTTGAACTGCAGCGGGACCCGTTCGAGGATGTATTCGACACTGCCATGGGTGCTTTCGTCATCCATGTGCAACGCCTCGAGGTTGTCGGTGATGGCGCCCAGCCAGGGCTCCATTTTTTCCGCCTCGGTGCCCGGCAGGAAGCCGATCTCCTGGTCCAGCCCCTGCACGCTGCGGGTGGCGATGATACGCCGGTAGCGCTTGCTGACCATGGTCTGCTCGATGGCTGCAGCCAGTGCCAGGATGGTTTTGCCCGAGCCGGCCGCGCCGGTGAGATTGACCAGGTGGATGTCCGGGTCGAGCAGGGCGAACAGCGCCAGGCTCTGGTGGATGTCGCGGGGCTTGAGGCCCCAGGCTTCCTGATGCAGCAGCGGCTCCTGGTGCAGGTCGAGCAATAGCAGCTCGTTCTCGCGAATGCCCTTGATCCAGCCGACGAAGCCTTGCTCGTCGATGATGAACTCATTGACGTGCACAGCCGGCAGGTTGTCGATCAGTTGTACGCGATGCCAGGTGCGGCCCCGTTCCTGGCGGGTGTCGACCTTGCTGACCCGGTCCCAGAAGGAGCCGGTGACCGAGTGGTAGCCCTTCGAGAGCAGGGACACATCGTCGACCAATTGGTCGGTGCTGTAGTCCTCGGCGGCGATGCCACAGGCGCGCGCCTTCAGGCGCATGTTGATGTCTTTGGTGACCAGCACCACGTCCAGGTCAGCCCGCCTGGCACGCAGCTCCAGCAGTTGGTTGATGATGATGTTGTCGTTGAGGTTTTCCGGCAGCAGCCGGTTCGGTTCGTTGCGCGGGCTCATCAGGATCGACAGGAAGCCCTTCGGCCCGCCCTTGCCACGCTGGATCGGCACCCCTTGCTCGACATCGTTGGGCGATGCATCACCGAGGGTCTGGTCGATCAGGCGAATGGCCTGGCGACATTCGGCGGCGATGGTCTGTTTACCGGTCTTGAGCTTGTCGAGTTCCTCCAGCACCGTCATCGGTATGGCGACGTGGTGCTCCTCGAAGTTGAGCAAAGCGTTGGGATCGTGAATCAGGACGTTGGTATCGAGCACATACAGGATTGGCTGGGTGGAGGAAGGGTTGCGTCCTTGGTCATCCATACTCGGTCACCTTATGTGAAAGCAGGACGGCACAGCTTCGCTGCACCGCAGAGTGACCGCCGTTCTCCCCGTATCCGCGTCGTTACGGGCGGGGAGCGCACCTGGCAAAGGAGGGCCTGGATGACGCCACCTGTGCTGCAGGAATCGGCTGTCTGATTCCTTCATACCGCAAAAGGCGTGACGGAAAAAAGACTTTTTACGCTCCGGTGAAGTTTATTTTGCCGAATGACGAACCGCGCTTGGCGATAAGGTGACGGGGGACTACAGTCAATGATGGACCCTGGATTTTCTGCCTCGGCTCTGTATGAAAAGCCTTGAGACGAAGGTCAGGCAAGGCGAAAACAGCCGAGGAACGGTCGGAGTCGCGCTCGACTTTACGGGTTGTAAATGAGCATTCCGACCGGGCTGGCGCACCAGGCTGTTTTCAACGCAGCATCACCGAGTATCAAGGCTTTCAGACAGAGCCTAGCGCAGATGCGCGTATTCCATGCAATCCTCCCACCCGATTCCGCTCTGCGCCGTTTGCTGCAACAGCCATTCCAGCGCCGGCTGTGCCTTGGGCAAGGTATCGTGGAACTGGATCACACCCTTGCGCCATAGCAGCATCAAGGTCATCACCCGCTGGGCCGACTGCTCGGCATCCAGCGCGCTGTCGTCCTGGGCGTCGATATCCCACAGTGACACCTGCAGCCCTTGCGCCGCCATGAACGCCTCGCCGTCGGCGCGGCGCTGCCCATAGGGTGGGCGGAACAGCGGCACGTACTGCTCGGGCATCAGCCCCTGCACCTGCGCCTGGCTGCGCCGCAGGGAATCCTGCCAGCCCTGCCACTGGGCGTGGGAGCGATACTCCCAGCCCTGAATCCCCACGCACTGTCCAGCGTAGAGCGCCGCGACATTGGCCCCCTGGGCCATGTCGCGGCGCTGCTGCACACGGTTGCCCAGCACGAAGAACACTGCGCCCAGCTTTTGCCGGCGCAGGTAATCGCTGAGCAGGTCCGTGTTGCTGCCGACCGGGCCAGGGCCGCCGACGAACGTCAGCAGGAACATCCGGTCGTTGAGTTCATCGCCACTTCGCTCGCCATTCGACAGCCGCTCGATCTCGCTGCTGGTCTGTGGAAACAAGGCCGCCTTGCGCAATTGCTCGTCAAGGTAACGGACGTTGAACTGATGGCTAGGCTCGACCCATTCTTTGTAGAATTCGCCGACATCTGTAGCGAACGTAGCCGAACGTGTACGCAAATCTGCCATCGAATCCAGCGGATAGCAGAACGATGCATCCTGCTCGCAACTAAGCTGGGCCTGCTGGAAGTTTTCCCACAACCGCTGCCACATGCGCGCCCGCACCGAACGGATCATCGCCAGGTTGATCTGCCGCAGCCCCAGGCGCGCCGCCAGGGCGCGCTCATCGAGCATCTCGCTTTCATGCAGCACCTGCGCGAAGGAGAGGATCTGCGCGCGCGATGCCACGTCGAACAGCACCGGGCTGTCGAGTTGCTCGGGCCAATGGCTGCGGTCGAAGCTGACGGAATTGGCTGGAGCGGCCTGCACAGCCAGGCTGAACAACCCGGCCAGCACGGCGAAGGCAATGCGCACGATCGGTTCTCCCTAAACGGATGATGCGCACTATAGCGCCTGCCCCGGCGATGGTCTGTGACTATCGTCACCATAGTTTGGCGTTGCCCTGCTGGCCCCGTAGAATCGTCGCCGACGATTTCAGGAGCCGACCCATGCTGACGGTGATTTCCCCCGCCAAGACCCTCGACTACGACACCCCACCGGTAACCCAGCGCCATACCCTGCCGCAGTACCTGGACGATTCGCAGACGTTGATCACCCAACTGCGCGAGCTGTCGCCGGCGCAGATCGCCGAGCTGATGCACCTGTCCGACAAGCTTGCCGGCCTCAATGCCGCGCGTTTCGGCAGCTGGACCCCAGACTTCACCCCCGCCAACGCCAAGCAGGCGCTGCTGGCGTTCAAGGGCGACGTATACACAGGCCTGGATGCCGAAACCCTTGGCGAGGACGACTTCAGCTATGCCCAGCAACACCTGCGCATGCTCTCGGGCCTTTATGGCCTGCTGCGGCCGCTGGACCTGATGCAGCCCTATCGCCTGGAAATGGGCACCAAGCTCGCGAACGCACGCGGCAAGGACCTCTACGCCTTCTGGGGCACGCGCATCAGCGAATGGCTGAACCAGGCCCTGGCCGAACAAGGCGATGACCTGCTGCTGAACCTGGCCAGCAACGAGTACTTCAGCGCCGTTAAGAAGAATGCGCTGAATGCCCGCGTGATCAACGTCGACTTCAAGGATTTGAAGAACGGCCAGTACAAGATAATCAGCTTCTACGCCAAGAAGGCGCGTGGCCTGATGAGCCGCTTCGTGATCCAGGAGCGCATCAACGATCCCGAGCAGCTCAAGCGCTTCGACGTGCAAGGCTACTACTACAGCGCCGAACAATCGAAGCCCGACCACCTGGTGTTCCTGCGCGACCACCCAGCGGACTAGCCCTGCTTCCCCGTCTTGCAGGAGCGCTCCAACAAGCGCGCTCCTGCAAACCCCGCCTCAAAAAAGCCAAATTACCGGCGCCAAAAAACAGGCAAGGCTGAGCTTATCGCCAAACGCCATAAGACCGTTCGTAGTTTTTTGACGAATTTTGAAAAAATTTTTCCGATACTGGCATATAACCATCTCATCTTGTTTTCGCCCTTTATATATAGGGGTGAAACCCATCCGTGCTATCAGAATGAAAGTATTTCTCACTGAAAAAATATTTAGAAATCTTTCATCTGCCCTGAACGCACCTCGGAACTTCTCCCTTCGCAGATCGCTCATAGCACCCGTAACGAATCACGAGCGTGCAACGTGAGAGATGACTTACAGAGGACAAGTGGCAGGTACTCACTACCTGCACTGATAACTTCGACTACCGCTTCGGTATAACCAAGCGGTCTGTTAAAGCAGGAGAGCCGCGCCCCTTACTAATCGTCCTAGTGGTTGATTTCAAAGGATTTATTCACTTGAAAGAACAAGCACAGCAGCGCACCCGATAACGCGTTGCAATAAAGACGGCTGCATCTCAGGGCACGCCTTTTTATAACTGGCCTTTTACTGCCAACTTTGAGCGCAGCACTGTTTGCGCTCCGGATTCATTCATGCCTGCGTTCGGTGAAGTGTCAATTCGCCATGGATCCGTGCGCCCGTAAAAGCAGGTCAATCAACCCGGTCCGGTTCTTCGAAAGAGCCGGCGTGATAAACACACGAGGTGAATACGATGCGTATCAGCATCTTTGGTTTGGGTTACGTGGGTGCCGTCTGTGCAGGTTGCCTGTCGGCAAGGGGCCATGAAGTGATTGGTGTGGATGTATCCACCACCAAGATCGACCTCATCAACCAGGGCAAGTCGCCAATCGTCGAGCCGGGTCTGGAGCAACTCCTGCAGCAAGGCATCGCCAATGGTCGCCTGCGTGGCACCACCGACTTCGCCGAGGCGATCCGCGCCAGCGACGTGTCGATGATCTGTGTCGGCACCCCGAGCAAGAAGAACGGCGACCTGGGCCTGGAATACATCGAATCGGTGTGCCGCGAGATCGGCTACGTGCTGCGCGACACCACCCGCCGCCACACCATCGTGGTACGCAGCACCGTGCTGCCAGGCACGGTGAAGAACGTGGTGATCCCGATCCTTGAAGACTGCTCGGGCAAGAAGGCCGGCGTCGATTTCGGCGTGGCGGTCAACCCCGAGTTCCTGCGTGAAAGTACCGCGATCAAGGACTACGACCAGCCTCCGATGACCGTCATCGGCGAACTGGACAGCGCCAGCGGCGACGTGCTGCAGGCGATCTACGAAGAGCTCGACGCGCCGATCATCCGCAAGCCGATCGAAGTGGCCGAGATGATCAAGTACACCTGCAACGTCTGGCACGCCACCAAGGTGACCTTCGCCAACGAGATCGGCAACATCGCCAAGGCGGTCGGCGTCGATGGTCGCGAAGTGATGGACGTGGTCTGCCAGGACAAGGCCCTGAACCTGTCGCAGTACTACATGCGCCCTGGCTTCGCCTTCGGCGGTTCGTGCCTGCCCAAGGACGTGCGCGCCCTCACCTACCGCGCTGCCAGCCTCGATGTGAAGGCGCCGCTGCTCGACTCGCTGATGCGCAGTAACGAGTCGCAGGTGCAGAACGCCTTCGACATCATCGAAAGCCACGACAAGCGCAAGATCGCCCTGCTGGGCCTGAGCTTCAAGGCCGGCACCGACGACCTGCGCGAAAGCCCACTGGTGGAACTGGCCGAGCGCCTGATCGGCAAAGGTTACGAGCTGAACATCTACGACCAGAACGTCGAGTACGCCCGTGTCCACGGCGCCAACAAGGACTACATCGAGTCGAAGATCCCGCATGTCTCGTCGCTGCTCAACGCCGACTTCCAGCAGGTGGTCGATGGCGCCGACGTCATCATCCTCGGCAACCGCGACGAACAGTTCCGCGCCCTTGCCCAGCAGGCGCCGGAAGGCAAGCAGGTGATCGACCTGGTCGGCTTCATGAGCAAGCCCACCAGCACCCTCACCCGCACCGAAGGCATCTGCTGGTAAGCCAGCCCGACGCGGGGCCGGTCGGCCCCGCATTCTCCTGATTCTCGCGACGGATGCTGAACATGCAAAGGCTCCAGACAGTGCTGTTGCAGTGCGCCGGATGGCTGCTCTACATGAGCCTGCTCATGCTGATCGCCCTGGCCCTGCCCAGCGATATCTTCGATTCGCAGTCGAAGCACTTCATCTTCCTGGTCGGCGCAGTCGGCATCTGGCGCTACTCCATGGGCGCCACCCATTTCATCCGCGGCATGATCTTCCTGTACCTGGTCTACCCCTACCTGCGCCGCAAAGTGCAGAAGCTGGGCAAGGCAGCCGAACCGTCTCATGTGTACCTGATGGTCACCAGCTTTCGCATCGATGCGCTGACCACCGCCCAGGTGTACAGCTCGGTGATCCGCGAAGCGATCGAATGCGGCTATCCGACCACCGTGGTCTGCTCGCTGGTGGAGAAGTCCGACGAGCTGCTGGTCAAGAGCCTGTGGGCCAAGTACAACCCGCCCGAGCACGTCGCCCTGGACTTCGTGCGCATCGCCGGTACCGGCAAGCGCGACGGTCTGGCGTATGGCTTTCGTGCCATCTCGCGGATGCTGCCGGATGAAAACGCCGTGGTCGCGGTGATCGACGGCGACACCGTGCTGGCCGAGGGCGTAGTTCGCAAGACCGTGCCCTGGTTCAAGCTCTACCCCAATGTCGGTGGCCTGACCACCAACGAATTCTGCGAAGTGCGCGGCGGCTACATCATGAGCGAGTGGCACAAGCTGCGCTTCGCCCAGCGCCACATCAACATGTGCTCGATGGCGCTGTCCAAGCGCGTGCTGACCATGACCGGGCGCATGTCGATGTTCCGCGCAAGCGTGGTCACCAACCCTGAGTTCATCGCCGACGTCGAAAGCGACTCGCTGATGCACTGGCGCCTGGGCCGCTTCAAGTTCCTCACCGGCGACGACAAGTCGAGCTGGTTCAGCCTGATGCGCCTGGGCTACGACACCTTCTACGTGCCGGACGCGGCGATCAACACGGTCGAGCATCCGCCGGAGAAGAGCTTCGTCAAGGCCAGCCGCAAGCTGATGTACCGCTGGTATGGCAACAACCTGCGGCAGAACTCCCGCGCCCTGGGCCTGGGCCTCAAGCGCCTGGGACTGTTCACCAGCATCGTGCTGCTCGACCAGCGTGTGTCGATGTGGACCAGCCTGCTGGGCCTGACCGTGGCCGTGATCGCCAGCTTCAAGTTCGGCCTGCAGTTCCTGCTGGTGTACCTGCTGTGGATCGGCATCACCCGCCTGATCCTCACCATCATGCTGCTGTGCTCGGGCCACAGTGTCGGCCCGGCCTATCCGCTGATCCTCTATTACAACCAGATCGTCGGCGCGCTGATGAAGATCTACGTGTTCTTCCGCCTCGACAAGCAGTCCTGGACCCGCCAGCCGACTGCCCTGAAACGTGACCTCGCCAGCTTTCAACAATGGTTCAACACCTGGTCCTCTCGGACCATGACCTTCTCGGCCGCCAGCATCTTCGTCGCTGTGCTGTTCATGGTCGTGTGAGCCCAACCCGGATCGATCCAACAGGAACAAATCGCCATGAATACCGCCGTGAACGTCAACGTCGTGCATGAGTCCGAAGCCCAGCGCCAGCACGCCCGGGTGCGCATCCCGGCCAAGCTGCGCTACCTGGACAGCGAGCGCCAGCCGCAGGATGTGAAGGTCGACGACCTCTCCGCCGGTGGTCTGTCGTTCCATGCCAAAAAAGCCCTCCCGGTCGGTGATGTCGTGCGTGGTCGCCTACAGTTCGTGGTCGACAACCTGGGGCTGTCGATGGACATCGAGTTCCTGGTGCGCTCGAGCGATCCACAAAGCGGCCGCACCGGTGTCGAATTCCAGAACCTGGAACCGCGCGATATCGCCACCCTGCGCCACATCATCACCTCCCACCTGTCCGGCGAGCTGATCAGCGTCGGTGATGTGCTCAGTACCCTGCAGCGCGACAACTTCACCAAGGCGCGCAAGCAGAAGGACGCAGGCTCCGGCCTTTCGGCCTTCGGTCGCCTGCGTGCCGTCACCGTCACCCTGGGCGTGTTCGTGGTCGGCATCGCCGCCTTCGGTTTCGTCGCCAAATCGCTGTACGGTCTGTACTTCGTCAGCCACGCCGAGGCCGGTGTGGTCGCAGTACCGACTACCAACGTCACCATGCCCCGCGACGGCAGCATGCAGAGCCTGGTGGAAAACGGTGCGCAGGTGGTCAAGGGCGCGCCGCTGGCAACCTTCAACACCAGCATGCTCGACCTGCTCAAGGGCCATCTGGACGACTCGCAACTGGAGCCAGCCAAGGTCGAGGAACTGTTCGGCAAGCAACTTTCCGGCACCCTCACCAGCCCCTGTGATTGCGTGGTCGCCCGCCAGCTGGTGGATGACGGCCAGTACGCCAGCAAGGGCCAGGTGGTCTACCAGTTGATCCCGCGCACCACCAACCCGATGGTCGAGGCACGCTTCAGCTATCGCCAGTTCGACGAGGTCAAGCCGGGCACCCGGGTCAACTTCCAGATCGCCGGCGAAGACGAGGTGCGCACCGGTGTGATCGTCGGCAGCGCCAGCCTGGACAACGACAACCTGGCTTCGGACATTCGCGTGCAGATCAAGCCAGACGAGTCGCTGCCTGCAGCGCTGGCCGGCCGCCCGGCTTCGGTGAACAGCGACCGCGGTCCCTCGCTGAACTGGCTGATCGACAAGGCCGTGGCCCGCGGGCTCTGAGGGGGACAGGACGATGACGCCGAACAATTATCCCTGCGTCCCCGTGGGAGCGGACTTGCCCGCGAAGGGGCCAGCAGGCACACCTTCATCGCACGTCCCGGCCATTCGCGGGCAAGCCCGCTCCCACAGGGCTCTCGGGCTCTGCGTCCTGGCCATCACCCTGGCCGGCTGCGTCGGTTTGCCTGACCAGCGCCTGGCCAACGAGGCCCTGAAGCGCGGCGACACCGCCACCGCCGAGGCCAACTACAAGGCACTTGCCGACCTGGGCTACAGCGACGCACAGGTCGGCCTGGCCGATATCCAGGTTGGCACCCGCGACCCGGCCCAGCTCAAGCAGGCCGAAGCCACCTACCGCGCCGCAGCCGCTACCTCGCCACGTGCCCAGGCACGCCTGGGCCGCCTGCTGGTGGCCAAGCCCGACAGCACCCAGGCCGAACGCGAAGAGGCCGAAACCCTGCTCAAGCTCGCGGCCAGGCAAGGTGAGGGCAACACCCTGATCCCGCTGGCGATGCTCTACCTGCAATACCCGCAGAGCTTCCCGAACATCAACGCCCAGCAGCAGATCGACCAGTGGCGCGCCGCCGGCAACCCCGAGGCGGGCCTGGCCCAGGTGCTGCTGTACCGCACCCAAGGCACCTACGACCAGCACCTGGCCGAGGTGGAGAAGATCTGCAAGGCCGCGCTGAGCAGCACCGACATCTGCTACGTGGAGTTGGCCACCGTCTACCAGAAACGCGCCCAACCCGACCAGCAGGCCGCCCTGCTCGACCAGCTCAAGGCCGCCTATGCCCGCAATGCGGTGCCTGCCACACGGGTCGACAGCGTCGCCCGCGTGCTCGCCGACCGGAGCCTCGGCCAGACCGACGAGAAGACCGCCAAGGATCTGCTCGAACACGTCGCCCCGGCCAACCCGGCATCCTGGGTCAGCCTTGCGCAACTGCTTTACGACTTCCCCGAACTGGGCGACACCGACCAGTTGATGGCCTACATCGACAAGGGCCGCGAAGCCGAGCAGCCCCGCGCCGAACTGTTGCTGGGCCGCCTCTACTACGAAGGCAAGACCGTCCCGGCCGATGCCGTGAAGGCCGAGCAACACCTGCAGGCCGCCGCCGACGCCGGCGAAATCAGCGCCCACTACTACCTCGGCCAGCTCTACCGCCGCGGCTACCTGGGCCATGTCGAGCCGCAGAAAGCGGTGGACCACCTACTCAGTGCCGCCCGTGGCGGCCAGCTCAGTGCCGACTACGCCCTGGCCCAGCTCTACAGCGAAGGCCACGGCATCCGCCAGAACACCGGCAACGCCTGGGTATTCGCCCAGCTTGCCCAGGCCAACCCGACGCCGCAGTCCAGCGAACTGCTGCAGCAACTCGACCAGCAACTCACGCCCGACCAGCGCAGCCAGGCCCAGCGCCTGCTGGAGCAGGAGAAGAAGGCGCGTGCCGGGATGCTCCAGGCCAGCAACAGCCCGCTGGCCCTGGACGCCCTGCAAGACGAGAAAGACGTAGACGCCGAGGACTCGCTATGACGCTCAATCCCTTCGTGAAAGCCGGAATCGGCCTGAGCTTCGCCCTGCTGTGGTCGCTGCCGACCCTGGCCGCGGAAACCGCAGTGAAGAACTTCGGCCTGGACGTGAAGATCACCGGCCAGTCCGAGGACGACCGTGACCTGGGCACCCGCTCCGGCGGCGACGTCAACGGCCTGGGCCTGGACCTGCGTCCCTGGGTGTATGGCGAGCGCGGCAATTGGAGCGCCTTCGCCATGGGCCAGGCGGTGACTGCCACCGACATCATCGAGACCGACACCCTGCGCCAGAACGACGACGGCACCGCCGTCGACACCGGCGACGACAGCCGCAAGCCGGACAAGAGCTACCTGGCCCTGCGCGAATTCTGGATCGGCTACAGCGGCTTCACGCCCTACCCCGGCGAGCAACTGCGCTTCGGCCGCCAGCGCCTGCGCAGCGACGACGGCATGTGGCGCGACACCAACATCGAGGCGCTGAACTGGAGCTTCGACACCACCCTGCTCAAGGCCGACCTCGGTGTCGCCCAACGCTTCAGCGAATACCGCACCGACCTCACCGAGCTGGCCCCAGAAGACAAGGACCGCACGCACGTCTACGGCAACATCGCCACGCAGTGGACACCCGGCCACTGGGTCGGCCTGCGCGCCCACCATACCCATGACAGCGGCAGCCTGAAGAACCCCGGCGAGACCGTCGATGCCCTCGACAAGACCCGCACCGGCGACCTCACCTGGCTGGGCCTTGAGGCCAACAGCGACGCCTACAACTGGCGCAACGACCACACCGTCAACTACTGGGGCAGCGTTACCTGGCTGACCGGCAATCGCGACAGCCTCAGCAGCCAGCTGGTCGGCGAAGACCAGGTCGCCACCGGCAAACAGAGCGGCGACGTCAATGCCTGGGCCACCGACCTCGGTATCCGCCTGCGCCTCGACCCGCAGTGGCAGGTCGGCGCGGCCTACGCCCGTGGCAGCGGTGGTGGCGGCAGCGATGGCTCGAACAACTTCGAGCAGACCGGCCTTGAGAGCAACCGCTCCAACTTCACCGGCACCCGCTCGCGCGTGCACCGCTTCGGCGAGGCGTTCCGCGGCGAGCTGGGCAACCTGCAGGCCGCGACCCTGTTCGCCTCCTGGCAGCTGCGCGACGACTACGACGCAAGCTTCATCTACCACAAGTTCTGGCGCGTCGATGGCAACCAGAACATCGGCTCCAGCGGCATCAATGCGGTGGTCAACGACGATGGCATCAACCGTCCGCTGATCAACGGCGAGAAAGACCTGGGCCAAGAGATGGACGTGGTGGTCACCAAGTACTTCAAGCAGGGCCTGCTGCCCGCCTCGCTGAGCCAGTCGATCGACGAGCCGTCGGCCCTGGTACGCCTGCGCGCCGGTGTGTTCAAGCCCGGCGATGCCTATGGCAAGGAAGCGGACTCGTACATGCACCGCGCCTTCGTCGACGTGATCTGGCGCTTCTGAGGCCGGGAGAGGACCGTTATGAACCTGCACCCGAACCTCCGCCACAGCCTGCTCGCCAGCGCCCTGCTGCTGGCCAGCGGCATGGCCGCCGCCGCCCAGCCGGCGGTGATCGCCAAGGAGCTGCAACAGGCCAAGACCTACACCGTCGCCAGCGCGCCGATCGAGCCGCTGCAGATGGATCCGCCCAAGCTGCCCGACCTCTCCGGCTACACCGCGCAGGCCGTGCAACAGAAGATCGACCGCCGCCACAAGGGCAAGGTCAGCGTGCGCCGCATGCTCCAGGAAGAGTCGCTCAAGGAATTCATCGGCGGCGACAACAAGGCCGCCGAGTGGGTCCAGCGCCAGCACGGTATCCCCCAGGCGATCTTCGTCGATGACGGGCATGTCGACCTGGTCGAACTGAGCAAGAAGGTGCCCGCCCAGTACCTGCGCGAAACCGCGCCGGGCGTGTATCTGGCGCGCCTGCCGATCGTGGTCGGGCGCAAGGGCGTGCTGGAGATCGACGGCAAGGTCAAGGAGCTGCGCCTGTCCCAGGAGGGCGGCTCGTTCATCGTCAACGACGGCAAGCTGTTCGTCAGCGATACCCAGGTCACCGGCTGGCGCGAGCAGGCCAACGGCCCGGCGACTTTCCGCTCGCCCAAGGAATTCCGCCCGTTCCTGCTCAGCTGGGGCGGCACCGAGACGTACATCGTCAACAGCAAGATGGCCAGCTTCGGCTATGCCAAGTCCAAGTCGTATGGCGTGAGCATCTCGCAGTACACGCCGAACATGGCCAAGCAGATGGGCCGCCCTGAACCGACCGGCTGGATCATCGGCTCGGAGTTCAGCGACATGTGGTACGGCTTCTACTGCTACGAGACCAGCGACTTCGTGGTCAAGGACTCGACCTACCGCGACAACATCGTCTACGGCATCGACCCGCACGACCGCTCGCACCGCCTGATCATTGCCGGCAACACCGTGTACGGCACCAAGAAGAAGCACGGGATCATCGTCTCGCGCGAGGTCAACGACAGCTGGATCATCAACAACAAGAGTTACGACAACAAGCTCTCGGGCGTGGTGATCGACCGTAACAGCGTCAACAACCTGATCGCCTACAACGAGATCTACCGCAACCACACCGACGGCATCACCCTCTACGAGAGCGGCGACAACCTGATCTGGGGCAACAAGCTGATCAACAACCGTCGCCACGGCATCCGCGTACGCAACAGCGTGAACATCCGCCTGTACGAAAACATCGCCATGGCCAACGGCCTGGTCGGGGTGTACGGGCATATCAAGGACCTCTCCGACACCGACCGCGACATCGCCCTCGACCCGTTCGACACCAAGGTGTCGCTGATCGTGGTTGGCGGCGAGCTGGCGGCCAACGGTTCCGGGCCCTTGTCGATCGACTCGCCGCTGTCGGTGGAGCTGTACAAGGTCTCCATGCTCGCCCCGCGCAAGTCCAGCGGCATCAGCCTCAACGGCGTGCTCGGCGAGCGCCAGGACGAAATCCTCGACCTGCTGGTACGCCAGCAGAAGGCCGTGCTGATCGACCCGGTCGAACGCCAGACCGAAATGATCGATTAAGGAAGCCCAGACCATGACCCCACACCTGATGAAACTGCTCGGCCTGTCCGCCGCCCTCCTGGCCATCAGCCAGGGCGTGCGCGCCGAGGACGTGCAGCCACCGAGCTTCAGCGCCGAGCCGTGCTGCCAGCTGTGCCCCGAGGCCCACGACGCCAGCCGCTACACCACTCGCTACCAGCAGAACTTCACCACCCTGGTGCAGGCCCAGGGCGACTGGCTGTTCCGTACCCGCGAAGACCTGCGCACCGAATTCGACACCACGCCCGGCGGCTACAAGCGCCTGCAGCAGGTGCACGATGCGTTCAAGAAACGCGGCGTGGAGCTGGTGGTGGTCTACCAGCCGACCCGTGGCCTGGTAAACCGTAACATGCTCAAGCCCGAGGAGAAAGCTGCCTTCGACTACCAGAAAGCCCTGCACAACTACCAGGCGATGCTGCAGCGCTTCGCCCGGATGGGCTACAACGTGCCCGACCTCTCGCCCCTGACCAACGAGCAGCTCGCCGCCGCCGACCAGGGCAAGGACTTCTACTTCCGCGGCGACCAGCACTGGACGCCCTACGGCGCCGAGCGCGCGGCGAAGATCGTGGCCGACACCGTGCACAAGATGCCGGCTTTCGAGGGTATTCCACGCAAGGAATTCGAAACCCGGAAATCCGGACGCATGGGCAAGACCGGCACCCTGCACAACGTCGCCGGACAACTGTGCGGCACCAGCTATGCGGTGCAGTACATGGACCAGTTCGCTACCGAACCCAAGGGTGGCGCCAGCGGCGGCGACGACCTGTTCGGCGATTCAGGCAACGCGCAGATCACCCTGGTCGGCACCAGCCACAGTGGCAAGAACT
This sequence comes from Pseudomonas putida, assembly GCF_001636055.1. NCBI lineage: Bacteria > Pseudomonadati > Pseudomonadota > Gammaproteobacteria > Pseudomonadales > Pseudomonadaceae > Pseudomonas > Pseudomonas putida. The sequence continues at coordinate 5,172,911 of NZ_CP011789.1, forward strand.
ACAACTTCTCGGGCTTTCTGGAACAGTACATCGGCGCCGACGTACTCAACGTCGCCTTCCCCGGCGGTGGCCTGGAAGGCTCGATGATCCAGTACCTGGGCAGCGAGGAGTTCCACAAGAACCCGCCGAAGATCCTGATCTGGGAATTCTCGCCGCTGTACCGCCTGGACCAGGAAACCATCTGGCGGCAGATCCTCGGCCTGCTCGACGATGGCTGCGATGGCCGCCCGGCGCAAATGAGCGCCAGCACCACACTCAAGCCGGGCAAGAACGAGCTGATGGTCAACGGCAAGGGTGGCGTGATCAAGGACCTGGTCAACCGCAATCACCAGCTCGACATCCGTTTCGAGGACACCTCGGTCAAGGTGCTGCAGGCCACCCTCTGGTACCTGAACGGGCGCCACGAGGACATCAAGATCGAAAAACCCGAGACCTCCGACACCGACGGACGCTTCGTCTTCCAGATGCGCGAGGACGAAGACTGGGCCAGCCAGAACCTGCTGGCCCTGGAAGTCCAGGGCCCGGAAAACGGCACCCAGAAAGTCGAGGCCAAGCTCTGCAAACGCAACAACTTCGCCGGCAGCGCGCGCAACACCGCGCAAGCCGGCCAGTGAGGCGAACATGACGACATTGAAGCGAACCTTCAGCCCCGCCCTGCTCGCGCTGGCCTTGTTCGGCGGTGCCGCGCAGGCTGCGCTGGTGCCCCCGCAGGGTTACTACGAGGGCATCGAGAAACTCAAGACCAGCGACGGCAACTTCACTTGCGAAGCCGCGCCCAAGCCCTACACCGGCGCGCTGCAGTTTCGCAGCAAGTACGAGGGTTCGGACAAGGCTCGGGCAACGCTCAACGTCGCCTCTGAAAAAGCCTTCCGCGACTCCACCGCCGACATCACCACCCTGGAGAAGGGCGTCAGCAAGATGGTCGGCCAGTACATGCGCGACGGTCGCCCGGCCCAGCTCGATTGCGTGCTGACCTGGCTCGGCACCTGGGCGCGCGCCGATGCGCTGGAGTCCACCGATTTCAACCACACCGGCAAGTCCATGCGCAAATGGGCGCTGGGCAGCATGAGCGGCTCGTGGCTGCGCTTGAAGTTCTCCAACTCCCAGCCACTGGCCGCGCATCAGGCCGAGGCCGAGCTGATCGAGAAGTGGCTCGCCAAGCTGGCGACACAGACCGTGCGCGACTGGAGCGACCTGCCGCTGGAGAAGATCAACAACCATAGCTACTGGGCGGCCTGGTCGGTGATGGCCACGGCAGTGGCCACCGACCGGCGCGACCTGTTCGACTGGGCAGTGAAGGAGTTCAAGGTCGGCGCCAACCAGATCGACGACCAAGGCTTCCTGCCCAACGAGATCAAACGTCGCCAGCGCGCGCTGGCCTACCACAACTACGCCCTGCCGCCGCTGGCGATGATCGCCAGCTTCGCCCAGGTCAATGGCGTGGACCTGCGCAAGGAAAACAACTTCGCCCTGCAGCGTCTGGGCGAAGGCGTGCTGGCCGGTGCCCGCGATCCGGTGCACTTCGCCGAGCGCGCCGGGGTCAAGCAGGACCTCAAGGACCTCAAGGTCGACAGCAAGTACGCCTGGCTCGAACCCTGGTGCGCGCTGTACCAGTGCGTCGGCGACACCCTCAAGCGCAAGCACGACATGCAGCCGTTCAACAGCTTCCGCATGGGCGGCGACATGACCCGGGTCTACGACCCGAGCGCTGAAAGCAAAAAATGAAGTGACCCCTGTGGGAGCGGGCTTGTCCCGCGATTGCGTCCGACTGGACAACACCGGCGAATCGACTGACGCAATCGCGGGACAAGCCCGCTCCCACAGGGACCAAGGTGATCCCCCGCATTTCCGTGGGGGGTTTGGGGGGCGCTGTGCCCCGGATGCTGTGAACAAAAAGGAGAACCGGGATGGTCTTCTCGTCCAACGTGTTCCTGTTCCTGTTCTTGCCGGTTTTCCTCGGCTTGTACTACCTGAGCGGGAACCGCTATCGCAACCTGCTGTTGCTGGTGGCCAGCTACATCTTCTACGCCTGGTGGCGGGTAGACTTCCTGGCGCTGTTCGCAGGCGTCACCCTGTGGAATTACTGGATCGGTCTGAAAGTCGGCGCTGCCGGCGTGCGCACCAAGCCGGCCCAGCGCTGGCTGCTGCTGGGCGTGGGCGTGGACCTGGCGATCCTCGGCTACTTCAAGTACGCCAACTTCGGCGTCGACAGCCTCAACGCGATCATCAGCTCGTTCGGCCTTGAGCCGTTCATCCTCACCCACGTGCTGCTGCCGATCGGTATCTCGTTCTACATCTTCGAGTCGATCAGCTACATCATCGACGTGTACCGCGGCGACACCCCGGCCACGCGCAACCTGATCGACTTCGCCGCGTTCGTGGCGATCTTCCCGCACCTGATCGCCGGCCCCGTGCTGCGCTTCAAGGACTTGGTCGATCAGTTCAACAACCGCACCCACACCCTGGACAAGTTCTCCGAAGGCTGCACCCGCTTCATGCAGGGCTTCATCAAGAAAGTGTTCATCGCCGACACCCTGGCGGTGGTCGCCGACCACTGCTTCGCCCTGCAGAACCCCACCACCGGCGATGCCTGGCTGGGCGCGCTGGCCTACACCGCGCAGCTGTACTTCGACTTCTCCGGCTACAGCGACATGGCCATCGGCCTGGGCCTGATGATGGGCTTTCGCTTCATGGAGAACTTCAAGCAGCCCTACATCAGCCAGTCGATCACCGAGTTCTGGCGGCGCTGGCACATCAGCCTGTCGACCTGGCTGCGCGACTACCTGTACATCACCCTGGGCGGCAACCGCGGCGGCACCTTCGCCACCTACCGCAACCTGTTCCTGACCATGCTGCTGGGCGGCCTGTGGCACGGCGCCAACTTCACCTACATCATCTGGGGCGCCTGGCACGGCATGTGGCTGGCGATCGAACGCGCGCTGGGCATCGACACCAACCCGCAGCGCTTCAACCCGATCAAATGGGCCTTCACCTTCCTGCTGGTGGTCGTCGGCTGGGTGATCTTCCGCGCCGAAAACCTCGAAGTGGCCGGCCGCATGTACGGCGCCATGTTCAGCTTCGGCCAGTGGCAGCTGTCGGAACTCAACCGCGCCCAACTCACCGGCCTGCAGGTGGCCACGCTGATCGTCGCCTACCTGACCCTGGCGTTCTTCGGCCTGCGCGACTTCTACCGCAACGCAACGCCACCGGCCGCCCCGCGCATTCCGGCGCAAGTACATGGCGACGGCACGCTGAGCCTGGACTGGACCCGGGTCATGACCCGCGCACTGGTGCTGCTGCTGTTCGTGGCCTCGATCCTCAAGCTTTCGGCGCAGAGCTACTCGCCGTTCCTGTACTTCCAGTTCTGAGGTGGATGACATGAACCGCACACTTCGCATCACCTATTCGCTGTCGTTCCTCGGTCTGCTGGTAGGCCTGGGCGCCTGGTCGGTCGGGGGCCTGGAGAGCTTCAACCGTACCGGGCAGATGACCCTGCTCGACGGCAAGCTGGCCAAGGCCGCCGAAACCCACTACGACGAACAGTTCCCGATCAAGCGCCTGGGCACCAACCTCTGGGCCGCACTGGACTTCAAGCTGTTCAACGAAGGCCGCCCCGGCGTGGTGCTGGGCCGCGACCAGTGGCTGTTCAGCGATGAGGAATTCAACCCCACCGCCAACGCCGACCAACTGATGCAGGACAACCTGGCGTTGATCCGCGGCGTGCGCGACACCCTGCAGCGCCAGAACATCGAGCTGGTGCTGGCGATCGTGCCGGCCAAGGCACGGGTCTATGCCGAGTACCTGGGCAAGGAGACGCCCGCCAGCCTGCACGGCGAGCTGTTCAACCAGTTCCACGCCCAGGCGCGCCAGGCCAACGTGTTCGCCCCCGACCTGCTCGCCCCACTGGAGCAGGCCAAGGCCCGTGGCCAGGTATTCCTGCGCACCGACACGCACTGGACGCCAATGGGCGCCGAAGTGGTTGCCCAGTCCATCGCCGAAGGCGTGAAGCGCCAGCAACTGCTCGACGGCCAACCCCAGGCCTACATCACCGAGGCGGGCAAGACTGCGCCATACAAAGGCGACCTGACCAACTTCCTGCCGCTCGACCCGCTGTTCAGCAACCTGCTGCCAACCCCGGACAACCTGCAGCAGCGCACCACCCGCCCGGCGCAAGCCGAGGGCGACGACGGCGATGCGCTGTTCGCCGACAGCGCCATCCCGGTGGCACTGGTGGGCACCAGCTACAGCGCCAACCCGCACTGGAACTTCCTCGGGGCCCTGCAACAGGCGCTGCACAGCGACGTCGCCAACTATGCCGAGGACGGCCACGGCCCGCTGCTGCCGATGCTCAAGTACCTGCAGAGCGACGCCTTCAAGAATGCCCCGCCACAGGTCGTGGTGTGGGAGTTCCCCGAGCGCTATCTGCCAATGAAGAACGACCTCAGCAGCTTCGATCCGCAGTGGATCGCGCAACTGAAGAACACCCGTAAATCCGAAGAAAACCTGGCCCTTTCGTCCAACCGGACGGACCACTGAAAGAGAGGAACACGCACATGACTCACAAGCCATCCATCGCCAAAGCCCTCACCCTCGCGGCCGGCCTTTCCCTGGCATCGCTGCAGGCCTTCGCCGGCGCCGACGCCGCACTCTATGGCCCTAGCGCCCCGAAAGGCTCGACCTTCGTGCGCCTGTACAACGCAAGCTCCGCGCCCACCGCGGCCTCGGTCGGCAATACCCAGATCAAGCAGGTCGGTGCCCAGGCCAGCAGCGATTTCAGCTTCCTGCCTGGCGGCGACTACACCGCCCAGGTCGGCGGCAAGAGCGTGCCGGTCAAGCTGGCCTCGGACAAGTACTACACCCTAGTCAACAACAACGGCGGCAACCCGCAACTGATCGAGGAGCCGCCGTTCAAGAACAAGCAGAAAGCGCTGGTGCGCGTGCAGAACCTCAGCGACCAGTCGCTGACCCTCAAGACCGCCGACGGCAAGACCGAAGTGGTCAAGCCGGTGGCCGCCAAGGGTCGCGGCGAGCGCGAAATCAATCCGGTCAAGGTCAACCTGGCCCTGTTCGACGGCAACAAGAAAGTCAGCGACGTCAAACCCGTCGCCCTGGAGCGCGGCGAAGCGGCCGTGCTGTATGTCACCGGTTCCGGCAACAGCTTGTCGCCGGTGTGGGTAACTCGCCCCGTGGCTAGCAACTGATCCCCCTGCCTCTAAACGACTATTGGAGAAACATGATGATCCCGGTAATTCTTTCTGGTGGTAGCGGTTCGCGTCTGTGGCCTCTGTCGCGCAAGCAGTTCCCCAAGCAGTTCCTGGCGTTGACCGGCGAACACACCCTGTTCCAGCAGACCCTCCAGCGCCTGGTGTTCGAGGGCATGGATACCCCCATCGTGGTCTGCAACAAGGACCACAAGTTCATCGTCCAGGAGCAGTTGGCGGGCCTGAAGCTCGAAACCCAGGCCATTCTCATGGAGCCCTTCGGGCGCAACACCGCGCCAGCGGTGGCAATGGCCGCCATGAAACTGGTCAACGAGGGCCGCGACGAGCTGATGCTGGTGCTGCCCGCCGACCACGTGATCGAGGACCAGAAAGCCCTGCAACGCGCCCTGGCCCTGGCCACCGTGGCGGCCGAGCGCGGCGAGATGGTGCTGTTCGGCGTGCCGGCGACCAAACCCGAGACCGGCTACGGCTACATCCGCTCCAGCCAGGACGCCCTGCTGCCAGAGGGTGTGGCGCGGGTCGCGCAGTTCGTCGAAAAGCCCGATGAGAAACGCGCCAACGAGTTCGTCCGCGCTGGCGGTTACTTCTGGAACAGCGGCATGTTCCTGTTCCGCGCCAGCCGCTTCCTCGAAGAGCTGAAAAAGCACGACCCGGACATCTACGACACCTGCCTGCTGGCCCTGGAGCGCAGCGACGAAGAGGCCGACGTGCTGAGCATCGACGAAGCCACCTTCGCCTGCTGCCCGGACAACTCCATCGACTACGCGGTGATGGAAAAGACCCAGCGCGCCTGCGTGGTGCAGTTGTCGGCCGGCTGGAGCGACGTGGGCTGCTGGTCGTCGCTGTGGGATGTGCACGAGAAGGACGACAACGGCAACGTCACCAAGGGCGATGTGGTGGTGCAGGACAGCCACAACTGCATGATCCACGGTAACGGCAAGCTGGTATCGGTGATCGGCCTTGAGAACATCGTCGTGGTCGAGACCAAGGACGCAATGATGATTGCCCACAAGGACAAGGTCCAGGGCGTCAAGCAACTGGTCAACACCCTCGACCAGCAAGGCCGCAGCGAGACCCAGAACCACCTCGAGGTGTACCGTCCGTGGGGCTCCTACGACTCGGTGGACATGGGTGGACGCTTCCAGGTCAAGCACATCACCGTCAAACCAGGCGCCAGCCTGTCGCTGCAGATGCACCACCACCGCGCCGAGCACTGGATCGTGGTCAGCGGCACCGCCGAGGTGACCTGCGACGAGAACGTGTTCCTGCTCACCGAGAACCAGTCGACCTACATCCCGATTGCCTCGGTGCACCGCCTGCGCAATCCGGGCAAGATCCCGCTGGAGATCATCGAAGTGCAGTCCGGGAGCTACCTGGGCGAGGATGATATCGAGCGCTTCGAGGATGTGTACGGGCGTACTTCCACGCCGGTGGAGCGTGGGGTTTCGGTGAAGACCATCGCGCAGTAACGGCAGCGCTTTCATCGCGGAACAAGTCGCAGCGGCGGTTCGCCGCTGCGACGTGTTCCGCGATGGCGTTTTTGAGCCATGCGTCATTTCCCGCTACGATGATCGAACCGCCCAACCAAGGCCTGCACCCTCATGATCATCGGCGCCTTTCTCATCCTCACCTGGCTGGTCCTGCTGCTGCGCTACCCGGCCAAGGCCCTGCCGATTTCCATGGCCGCCGTGTGCGGCCTGGGTCTGGTTGCGTTGTTCGTGGTCTGGCAGGACAGCCGCGAAGCCTCGCAACTGGCCCGTCTCGATCTGCGCCTGAGTTATGCGCCCGATCAATGCCCCGCCGACCGCGCCCTGCAAGTACGAATGAAGAACGGCAACAAGGTGCCGCTCACCGAGCTGCGCTGGCGGGTTGCCGCCTACACCCCGGGCGATACGGTCAACCTTGCCGAAAACACCTATGCCGCGCCGCGCTATCGTGGGCCCGGTGAGCTGCAGCCGGGTGCCGAATGGACAGACTGCCTGCCATTGCCACCGCTGCGCTCTGGCTATCGTGCGCAGACCCTGGAGTTTCGTGCCGAGCACCTGCAGGGTACATTTGCCAATTGACCGGGCGACCGCGTCGAGCTTTTCGCGGGCTTGCCCGCGAAGAGGCCGGTGCAGACGCTGTACATCTCACCTGACAGCAGACCCTGACCATGCCCACCGTTCTTATCACCGGTTGTTCCAGCGGCATCGGCCGCGCCCTGGCCGATACCTTCCGCGATGCCGGCCACCAGGTCTGGGCCACCGCCCGCAAGCCTGAAGATGTCGAGCGCCTCGCCGCCGCTGGCTTCAGCGCCCGGCAGTTGGACGTCAACGACCCGCAGGCCCTGACACTGCTGGCCGAGCAGTTGCCAGAACTCGACATCCTGATCAACAACGCCGGCTACGGCGCCATGGGCCCGCTGCTCGACGGCGGCGTCGAAGCCCTGCAGCGCCAGTTCGAAACCAATGTCTTCTCGCTGGTCGGCGTAACCCGCGCCCTGTTCCCGCTGCTGCGCCGCTCCAAAGGCCTGGTGGTGAACATCGGCAGCGTGTCCGGAGTCCTGGTCACGCCCTTCGCCGGGGCCTACTGTGCCTCGAAGGCCGCCGTGCATGCGCTGAGCGACGCCCTGCGCCTGGAGCTGGCACCGTTCGGGATCCGGGTGATGGAAGTGCAGCCCGGGGCGATCGCTTCGCAGTTCGCCAGCAATGCACAGCACGAAGCCGAGCAGGTACTGGTAGCGGATTCGCCGTGGTGGCCGTTGCGCGAGCAGGTGCAGGCCAGGGCTCGCGCCTCGCAGGACAGGCCGACCCCAGCGGCGACCTTTGCCCAGGGATTGCTGGCAGCCACACGCAAGACGCCGACACCGGCGCTGGTGAGGCTGGGCAATGGCAGCACCGCCTTGCCGTTGATGGCACGGCTGCTGCCGCAGCGGTTGCTGGACAAGGTGTTGCGCAAGCGCTTCGGGTTGTTGCGGCCGCTTTGAAGCGGTAGTGGACTCTTCGCGGGCAAGCCCGCTCCCACAAGTACAGAATCGGTGCTGTCCATCCTGTGGGGGGGGCTCGCCCGCGAAGAATCCACCACCCATCTCAAACCTTGTCGAACGCCTGCCAGCCGCCCCCAAGCGCCTTGTACAGCCCCACCAGCGCCTGCGATACGGCCGCCGAGCTGTCGATCCACTGCTCTTGGCTGGCCAACAGTGCCGACTGCACGGTCAGCACGTTGAGAAAGTCCACCGCCCCTTCCACGTACTGCCGCTGCGCCGTTTCCAGGGCAATGCGGTTCTGCCGCACCGCCTCGGCCAAATGGTCACGGCGCAGTTGGCTGGCGTTGTACAAGCGCAGCACATCGTCGATCTCGTGCCAGGCACCCAGCACCACCTTGCGGTAGTTCAGCGCCGCCTCCTGCTGCTGCGCCTCACGCAACTGGAGCGTGCCTTTCAGGCGGCCGCCTTCGAAGATCGGCAACGACAACTGCGGCCCGAAGGCGAAGCGCCGCGAATCCCAGTTGCCGAAATCAGCCAGCTGCATCGATTGGAAGCCGGCACTCCCGGACAAGCGGATGCTGGGATAGAAATCCGCCTTGGCCACGCCGATGCTCGCGGTGGCGGCATGCAGGCGGGCTTCTGCCTGGCGGATATCCGGGCGGCGCTCGGCCAGTTGCGAAGGCACGCCGATGGCGAACTTCTGCTCCGGCGCCGGCAACGCGCCAGCGTCCAGCAACGTGGTCTGCAGGCTGCGCGGCGGCTCGGCCGCCAGCAGGCTCAGGGCATTGATCAGGTCATCGCGACGCGCCTGCAAGGTTGGCAGGCGCGCTTCGATGGACGCCACCTGGGCATTGGCCTGGGCCACGTCGAGGCGAGTGGCGACACCCTCGGCCTGGCGGTCCTCGGACAGCTTCAGGCTGTGTCGGGCAACCTTCAGGTTATCCTCGGTGACCTGCAGGGTATGCTGCACCGCGCGCAACTGGATGTAGTCACCCGCAGTCTCGGCGAGCAGCGCCAGCAGCACGCCATTGCGGTCATTCTCGGCCACCTCGACACTGGCATCGGCCGCCTCGACCTGGCGCCGTACCCGCCCCCAGAAGTCCAGCTCCCAACCCGCTACAAGATCGCCCTGCCACAAGTTGAAGGCCGACTTGCCCGCCTTGCCAGACGGGTCGCTCAGCCCTTCGGCGCTGTTGCGCGCACGGCTGTAGCCAGCGTTGACATCCACCGACGGCAGCTCGTCGGCTGCGACGGTACTGCGCAGCGCCCGGCTCTGCAGCAGGCGTGCGCTGGCGATCTGCAGATCGAGGTTGCGCGCCGCGACCTGCTCGATCAGCGCACTCAGGCGCGGGTCATGAAAGCTGTCCCACCAGCGCAGTTGCAGCGGCTCTGCCACAGGCTGGCTCGCCGCCTGCTCGCCCTCCAGGGCGTTCCACTGCTGCGGGGCCTGGCTGTCGGGGCGCTGGAAATCCGGGCCGAGGGTGCAGCCGGCCAACAGCGCGGCGAGCAGCACTGTGGAAGCGGCTGCCGCAATCGCTGGATGGGCTTTCATCGCGCAGTCACCTCTTTGCCAGCCAGGGTGTCGCCCTGGGTATCGATGGTCGCCTCCACCGACATGCCCACACGAAGACGCTCGAGCAAAGGCTGCCCATCATCGAAGACGATCCTCACCGGAATCCGCTGCACCACCTTGGTGAAGTTGCCGGTCGCGTTGTCCGGCTTCACCGCGGCGAAGGTGACGCCGGTGGCCGGCGCGATGCTCTCGACATGCCCGTGCAGGGTCTCGCCGGAGAAGGTATCGACACTGATGCGCACCGGCTGGCCGGGCTGCACATGGGTCAGTTGGGTTTCCTGGAAGTTGCCGACCACATAGGCCTGTTGCAGTGGCACCACCGACAGCAGCCGCGCGCCTGGATTGACGTAGGCGCCAACACGCAGCGCGCGTTCGCCGACCATGCCGTCCACCGGCGCGGTGATGCGGGTGTAGGAGAGGTCCAGCTCGGCTTTTTCCACGCCGGCTTCGGCGCGCTTGAGTTGGCCATCGGCACTGGCGACCTGGGCTTGGAGGATGTCCACCTGCTTGCGCGTGGCCACCAGTGCCGCCTGGGTGTTGGCCAGCCGCGCGCGGGCCTGGTCGACGCGGCTGCGCGCCTGCTGGGCGTTCTGCACAGTGCCGGCGCCCTGCTCGGCCAGGCGGCTGTAGCGCGTCACTTCATGGTCGGCGAAACCGGCCTCGGCCTGCGCCGCCTTCACTGCGGCCTCGGCCTGGGCGATCAGCGCCGCCTGGCGCTCGAGGGTGGCGCGGGCATCGATGGCCTGCGCCTTGGCCACCAGCAGTTGGGCCTGGGCGGCATCCAGTGCGGCCTGGTAGTCGCGGGCGTCGATGGTCGCCAGCAACTGGCCGGCCTTGACCTGCTGGTTGTCCTCGACCAGCACCTGCTTGATGAAGCCTGCTACCTTCGGCGCGACCACGGTGTAGTCGGCGGTGACGTAGGCGTCGTTGGTGCTCTGGCGGTGGTCGCTGCCGAACATCCAGGGGCCGACGATGGCGGCGAGGACGGCCACGGCGAGTACCGAGCCGATGAAAACTGTCTTGCGTGCTTGGGTCATGTCATTTGTCTCGAACTACAGGGTCAGGCCACCGCACGGGGCGGATAGACCCGGGTAGGCACAAAGGGAATCAGGCAGATCAGGGCCACGGCGATGCAGGCCATCACCAGGTAAAGGTCGGCCGAGGTCAGTACCAGGGCCTGTTCGTGAAGGCGCCTGGCCAGGTTCGCCGCGCCATCGTCCAGCAGTGGCGCATTGCCCAGGCTGTCGACCAGATGGTTGGAATGAAAATGCCTGCGCAGGGTGCCCAGGGCATCGAGCAGGCCGGTGGCGATCACTGCCGCCAGGCCCTTCACGGTGTTGAACCAGGCGGACGCGAACGGGCCTTCCTGCGGGGTCATGCCGTTGGTCGAAAGCATCAGCAGTGGCAGCACCGCCATCGGCTGGCCGAACACCTGCAACAGGTAGTACGGGTAGAAATCACCGCGGATCCATTCGCTGGTGAGCAGGCTGCTGCCCACGCACGAGGCCGCCAGCATCGCCAGCCCGCTCGCCAGTACCCAGCGGCAGTCCACCGCGCGGATATTGCACAGCGCTGCGGTGAGCGGCAGCGCGATCAGTTGCGGCATGGCCACCAGCATCATCAGCGGGCTGGTCTGCGCCGGACGATACCCCTGGATCTGCGCCAGGTACGCCGAAGGAATGCTACCTACGCCGGAAAGTACGACCAGCACGCCGGCCAAGGTCACCAGGGCGAAGCTCAGGTTGCGCCGCGACAGCATGCGCAACTGGAAGAACGGCAAGGGCTCGGACCATTCGTTGTACATGAACAGCACCAGCAACAGCAGGCCACCGCCCAGCAGCCAGCAGATCAAGGGCGAATCGAACCAGCCCCAACGATCGCCCAGCGACAGGCCCAGCACGATACTGCTGATGGCCGGCAACCCCAGCAGCACGCCACGCCAGTCGAACTGCCGGAAGCGCTCCAGGCGCAGCGGGTCCTCCGGCAGGCCCCAACCGACGCAGAAGATCGCCAGTGCCGAGGGCAGGATGATCTGCCAGAACGTCCACTGCCAGCCGACATATTCGGTCCACAGGCCCGCCAGTGGCGTGCCGAGGTTGGGCCCGAACGTGGCAGTCAGGGCGTAGCAGGCCAGGCCATAGACCTTGATGTTCGGCGGCAGGAAGCGCAGCGCCACGCTCATCAGCATCGGCGGCAATGCCCCCGAGGCAAAGCCCTGGAGCACCCGCAGCAGCATCAGGCTATGCAGGTTGGGGGCCAAGGGCTGGACCAGGCCCAGCACGGCGAACAGGCCAATGGCTGTCATGGTGAAGCGGCGCAGCGAGAAG